>CAYZTY010000078.1:0-12564 GCA_964481525.1 uncultured Pirellulales bacterium
CTTCTTTATTCCTGAAGTAATGATAGATGGTTCCTTTCCCGATTTTGGCTTCTTTGACAACGTCATCCAGCGTTATTTCATACAGTCTTTGTCTTGCGGCCAGCTTCTCAACGGCCTGTATAATCTTTCTTTTCTTATTATTACACATCATAATCGCTGTCTTGGTTATGACAAAAGTTCTTTCTTTAATATGAATATTACCAACCAAATGTTTGCATAAAACTGACTGGTCAGTATTAAAGACGGATTCAAAAAGGAGTTTATTGCATTTTTTTGAAAACTCCGAAAACCTGAAATTATGGGCCTTTTAAGTATGTTTATATGCTAATAGCCGCTATCTTGACTATTTATTCGGCCTAAGAGGGTGGCTGGTTAAGTAAGGTTCTACATTAACAGCGGTAATTCTGATAAGAATATCCCTGTAAAGTATGAAGTTAGCTACAGAGGGGTGGCAAAAGTCCTTATTTCCCCTCATATAGAACAATCTTGACATATCTCGAATTTGGCCAAACAATAATGTTAAATAACATAATTAAGGTGCTAAAAGATGGATTTTAGACAGTCAATTATTGGTTATTCGCTGAAGCATTATAAATTAATCACCATAGTTATGGTTGCTTTTACATTGGCCACAGGGGCCTTAATACCTCTCATCAAGGTTGACACGGACCCTGAAAATATGCTCTCGGAGGATGAAGCAGTTCGAGTATTTCACAATTTAACCAAGGAGCAGTTTGCGTTAAATGACATAGTCGTCGTAGGTATTGTCAATAATGAAAACCCCAATGGTGTATTTAGTCCGGCCTCGTTGGCCAGAATTTACGAGCTGACGGAGTTTGCAAGAACTCTTTCCTGGCCCGACGAACAGGAGCCGGACAAACAAGTCGGTGTTGTCGAAGTTGATTTACTTGCACCCTCGACTGTCGACCATATCGGCCAGGGCGGTCCCGGCGAGGTTAAGTTTGAATGGCTGATGAGAAAGCCGCCTGCTACCGAGGCAGAAGCTTTGGAAATCCGAGACAAGGCAATGAGCAATCCGCTGCTAAATGGCACGCTTGTTTCTGAGGACGGCAAAGCTATCTGCCTGTATCTGCCGCTGACAAGTAAGGACCTGAGTTACCGTGTATATAGCAGGCTGAAAGAGAAAATCGCCACGTTTTCCGGGGATGAACAATATCACATTACGGGTTTGCCGGTTGCCGAGGATACTTTTGGGGTCGAGATGTTTATCCAAATGGCAATCTCAGCGCCCCTGGCGATGGTAATTATTTTCATTTTGATGCTGCTGTTCTTCCGAAAGCCCGTACTTGTTATCGCGCCGATGATTGTAGCAATGGTATCGATGATTTCGACGATGGGGCTTTTAATCGGTTTCGGATTTCCTGTTCACATTATGAGTTCGATGATACCGATTTTCCTTATGCCGATAGCCGTGGTGGACTCGGTGCATATTCTTTCAGAATTCTTTGACCTTTACACAAAAGAGAAGGGGAAAGTTAATACCACCAAGGAGGTTATGAGTAACCTGTTTGTCCCTATGCTTTATACCTCGCTAACCTCGGCAGCCGGGTTTGCTTCTCTTGCCCTGACACCGATTCCTCCGGTTCAGGTCTTCGGCGTTTTTGTAGCTGTCGGAATTATGATTGCATGGATATTCACCGTAACATTTGTGCCTGCTTATATAATGATGATAAGCGAAAAGTCGCTTGATAACTTCGGCCGCAAAGCGGTACACATAGAAAAGAAAAACTGGCTTACCAGGCTGCTAAACAGAACCGGAAATTTTACTTTCATCAAAGCAAAACCAATATTGGCAGTTATCATTTTAATAACCATAATTGCCGTTTATGGAATTACTCGAATCCGAATAAATGACAACCCTGTAAAATGGTTCTCGAAAAGCCACCCAATCCGCCGGGCCGACATCGAACTCAACAAGCACTTCGGCGGAACCTATATGGCCTATCTGGTGCTCGAAGACGCAACCGAAGGGAAAATCGACAACGAATTTGTAAGCCGATTGCGAGACCGCTGGCTAAAGAAGGGTGATGAGCTTAAAGAGGAAATTCCACAGGCAGCAGACTTGATTATTGAAATTGAAAAATTCCTTTTATCCAAAGCATCAGACTACGAAGGCCGGGAGCAATTTTTTAACGAGTTAATAGAAACAGCAAACGAAAAAATCCAGGCGGCCGAGGAAGCCGGCAGGGATGATGCTGTCGACGTATGGTACGAAATAGCTGATTTTTTTGAGGTGGAAAAAGAAGGAATAAAGCTATTCAAGCAGCCTGAAGTGCTTGAATATGTCTCAAGTTTGCAAAAGTATCTAAATGAGTTTGGCCTTTTAGGAAAGAGCAATTCTGTGGCGGATGTCGTAAAGAAGGTTTATCAAGAGCTCATTGACGGCAGACCTGAAAGCTATATTATTCCGGGCTCATCTGCTGCTGTGGCTCAGTGCCTTCTGCAGTTCCAAAGCAGTCATAATCCGGATGATTTATGGCACCTCGTTACCTATGATTATATGAAGGCGAATATCTGGATGCAGCTAACCAGCGGCGACAATAGAGATATGGAAAAAGTCGTGAAAGCCGTTGATAACTTTTTTGCCGAAAATCAACCGCCGGTGCCGCTAAGATATAACTGGGCGGGGCTTACATATATCAATACTGTCTGGCAGGACAAGATGGTCTTTGGGATGCTGCAGTCTTTTTTGGGTAGTTTCATTGTTGTCTTTATTATGATGACAATACTTTTCCGTTCGCCCTTGTGGGGCATTATTTGTATGATACCATTGACAATTACAATAGTTGTTATCTACGGGATAATAGGCTTGACCGGCAAGGATTATGATATGCCGGTCGCTGTTTTAAGCGCATTAACTTTGGGAATGGCGGTTGATTTCGCCATACACTTTCTCGAACGTGCCAGAGCCAGCGTCGCTGAGACCGGCTCCTGGCGGTCAAGTGCCGGCGTGATGTTCGGCGAGCCTGCCAGGGCAATAAGCAGAAACGTCCTTGTTATTGCCATTGGATTTTTGCCGCTGCTTGCAGCTTCTTTAGTGCCTTATAAAACAGTAGGAATATTCTTGTGTGCAATAATGGCCCTCTCGGGGGTAATTACACTTATGGCTTTACCTGCTATAATAAAACTGGCAGAGAAAAAATTATTTAAATTCAAGCCTGCACCGGCATCCCCAGCCTGTAATTGTGGTTTTTGCCTTATCATTTCAGCCGCAACGGCTGTTTTGGTCGCGGTCAATTTACATCAATACTGGAAGCTCGGCTGGGGCAGGCTGGCCTGGATTAGTATAATAGCAATACCTGTAATGGCGCTTATCTGCGGAATAATGTCACGCAGGGAGGCATGCAGGAGAATTCAAAAGACTGAAAGCGAGGTGTGATGTGAAATTGTTACCGGCGTTGACAATTGTGCTTGTGTTTTCGATGGTGCTTTTAGCGGCTAATGAGCCCAGCCAGCCTGAAAAAATCACTGATGTTGAAACTATAGTTAATAAAGCAAATATTATGGCCTACTATCAGGGCCAGGATGGCAAAGCAAAAGTGAAAATGACAATCACGGATAAAAAAGGCCGGGCCAGACTCCGTGAATTTATCATTTTGAGAAAAGACATCGAAGACGGCGGCGACCAGAAATACTATGTTTATTTTCTAAAACCCGCCGATGTTCGCAAGATGGTCTTTATGGTCCATAAGCATGCAGACATTAGCAAGGATGATGACAGATGGTTGTATCTGCCCGCCCTTGACCTTGTAAAACGAATCGCCGCCAGCGACAAACGAACCAGCTTTGTCGGCTCGGATTTCCTGTATGAAGATGTTTCAGGCAGAAGCCTTGAAGAAGATACGCACAAGCTTATTGAGACCACCGACGAATATTATATGGTAAAAAATGTGCCGAAGGAGCCGGATGCCGTTGAATTCAGCTACTTTAATGTTTCAATTTGTCGCAAGACCTTCGTCCCGATGAAGATGGAGTTTTACGATAAAAAAGGCAAGCTCTACCGTGTCATCGAATCGCAAAAGGTCGAGATAATCCAGGGATTGCCTACGGTTGTCAAATCTGTCGTTTCAGACCTGAATACCGGCAGCAAAACCGAGATGGAGTTTACTGATGTCAAGTATAACATTGACCTGAAAGACATATTTACAGAACGTTACCTTCGTAAACCGCCGAGGGAGGCTGTTAGATGATTTGCTGCAAATATTTTACTGTTGCTATGCTGATTGTTGGCTTTTCTTTGTCCGTTGTGTTTGCGGAAGAAAACTCAAATGATTTAAGTTTACTTTTCTCAAATCTGGATATTCATGGCTTTTATGAAATACGTTCAGGCTACCGAACAAGAAAAGATAAATATGAAAAAGACATGTCGATTATGGAACAGCGATTACAGCTTGATTTATCATCGTATCTGGACTGGGCGGATTTCAAAGTTAAAGGCGATATCATCGGCGACCTTGTGGAGGAACAAGCCGATTTCGACCTTCGCGAAGCCTATATATTCACCAGGCCGTACGACTTTATGGACCTGAAAGTCGGAAGACAGATACTAACCTGGGGCACGGGAGACTTGGTCTTTATCAATGACCTGTTCCCCAAGGATTGGAAGTCTTTCTTCATCGGCAGAGACACCGAATATCTAAAAGCCCCCTCCGATGCCGCCAAAATAAGCTTATTTAGTGAAGTTGCCAATCTTGATATCGTCTATACTCCTCAGTTTGACTCCGACCGTTTTATAACCGGTGAGCGTATCTCGTACTGGAACTCGAATCTTGCCAGATTGGTCGGCCGGGACGCAATTCAGCGCATAGAAAAGCCCGACCGATGGTTCAGAGACGATGAAATCGCAGTACGATTGTATAAAAATATCGATAATTATGAATATGCTTTGTATGCCTATCGCGGTTATTGGAAAAGCCCGGGGGGACAGAATGCCGCTCAAACTCAGGCCATATTTCCTGACTTGAATGTTTACGGTGCAAGCTTCCGCGGCAACATAGGTAGAGGAATCGGCAATCTGGAATTTGGCTACTACGAATCAGATGACGACCCGAGCGGGAATAGTGGTAATATCAATAACTCCGAGATGCGGTTTCTGGTTGGTTATTCACAGGAAATAGGCAAAGATTTGACTGCCGGCCTGCAATACTATGTGGAGCATATGCTGGACTATGGTCAGCACAAGAACAGCTCACCTGCAGGCCTTAGCCGTGACAGGGACAGAGACTTGATTACCGTTCGGCTGACGAAACTCTTGATGAATCAGAATCTGAGGTGCTCGTTATTCACATATTTTTCACCATCGGACAAGGACGCGTATATACGGCCGAACGTTAATTACAAGGTTACTGATAATTTAGCTGTTGAAGCAGGGGCGAATATCTTCTTCGGCGATTACCCAAGCACTTTCTTCGGCCAGTTCCAGAACAACACTAATATCTACACGGCGTTGCGATATAGTTTTTGAAGTTTATCGCTTTGGGAAATGATATGGTGAGAAAAGTTTTATTGCTGCTTTTAATTCCTGTTTTTACAGGAATCGGCGGATATTTCCTCGGATTGACCGCACAGCAGTTAATTATTTTATCTGTTTTTACACTATCGATACTGGGGACTTTTTTATTTTGGCAGCTCAGATTAAGTTTTGTTTTTCTTGGAAGTACCGCATTATTTTTAATAAGCGGCGTTCACATAGAGCAGTTTCTTAGGTTTGCATCGTTGGATGTAATTATATTTCTTATTGGAATGATGATTGTCGTCGGCATGCTAAAGGAATCCGGCGTTTTCCATTGGCTTGTATCAGTTGCATTAAAAAGGAGAAGCGTTGACGGGGCAAGGCTGTATATAATAATAATCGTGCTTTCTGCCGTTCTTTCCGCCTTAACCGGTGAGGTAACTTCTATGATTGTAATGATGGCGGTCATTCTGGAAATAAGCGATTCGCTTGAAATAAATCCGACACCTTTGGTCATATCTTCCGTATTGGCGACAAATATTGGTTCAGCGGCAACTGTCCTGGGTAATCCTATCGGCATATTGATTGCTTTAAGGTCTTCTCTTGGATTTGAAGATTTTCTGACTCATGCCTTACCTGTCTCGGTTGCCGTTCTGTTTGCTGCTGTGTTTGTGCTCTGCTTTTGGTATAGAGGATATATAAAGGAAATCTCTTCTAAATTAATGTTAAAAGACGTCGGTAGCAGGTTTCCTGTAGCTCTCTCGATAGATGCCAGAATGGCGGTCAATTTAGCTATATTCTGCATGCTCATATTATGTTTAGCATTTCATCGACGATTGGAATTGTTTTTTGGTTTTAGTGAGAACAGACTACTGGTAGTTCTGCCGATTATTTTTGCCGGTATATCGATAATCTTCAGGTGCGAGCGAGTACACTACTGTATTGTCCATGAAGTCGAATGGAAGTCTTTATTGTTCTTTATGTTCTTATTTGCGCAGGCAGGGATTCTCCAGGCGTCCGGACTGGCTCAATTGTTGGCTCAGGGACTGGTAAAGGGAATGGGCAATCACCCAATAGTTTTATCAGGGGTCGTTTTGTCTTCCAGTGGTTTATTATCCGGCTTTCTTGATAACACGGTAGTAGTGTCGTCTTTTATACCGGTGATAAAGAACCTGCACTTAATGCACTTTAGCCTGAAACCGTTGTGGTGGTGCGTGCTGTTCGGTGCCTGTTTCGGTGGTAATATTACCGCTATTGGCTCAACGGCAAACATTGTGGCTCTGGGATTATTGGAAAAGCAGAAGGGCATAAAGGTCGATTTTGGCCAGTGGCTCAAAATAGGCCTAATCGTAGCTTCATTAAGCTTGTTTGTATCCTACTTGGCTGTGATTATTTTACCTGTTTTTTCGTATTAGAAGAAAGTCTTAAATTAAAGCCTTATTTAACGATGGGGGAAGAGCGGGCATCGAATCACAAGCTGGTTTGGCCAAGGACCTCGATGTTGACAGAGCGACGTAAGTGTTGGTTTCGGGGGGATGAATGGGGAGTTTAGGTAAATGTCTTGAGGAAGAAGGTAGGAAATTACGAAAACTTCTTGACAAAGGGCTGAAAAACTAGTATAATTGTTGGCCTAAAGAAGAAACAGCAAATCCTCCTATATTATATTTTCAAAAAACTTTCGCCCGTAAAGAGGAGAGGTGATTTACCGGTGGAGACAGGCAATATTTTACCTTTCTTTCGAAATTTTTTAAGCAGCGATGCGCGAATTCTACGTACATCTTTCGACTACGCTACCCCTTTGGCTTTGCTCAGGGCTAAAGGCTCGCTGAAAAACAGGATTTTGATAAGAAGAGAAAATGAAATCACATCCCGGTCTTAATAATTTTATTGTGCTGTTATGCCTGGCTGTATTGGGGACGGGCTGGAGTACTCCAGTCTTCGCCGATTGCGAGCTTGCCAAACTGCTCGCCTCAGACGGTGCGGCGTATGACAACTTCGGCTGCTCCGTCTGTATTTCCGGTAATACCGCTGTCATAGGGGCACACGGCGACGGCGACTACACCGGCTCGGCGTATATCTTTCGGTTCAACGGCTCAAGCTGGGTCCAGGAGGCCAAACTGCTCGCCTCCGACGGTGCGGCGGGTGACAACTTTGGCTGTGTCGTCGGCATTTCCGGCGATATCGCCATCATCGGGGCACGCGGCGACGACGACAACACCGGCTCGGCGTATATCTTTTGGTTCAACGGCTCAAGCTGGGTCCAGGAGGCCAAACTCTTAGCCTCCGACGGTGAGAGTGGTGACGACTTCGGCATCTCTGTCGGTATTTGGGGCGATACCGCCATCATCGGGGCAGCTATGGACTACAACCAAATCCCTGACGCCTACACCGGTTCGGCGTATATTTTTCGGTTCAACGGCTGGAGCTGGGTCCAGCAAGCTAAACTCTTAGCCTCCGACGCGGGTATGGACCTTGACTTTTTCGGCTGGTCCGTCGGCATTTGTGCCAATACCGCCGTCATCGGGGCATACGGCAACGACGACGACGGCAACAGCTCCGGCTCGGCGTATATTTTTCGGTTCAACGGCTCAAGCTGGGGCCAGCAAGCCAAATTACTCGCCTCCGATGGTACGGCGGATGACTACTTCGGCTACTGCGTCGGCATATCCGGCGATACCGTCGTCATCGGGGCAAACGGCGACGACGACAAAGGCAACGGCTCCGGCTCTGCGTATATCTTTTGGTTCAACGACTCAAGCTGGGTCGAGGAAGCTAAACTCTTAGCCTCCGATGGTTCGGTGGGTGACAACTTCGGCTACCGTGTCGGCATATCCGGCGATACCGCCATCATCGGGGCAAACGGTGATGATGACAACGGCAACGGCTCCGGCTCGGCGTATATCTTTCGGCTTAACGACCCAAACTGGGTCGAGGAAGACAAACTGCTTGCCTCCGACGGTGCGGCGGGTGACTACTTTGGCTCCGTTGGCGTTTGGGGCGATACCGCCGTTATCGGGGCATTTCGCGATGACAACAATGACAGCGACTCCGGCTCTGCGTATATCTTCGGCCTTAATTTAAATCCGGGCGACCTCGATTTCGACAACGATGTGGACTTCGATGACTTTAGCATATTCGCCGAATACTGGCTGGAAACCGACTGCGGACCCTGCCGATGCGACAGGGCCGACTGTAACGGCGACGGGCAAGTAAATTATTATGATTTGAAGGAGCTGCGCGACAACTGGCTGGTGGGCAAATAGATTCATTGTCGAATATGATTCGGAATCGAAATGCCGCAGGTATTTGGCTTGCGGCGTTTTTTTCATTATACAACCATTCCTACCCTAAACCTACCAGAGCAGGGCTGTGACTATGGTCTAAAAACATAAGTTTGCTTTGCGAAACAGACCAGTCATCGCCAAGATTATCCGCCGTTTTCAAGCAATTGGAAGACCGACGGCGTAGTATAACTATTGTCTGCTGCTGGTGGTCGAAAAGCAGAGGCTTGCGGATTGGAAGTTTACTCTTCAGAACAATCGCTTAGCCAAAAGTATGTAAGTATCTCTAAGTCATTGAAATCGACGGCTTCATCGCCGTTAATATCACCTGACAGAGTTGTACCGGTTTTCCACCAGTCGGATGCAGCAATTGAAAAATCCAGAAAATTGATGATGCCTGCCTCATCAAGATTGGCTGCTTGGCATTCACACACATCTCCCCAGCCGTCCAAATTCCTGTCTGCTTGTCCCGGGTTATAAACATAAGGGCAGTTGTCGTTTGGGTCCGTAATGCCATCCCCATCTGAATCCACAGGTTGTGTAATTACGAAGTTATCCCAATATGCTTCTCCATAATCATAATAGGTCTCGTCGCTGTTTCTGTCTCCTATACGGAAATTTGTTTCGAAGCCGGTATGTATCCACATATCACAGGTGCGGTTTGGCTCCGAATCTATATAGACAATGTAAATACCTGAAGAAGGGCGGGCTTTAATCTCTATGAGATACCACTGATTTGTGTTTAATTCATCAATCAAGTAGCTCGTACTTCCATCATAATACTTTAAATCGTCTCCAGAATCAATGAGAAGATAGATTTGATTGTTATTGAATACCTCAAACCAGTGATTGCTCGTGTGTGGGAGAAGGAAAGAGAAAGACACGTTATAATTCTCTAAAAGGTCCAACTCGGATGAGGGTGAGACACCTATAGCCTTATCGCCGCTTGTTAAAGATTTCATATGAACACTGGAAGGTGAGCTTACGTATTTATCGTTCGATACATCGAAAGTCCCCTCTCCGGTTGTAGTAACTGTCCAGTCGACTATATCGCCATCGTCGAAGTTATCTGAAAAGATGCTTGCTTGGGTTTGAGATAAGACCGCTGCAACCGGCACTAAAAAAGTAAGAAATAATTTTACATTTCTCATTTTGGTTACCTCATCCTCCTGTCCTTTTCATTTTGGCTATACAAAAGCATTATATCATAAAAGTTTTACTGAATCAAGAAACTTGGTTTTAATAAAAGAATTTATCGACATAGCTTTTTTACGAGTGCCCGAATGGTAATTAAACATCATATCCTATCGTTTTTACTTGCAATATTATGAAAACTTGTTAGAATGAATTGTTTATAGCTGTGGCCTCCTCAGGGAGGAGATAGCTGATGTGTGCTTCTTTTCGACCTCCCCTTGGGCCTCAGATAACTCTATAAAATCCGCGAAATGCACAGATATCAGCATTTTCAGGAGGAAGAATAAGCAATTGTTCCGGCAGTGTACTTTCTTGTATTTTGCAGAAACAATTGATGTATAACCAATGCTGTGTTTAGAAATGTAAGGATAAACCATTTTTAAGAGGTGAAAAAATGAAGACGACACGATGGGTAGTAACATTAGTTATCCTGCTTGTGCCTATGATTTTCCTTGTGACAGGCAGGGCGGGTAATCTGGAGCCATCGGCCCCGCCGGGCCCGACGATGAAGACACTTGACCAGGTTGAGCCGCGGATACCGATAGGGCCGGAGACTACCCCCGGCGACGCTAACAGTTTGTATAAAATTACTCAGTCCGGTTCATATTATCTTACCAGCAATTTTACGAGTAACTTCAAGCATGGGATTATGATTGAGGCCACTGATGTGACGATTGACCTTATGGGTTACCGGATTTGGTCTTCCTGGGCGGTTCTGCCGCCGGGCGCCACCACCGATTTTGACGGCATATATATAGTCCCAGGCAGTGACAACGTCGAGATTCGAAACGGTACAATCGCAAGTGACCGCCATACCCAGGGAATAATTGCTTTTCGCGGTTTTAGATACGGCATTTATGCGCCGCACACCGCTTCGCCGCCTTTCGTGTACTCAAATAATATCAACATTAAAAACGTCCGTGTGACCGGCAGCCGCGGAAGTGGCATATATTCTGCAGGCATTTCCAGGATTGATGGTTGTACAATCAGTGAAAACGTTACTTCAGCATTAAGCGGCTGCCAGGCAATATATGCCGGTGAAAAAAGCATAGTGTCGAATAATAATGTTTGCCACAACGGGACTTCGGCCCCCAATATTTTTCACGGCATATCTACAGGGGGACAGGCCTCAGTGACTGGTAACACGGTTTGCGGGAATGGAATATCGGCTTCAAGTAATGTATACGGCATCTACATTTATAGTGCCGGCACAATAATTAATAATACAGTCGCTAGGAATGGAGAGAGTGCTTCCGGAAAAGTGCAGGGCATTTTTGCGGACGGGGGTAGTACGGTAGCCAACAACACAGTCTATTATAATGGGAGAGATGCTGGTGGCGTTGTCTGTGGTATTTATACCGAAATGAATTGTACTGTTACAGGTAATACGGCGAGCTATAACAGATATTTTGGCAGCGGTATTGCCTACGGTATTTACGCCGAGGAGGGCTGCACGGTAAACGGTAACACAGCCTGTGATAATGGACATAATAGTAGCGGAGAAGGCTACGGCATCCACCTCGAAGGGAATAGTCTCGTTGACCGCAATACGGCATACGCTAACAACGGCACGAATATGAATGACCCCGGAACCTGCACCTTTGGTCTTAACCACGCTCCGTGATAGTGAAAAGAAATAAATGTTTCTAACAGGCTTTTAGGCGAGTGTTTTGCTTGCAAAAAAGAGGAAATAAAGATGAATCGTAACAAAAAGCTGCGAATGTTCGGTATTTTAATTGTGTTTATAATAAGCCCGGCAACGGCGGAGAATATCGACCCTTACGAGAATGACTCGCAATACGCATACAGTGAGAATGCCGGCTGGCTGAATTTTGAGCCCACCACCTGCGATGGCGCTCAGGTTGACTCGGACAAGCTTACCGGCTGGGTCTGGGCCGAGAACATCGGATGGATAAGCCTTTCCTGTGAAAACACCTCAAGCTGCGCAACAGTCAATTACGGCGTAACCAACGATGGTGACGGAAATCTTGCCGGCTTTGCCTGGGCCGAGAACGTCGGCTGGATAAGTTTTTCCTGCGACAATACCTCAAGCTGTGGCACGATTGACTATGGTGTTACTATCGACGCACAAGGCAACTTCAACGGCTGGGCCTGGAGTGAAAATGTCGGCTGGATGCACTTTAATTCGACAAGCCCGGTGGCCTATAAAGTTCAGGCGTGCAAGATAAACCTGGACGACCTGGCTAACTTCGTCAATTATTGGCTTGAAACAGGCTTCGAGATGCCTGCCGACCTTGATGACAGCAACAACGTTGATTTTTTTGACTACAGCATATTCACCAATTACTGGTTCGACTATTGCCCGGATAGCTGGCCATTAAAATAAAAACGTAGAACTAATCTGACATTGCTGCAAAACTCATAGGCAATTGCAAAGCAGCTATTTGGCGGCTTTGATGTCAGGTCTTTTCAAATGTATAAAACTCTTCTCTTACCCCATCTTCCCAATTAGGGCTCGAAGTAAATTAGAGTCGAGATTTTAATATAATTCAATGCCAACATATAAATAGCTTGTTGCAGCATAACTATTGTATAGAATTAGATGAGAAAAGACGGCTCACCGAGCTGCGAACCATATATGTTACTAAACAGCCG
>CAYZTY010000079.1:0-12395 GCA_964481525.1 uncultured Pirellulales bacterium
CTGTGCCATTTGTACCGTCGTCGGCACAGAAAAATAATGTGTTGTCCACATTCGTGAAGTGCGAAGGACTTGAGTGTCCCGCCGGATTTATATCCTTTACCATAACTGTGCCTGCTTCAGTACCGTCGCTTTTCCATAACTCAATGCCATTTATGCCGTCATCGGCTGTGAAAAATGAAGTGCCGTTTACATTCATCAGGGAACAAGGAAATGAGTGTCCCGCCCCCGGATATATATCTTTTACCATAACCGTGCCTGCCTCGGTACCGTCGCTTTTCCATAACTCACGGCCGTTTGCGTCGTTGCCTCCGCTGAAAAGTAATGTGCCGTTTACATTCGTCAGGTCCATAAGGCTTGAGTCTCCCGAACCCGGATATATATCCTTTACCATAACCGTGCCGGCTTCGGTACCGTCGCTTTTCCATAACTCACAGCCGTTTGCGTCGTTGCGCGCGCTGAAAAGTAATGTGCCGTTTACATTCGTAAAATAACCGGGGGTAGAGTCTGAACTTCCCGGATATATATCTTTTACCATAACCGTGCCTGCCTCGGTTCCGTCGCTTTTCCATAGTTCATATCCATTTGTGCCGTTATCGGCATAGAACAATAATGCGCCGTTTATCACCAAGTGTGTGATAAGCATCGAGTATTCAGGACCTGAGCCGCCGGCCGGGTTTATATCCTTCACTATTACCGTGCCGGCCTCTGTACCGTCACTCTTCCATAACTCAATGCCATTTGTGCCATCATCTGCCCAGAAAAATAACGTGCCGTTAAAATTCGTCAGGACATAAGGACTTGAGCCGTACGAGCCCGGATATATATCCTTTACCATTACTGTTCCGGTCTCGGTGCCGTCACTCTTCCATAACTCATATCCATTTGTGCCGTCTTCGGCTCTGAAAAATAAGGTGCCGTTTACATCCGTCAGGTGGTCAGGATTTGAGTAATCATCCGGGAATATATCCTTTACCATAACCGTACCGGTTTCGGTTCCGTCGCTTTTCCATAGTTCCCAGCCATTTGTGCCGTCATTGGCCCTGAAAAATAATGTGTCATTTACATTCGTCAGGACTACAGGATGTGAGTGTCCCGCCGGATTTATATCCTTCACTATAACCGAGCCTGCCTCGGTTCCGTCGCTTTTCCATAACTCATCGCCATTGATGCCGTCACTGGCGCTGAAAAACAATATGCCGTTTATATTCGTCAGGAATCCAGGATTCGATTGCCCAGACCCCGGTTTTATATCCTTTAGCATAAATGGTTCGCCCGCATGTGCGGCGGCTGGGATTAGTAGGAACAGGGCCGGTATAATCAGTATGAATGATAGTTTTTTCATTTTTAAACCTCCTGTAATGTATTTGCTGTTACGTGACAATCGTTTCAGGTGCCTGTGATAATTGTCTTTTGCAGGATGTTTTCCGTGTTGTTCCTTAACGAATACTTTAGATATCATATACTTATATTATAATAAAAGTCAAGAACATTGTCGGTTTTTGGCCTAATTACAAGTGAATCTATCATAATCCTTAATCGATGAAAATTCTTGCCTTTGGTGAAAATTGGGGAGATAATTTTCGGAGTTTCCCTGCCATCCGCGCACTAAAGAACGGAATATCAGTGCGAATAGGCAAGTGGCAGGAAGAACATCAAAAATCCCCTGCAAGGGGCTAAACATTTGGATTCCGCATTAAATGCGGAATGACAGGAGTGTAAATTGGACAACTTTTCCACCCCTACAACGGAAAATAACATGAAAACAATGGGCAATAAGGTTATCGAGAATCTGCTGGCTCGAAAAGATTATATGATGTACAGCAACCAATGCCTGCATTATGCAGAGGTATGCACGGCCGTTGGGGCACTGCGATTCGCACAAAAAACCGGTAACAAAGAACTAATCAGCAGAATTGTCCACCGATATGATAAACTCCTCGAAGATGGAAATACCTTCATTTCCCGTGAGCCGCACGTTGACCGAAACGTTGTGGGAATCCTGCCGCTGCAGATATACTCCGCCACGGCGGATAAACCGACAACAGGTGACGAACGCTATCTCAAGCTGGGTTTGACGTTTGCAGACAGCCAGTGGGAGAACCCACGTGAAGACGGCCTGACACAACAAACACGTTGGTGGGTCGATGATATGTATATGGTGGGGATGCTCCAAATACAGGCTTTCCGGGCAACAAAGGAAACGAAATATGCCGACCGAGCAGCGCTTCAGGTCAGCACCTACCTGAAAGAACTCCAGCAGCCGAACGGCCTTTTCTTTCACGGGCCGGACTTCCATTTTTACTGGGGCCGTGGAAACGGATGGGTGGCTGCAGCGATGGCGGAGGTTTTAAAATCGCTGCCGGCCGAGCATAAGTTGCGGCCTGAAATTATCAGCGCCTATGAAAAAATGATGAGCTCGCTGCTGAGGTATCAGTCGGATAACGGTATGTGGCGGCAATTAGTCGATAACGAGAATTCGTGGGCGGAAAGCTCCTGCACGGGTATGTTTGCTTACGCGATGGCAGCAGGAGTTAAAAACGGCTGGCTGGATAAAAAGGAATATGGGCCGGCTGTTGTTAAGGCCTGGAAGGGTCTGTGTGCTCATTTGGACCGGCAAGGTAATGTCGGCGAAGTCTGCGTCGGCACAGGGCAAAAGAATGATATCGAACACTATTTGAATCGGCCGCGTGCTGCGGGAGATTTGCATGGTCAGGCCCCATTTCTGTGGTTAGCGAGTGAGATGCTTGATTTATAGATGCCTAATAGCATAGATGAGGGGATAAAGTCTGTGGGCTAAAAAAAAGGCTGGAGCGTTTTAAACTCCCAGTCCTTTAGGCTATTTTTGACGACTGTAAAGCAGCTTACTAACGCCGGTAGCGATATGGCCACCGCCGGCGCGGCCGGGGAGCTGTTATTCTAACGGTGTCGGTGCCATAGTAATATTGGCCGGACTCAAGCAGGTAACCGAGGGCTTGCAGTTCCACTTGGCCATTTTCAGGAATAGCATCCATCAACTCGGCCTTATCAAAGAATGCAAAGACATACGTGCTCGGATTCCATCGGCCGCGACTTTGAATAACTAATTGGCGCCTCGACTTTATGCCGCCGGGATAGAGAATAAGCGGCTCATCTTTGTCAACCTGGTCCTTAGTAATGCCCTGCGGCAAACGCAGCCAGGCCATTATTCGAGGCTGACTACTGTTGCGGTCAATCAACCAAGGCAATATTCGAAGGCGGGCTTTGTGTTGGATAGTCTCGTATGCGCCCATATCGACTCTTCCATCATTGATGCGAGGATTGCCGTCAAGGTCTGTTTCGTTTGGCTCTGGGATGTAATTTGGGTCGCCGGCATCGATACAGGATGAATCCGGCAGCAAATGATAATCGCCTTCAATCCAAATATCATCGTTTGCATCTGCCGGTGTTCCATTCGGGTCCCAATAGCCCGGCTCAACAAAGCGCGGGTCGGCATCTATATTGCCGGTGCCCGGCCAGCTATCTTGAACATTGCTATAGCTAACAATTGTCGAGCTCATATCATCATTGTGTATCTGTGGCCCATCCAACGCAGTATTACCCCACAAAATGCAGTTGGTCAGCGTTGAAATGCTGTTGTAGTAGCTGAATATCCCGCCTCCGCTGCCGGCCGAGTTGCCGGTGAAGCTGCAGTTGGCCAGCGTCGGGGTGCTGTCGTAGCCGCTTCTCATTCCACCGCCGCTGCCGGCCGAGTTGCCGGTGAAGCTGCAGTTGGTCAGCTTCGGGCTGCTATTTTCCCGGTTGCACATCCCCCCGCCGAATGAACCTGTCGAGTTCCCACTAAAAATACATTTGGTCAGCGTTGGGCTGCTGTTGAAATTGAATATCCCTCCGCCGCTCCATCCGGCCGAGTTTCCGCTGAAAGTGCAGTTGGTAATCATTGGATTGCTTTCATTGTTATGCATCCCGCCGCCGGCGCCGCCGGAATGGACTGAGTTGTTGTTGAAGGTGCAGTCTATTATGGTAGGATTGCTGTTGTAGCTATTGAGAATTCCACCGGCGCTTCGAGCCGAGTTTCCGCTGAAAGTGCAATTGGTTAGCGTCGGGCTGCTATAGTTGCTGTTGACCATCCCGCCGCCGATGCTGGTGGCCGAGTTACCGGTGAAGATGCAGTTGGCCAGTGTCGGACCGCTATAGTTGCTGTTGAATATCCCGCCGCCGACGCCGGCTGAGTTGCCGGTGAAGCTGCAGTTGGTCAGTGTCGGACCGCTATAGTTGCTGTTGACCATCCCGCCGCCGCAGCTACCGGCCGAGTTTACCGAGTTTCCGCTGAAGGTGCAGTTTGTTAGCGTTGGGCTGCTGCTATCGTTGAATATCCCGCCGCCGCCCACTTCGGACGAATTACCGCTGAAACTGCAGTTGGCCAGCGTTGGGCTGCTTTTGTCATTGAACATTCCCCCGCCGCACCATCCGGCCGAGTTTCCGCTGAAGGTGCAGTTGGTAACCGTTAGGCTGCTTTCGTAGTTGACCATCCCGCCGCCCATGTCTTGTTCATACTGCCCCGGCCCATTGGCATTGCCAGCGGTGATGGTGAAGCCGTCCAGAATAGTCGTAACATCTGTCCCACTGCTGTCTACCACGTTGTAGCTGTTTTCACCGTTGTTGGCAAAATCGGGACCATCATCACCGTTTAGGTCGCCGCTGAGAATAGTCTTGTATGTGTCAGGATTACGGCTTGTCCATAATCCTCCGCCACTTGGAAAACCACCGTAAATAGCCACGCCGTTTATTAGCTGGAAAGTCGCTGTCCGTGAACCGGTGCCGTCGGGATTGCCACTATCCTCATCAGGCCGATAGGTACCCTGTGCCACCCAAATCTCGTCGTCAGTGTTAGCTGCTGCTAACGCATCCTGAAGAAATTTGTAAGCATTGGTCCAGCTTGAGCCGTCACTGTTGTTGGGGGTATTTTCATCAACATAAATAATTTCTGCCTGAACGGGAATGACAAAAAACAAGCACATAAAGATAAGAACAAGGTTTTTCATTGGTTTTCCTCCTGAAAAAAATACGTTCTTTCACAAAAAAATTGCATTGATTGTCTAGTAACTAACATATTGTACGATTTTTGAAAACCGCGTTTTTGGCTTAAAAAACAAAATTTACCATAAGAAACTCGCACAACGCGTTATTAACTAAGCTTACACTACCCGCTTTGCTCTAAACAACAGGATGCGCAAAGGCGGCTTTCTGTTCCCCTTTTTTTAATTTTTTTGAGTACATTTGTAGATAATGGAAGGTTAATGGTAGATTATGGAACTTTCAGCCTTATTCAGTGATGTTTTTCAGGCAGATTCGGGCGTTTCTTTTGAGCCTTTCAAGGTCGATGCGGATGAGAGATGAGCCGGCTAATTCGGCATTGAACGTTTGCCTGTCCCATTGCAGAATCTGTTGCAAATCGAGCCATTTCCACCGGCTGTGAAATTCGAAATCTTCATTTGTCCGCACCGGAGCATCCCTCCCCTCGACTACTTCGACTTCGCTCAGTATAAATTCGCTCGGGACAGGATTAAAGGGGCATGCAAGTATGCATTCATCACAACCGAAGAGATGATTGCCAATCTTTTGGGCTAAATCAGTCGGTACCTCGCCCGCGTATTCAATCGTCAAATAGCTGATGCACTTGTTGGCGTCAAACCGGCCGTCGGGTCTTAGTGCGCCTGTCGGGCAGGCTTCGATACACTTGTTGCATCCCGAGCAGGACTGGTGAATTGGGCTGTCAGGCTCGAGCTTAATATCAGTCAATAGCTCAGCCAAAAGGATTTGCGGCCCGAGGCGAGGATTAATGAGCATATGATTCTTCCCAATGAAACCGAGGCCGGCCCGTGCGGCAAGGGCCCTCTCAGCTAATGGCGCAGAATCGACACAGCACTTGAATCGGCAGCGGGTATTCACTAAATTACTGAGGAAATCGGCAAGTTTATAGAGCCTGTCTTTTATAAATTTGTGATAATCCGGATAAAGGCCGAAGTTTGCTATTATTCCTGCAGGTTCGGCAGGCTGCGGCGAGGCCGGTTGAACAGGCGGTTTGTAATTTAGCCCGACACAAATCACAGATTGTGCATTTTTCAGGAGTCTGGCGGGATTGATGCGCTTATCGAAGTTTTTGTACATATAGGCCATTCGGCCGGCCAGGCCTTCTTTGAGCCAGTTAGAAAGATATTCAGTCTGCTTTGTTTCAATCGGCTCGGCGGTTGTCAGGCCGACCAGGTCGAAACCTAATTCGATTGCCTTTTTCCTGACTGCTTCAGATATATTCATTATTAATAATTATACAACAAACAGCCTTGCTAATTCGCGACAAAAATGCAAGAAAAGACATTGCTTACGTTCTCCTTTTTTATTTCAATTATAAACCAAATCTGATAGAATCCGCTCTAAACAGCGGCAGGTTGAGAGCAGGATTAACGATTATTGGAGCAATGGACAGCGATATGGCTGAAGGAATGGTTGGAATAATCGGTGGGACGGGTCTGGGTGACTCGCTGGATAAGGAGATAAGCAATACCGAGGTTCACGATGTCGATACGCCGTTCGGCAAGGCGAGCTGCCCCATTCTCGTCGGCACAATCGACAATAAACAGGTAGCTTTTCTTAACCGACACGGTGAAGGACACAAACTGACTCCAAGTGAAGTACCTTATGCAGCCAACATATTCGCTCTGAAAAAATTAGGCGTAACCTCAGTGATTGCAAGCGGCGCGGTCGGCTCACTTCGCGAGGATATTCATCCGAAAGAACTGATAATCGCCGAGCAGGTTATCGATAAAACATTTCGACGGCAGAATACATTCTTTAACGGCTACGGCGTAGTACATACCGAGCTTGCTTTCCCGTTCTGCCAAAGGCTCAGAGAAATACTTCTGGGGACAGCCAAGGAAATTGACGTGAAGGTACATAACGGCGGGACGTATGTATGTATGGAAGGGCCGCAGTTTTCGACGCGGGCAGAATCGCTGATGCACCGCAATTGGGGCGGCGATTTAATCGGTATGACTGCTATGCCGGAGGCCAGGCTGGCACGCGAGGCCCAGATGTGTTACTCACTGGTGGCACTCGCAACCGATTATGACTGCTGGCAAACAGACCGACAGAAGATTACAGATAAACAGGCGCTGCTGAGGGAGATAACAGGAAACCTTCAGGCGGCAATGAATAACGCTGTTACGCTCATAAGAGCCGTCCTGCAAAACAATGCCAAGCTGTGCTCAGATGAGTGTACCTGTAGAAGGTCTTTGGAGCTGGCCGTCTGGACGGAGCCGGGCCAGCTCAATGAAAAAACCAGAGATAAGCTGGATGTGCTTTTTAGGTAGGCTCCGATACTGAATGAAAGCCTAAACTCCTGAGATGAGAAACCATTCAGATTACGATATTATTGTGATAGGAGGGGGGATAGTGGGGCTTGCCTCGGCATACAAAATCGGACTTCATCATCCGAATATTCGAATTGCCGTGCTCGAGAAAGAAAAACAGATTGCAAGCCACCAGACGGAGCGTAATTCAGGAGTTATTCATTCGGGACTCTACTACAAACCAGGCTCATACAAGGCCAGAACCTGTGCGGAGGGGAGAAAAGAGCTAATAGAATTCGCCAAAAAATACAAAATCACCCACAAAATTTGCGGAAAAATAATTGTTGCGACAAAGAAGAGGGAGCTGGCCAACCTCGAAAAAGTCTTCGAAAACGGCCTTGCAAATCAGATAGAAGGCATTGAAAAGTTAGACCCGTACGGAATCAGAAAAATTGAGCCGTTCTGTCAGGGTATAGCGGCGATACACGTTCCGTTTGCAGGAATTATCGACTTTACCAAAGTAGCAGAAAAGATAAGCAGGCTGCTGAAAAAAGATAAACAAAACAAGAAGGTTATCACCTCCTGTGAAGTGAAGGGGCTGGATAAAAGTGGAGAGGTGACAGAGCTTACAACGAACCGAGAGCAGTTTACAGCCCGTTACATTATCAACTGTGCCGGGCTCCAATCCGACAGAATAGCGAAAATGGCAGGAGTCAAATGTGGTTTAAGGATAGTGCCCTTCCGCGGCGATTATTATGAATTAAATAAAAGTGCGGCAGAGAAGGTCAGGGGCCTGATTTATCCGGTGCCGGACCCGGATTTGCCATTTCTGGGCGTTCACCTCACCCGAACTATAAATGGAACGGTTGAGTGCGGCCCGAACGCAGTGCTGGCATTCAAAAGAGAAGGTTACGGCAAGAAAGATTTTAATTTAAAAGATTCGTGGGACGCTCTTACTTATCCGGGTACGTGGCTGATGTTTCTGCGGCACTGGCGGTTTGGGTTGGAGGAATATAGAAAATCGTTTTCTAAGAGACATTTCCTCAAACAACTTCAGAAGTTCGTCCCCAAACTGCGGGCAAAGGATATAAAGCCGGGCATAGCGGGCGTTCGTGCACAGGCACTTGGGCCGAACGGCGAGCTTATCGATGATTTTCGAATAGAAAGGACCGAAAACGCCATACACGTGCTAAACGCACCCTCGCCGGCGGCAACGGCGGCATTGGCCATTGGGGAGGCGGTGAACGAAATAGCTACGGAACATTTCAATCTATAAGACGGCGGCTTATAGATGTGTTACGCAGGCAAACGTAAAGCGAAAAATCGCAGTTCAAAAACCAAAAATATCATTGGGTGAAATAAAAATGAGGAAAAAAATATTCTGTTTAACGATTCTTTGTTTACTTGCCGGGTGTGCTGAGACAGATAAAGAGGGAAAGCGCAGCTATAAGGGCTTTCCTGTTAAATTACAACTGCAGGACCGGGAACCAATACCCGTCAAGCTTAAGGCCAAGGATGAAGAGCCGATACCCGTTAAAGTGCAGTGGCAGGACGGCGAAGGAAAACCTTTAAGAGTAGTAGTGAAGAGTGATAAAGTATTGCCTGTCAAGTTAGACATACAAGGTCAAGAAGCATTTCCTGTGACAATGAAACTGCCACAGGCTGCTATGGTATTTATAGCAACTTTCGCAGCGGCTATCTTAATTATCGCTATCGTCAGTTGCTTTGCTGTTATCGCCGCCGCTCGCAGTGCCAAAGCAGTTTCCCAATCAATCGATGCTCTTAAAAAGGCACAACAGCAGCGAGAAGCAGGACCGTCCAATAGCGAAAACCTGTAAATGAGCAAATATCGAACCGATAGTTTATTTGGACAGGTCGAAGAGAAGGGGGCCGGTTACCGCCATATTATTCGAGTGGCGTTTGAGGCGGGGGTGGATTCCGAATTCGACTATGCCGTGCCGGAGGAGATTTGGCCGATTGAAGTGGGCCAGCGCATCGAGGCGCCGTTCGGACGCAACAATAAGGCTGAGATTGGATTTTGCGTCGAAGCAGATGTGCCGGTTGGTGAATCATACGCCGCACGTGAAAAAAACAGACGGCTGAAAAATGTAACAAAACTCGTAGATACGCAACCACTGCTGGACAAGGGACTTTTAGCCCTGGCGCGGTGGGTCAGTGATTATTATGTGTGTCCTCTTGGGCAGGTGCTTTCGGCAATGGTTCCCGCGGCGGTAAAAAAAGGTGCCGGCGCCAAGACGCAAAATTACGTATATCTTGCGATTAAAGCCGAGGAATGTGAGGGGCCTGAGCATCACCTCAGCAAAAAACAAAAACAGATTGTTCAGTTCCTGCAGGAAAAATCCGCCTTTGACCCCCCTGCCGCTTTAGAACGCCGGCAACTTTTGAATGCTGTCGGCTGCAGCGAGGTGCCTTTGAAGAGATTGGCCGAGAAGCAAATTATCAAAACCACCCAGCGAACGATACTTAAAGCCCTGCCCGCGATACCGGAGGAGATGTCGATAAAAACAAGTGAAAAGATAATACTCAACGCCGACCAGCGAAAGGCACTGGAACATATTACCGCCGGGATAAACTCACAGCGGTTCGGCGTTACGCTTTTACACGGCGTTACGGACAGCGGCAAGACGGAGCTTTATATAAGGACAATTCAGGAGATACTGAAGCAGAATAAACAGGCGATTGTGATGTTGCCGGAGATTGCTCTTACCACACAGACCATTCAGCGGTTCAGCGCCCGGCTCGAGAGAATTGCGGTGATGCACTCGGGTCTGAAGGGGCCTCAACGAAACGTTCAGTGGCAAAAAATCAGGGCCGGTGACGCCGACGTCGTTATCGGGGCGCGCTCTGCGGTCTTTGCGCCGCTGCCGAGACTGGGCCTTATCGTGATTGATGAGGAACACGAACCGAGCTATAAGCAGGATACCGCTCCACGATATAACGGAAGGGATGTAGCCATCAAGCGGGCACAGCTTCAAAGGGCGTATTGTATTCTCGGCACGGCGACACCATCACTCGAAACTATACTAAACTGCCGGCGCAAAAAGCACTTCTCTATCGTACGATTACCGAAAAGGGTGAAGAATCTTCCGATGCCGGAAATGAGGCTGATAGATTTGCGAAAGAGCGATTTTCTGCGGAAGAAGTTTAGCCTAATCAGCGCTCCCTTAGAGCAGCAGTTAAGGCAGGTTCTGCAGAAGGATGAGCAGGCTATCCTGCTTTTGAACCGCAGAGGTTACAGCAACTTTATATTCTGTCCGCGGTGTAAACATACTCTGCACTGCCGCAATTGCGACGTTACACTTACGTTCCATAAATCGCGGCTGCCTAAGGGCGGTGCGTGGGCCGAGCGGGAAACTGTTAAGGGCAAACACGTTGCTTCCGGCTATGCACTCTGTCATTATTGTCTGGCCCAGACGCTGGTGCCGGAGAAGTGTCCTTTGTGCGGTACAGGGATGGTGATGTTCGGCCTTGGCTCCCAACGGCTGGAAGAAGAAATCGCGAAGAAATTTCCGGCTGCCCGGCTGTCCCGCTTAGACAGCGATTCTATGCAGGCACAGGATTATTACAAAGTGCTGCGGGATTTCAGCAACGGCCGAATCGATATTCTGGCAGGGACACAAATGCTGGCTAAAGGTCTGCATTTTCCGAACGTGACACTCGTAGGAATCATCAGTGCCGATACCGCGTTGTGGGTGCCCGACTTCCGCTCCAACGAACGAACGTTTCAGTTGATTTCGCAGGTGGCTGGCCGGGCTGGTCGCTCCGTCAAGAAAGGTGTGGTTTTCATTCAGACGTTTCTTCCACAGCAACCCGCGATTCAGTTTGCCTTAAAGCACGATTATAATAATTTCGTTCAGGCTGAATTGAAGCAGCGTGAAAGCTGTAAACTGCCGCCCTTCTGGCGAATGGCCGTTATCGGTATGAGAGACGCAAAATATGAAAAACTCACTGCAGCAGCCCAGGTGATGCGAGAGAATATCGATGCGATAATCGGCCGGAACAAGCTACCGATTACTGTACGCGGGCCGATGGCGGCACCAATCAGTCGAATACAACGTTTTCATCGTATGCAGATAATTTTGCAGGCTCCGGATGCCGAGCCTATTCAGCAGTTACTTGCCCGATTGCGGGACCTGGGGCCTGTCCGGCCCGCGGTGAAGGTGGCTATTGACGTAGACCCTATCAGTTTGTTGTAGAGCTATCAGCCGTTTTTATTAGCAGGTCCATACTCTCCCATCTGGCCGGGGTTTGGTGCTTTCTGAAGTATTTGCTTACCAACTCTAATTCAAATTCATACACATATCTTCGCTCATAATTGTCAAACTCAGAAAAATCAAAATGAATAAGAGCAGAAGACGGATAAAAATCTACTATACAATACCATGATTCCACATCAGGAAAATACTTGTAATCACTTTTCATCATTATGCCCTGTTTATCACCGAGCATTTTATATCTGACAATATCGCCATTATCAAATACGGGCGAAGGCGGATTGTCTATTTGCGAGCAAACAGGTTCATTGCCAAGACCCGGCAGATATACAGGGTCTTTAAGGCCAATCTTGCCACAACCAGACAGGAACAGTGCTATAGCTATTAAGAGAATATTTAGTAAGATACTTCTAATTTTCCGCTCCTCCGACGGGCAAAGAATACTTCCATCTCAAGACAATATGGCAAATCCGGAACTTTCTTTCCCAAAGATTCTAAATCAGTTTTTATATTAAGAATTATTTTAACATAAATTAGACGATATTACAAAGTGATTTCCACCCACGTGATTATTCATTTTGCGGCAGGTGTGATAAAAACGCATTTCTGAGTCATACAAAATCAGCCACTGTGTATATTTCGCAGGTACACAAGGGTCCCAGAGAAGAAGAAATTAGCTGGTATTTTTAAAGTGAATTGAAGGCTGGTTGTAATTCGAGAGCTTTTATGGTATATTTTGGGCCGTAGTTTAACGGGGAGTAGCTCAGTTTGAATAGAGCGTCCCTTAGCAGGATTTAGCATGAAGCCGTTTTCATGCGGCTCTCCTAAGGAATAA
>CAYZTY010000080.1:0-10404 GCA_964481525.1 uncultured Pirellulales bacterium
TTCTCGGTAAGAGGCAGATGTGTGTTTTTGAATTTCGGCACGAGAGTTGGTTTTCGCAGGATTGCTACGAATTGTTAAGGCGGTTTAATACCGGCTTTTGCATTCACGATTTGCAGGGTATGAAGGTTCCTCGGATTATAACTTCAGATATAATTTACATTCGCTTTCACGGCCCGGCCGGCAGATATGCGGGAAATTATTCTAAATCGGCGCTGCAGACCTGGGCCAATTGGGTGAAAGATAATCTTAAAGGCAAAAGTGCTGTTTACGTTTACTTCAACAATGACTACAACGCGTATGCCGTTTACAATGCTAAAAAGCTTAAAGAACTAATAATATGATTGGCACGTCGAGAGTGAAAGATAAAAGTTTTGTGTTGAGGAAGGTATGAGCAAAATAGCGGTTGATGTTGTATTGTTGTCGGACGAAGAAATGATGGAGCGGGCTATCGGGGCGAATGCTGAGCTGGTAAAAGAGGCGGGCAGGAGAATTGTTCTTAATGCGAATGATTGTTTGCCGCATATTTCGCTTGCGATGGGCTGTATTGACCGGAAGGATATTCCGGTTATCGCAAAAACTCTTGAGAGGATTGCGGAAGAATATGGTTCGGGAGTAGCAAGGCTCAGGATTACGGGTATTCATATTACCGCGAATTCGGTGGGCGAGAAGGTCTCGGCTTTCATAATCGAGAAGACAAAAGCACTTCAGTTACTTCACGAGAGAGTTATGCGGGACCTGCGGCCTTATTTTAGCTATTACATTACGGCCGATATGATATGTGGAGCCGGGCAAGTTGCTCACTCCACCTTGCTTTGGATTCGAGACTATCCGGATAAATCGAGTTTCGCAAATTTTTCGCCTCATATAACAATCGGTTACGGTGAGTCGAATCCGGTTGAATCTCCAATAAAATTTACCACCTCGCAGCTTGCTTTATGCCATCTTGGTAATGACTGCACATGCAGGCAGATTCTTGCCTCGGTTGAGCTTGAGAAACGGTAACACGATTAACCTGTAGTTGTTTTCAGGTTTCAGCTCATTGCATATAAGCTGGTGGATTCGATTTCTTCAACAACCAATTCCATACTCATATTCTTTGTAACGCAGAGGTATTAAAACAGGAGGGCCGTATTTATAGATATAAAACAACATTTTCATTCTGATAACGTTGAAAACAGGAGGTTTAAATAGCATTTGGTTATTAAAGGGGCTGTAAAGATAAGCCGACATTGTGATTAACACAACAAAAGACATAATACCAGACAAAAGAGGGCAAATAAATGGAGCAGGATTCATATATGCGGGATAAAGAGATTGGCGTTGGAGCCTATCCTACGAAAGTTAGCCGGTTATCCGAAGCCAACCAGGCATTGGAGTATGATATACCGGAAGGATTTAAAGACCCTACAAGCTTAACTAAATGGCTGAAAGTATTTCTTTATTTAAGCGTTGCGATTGCTGCGCTCTCGATCTGGTCGGGTTACCTGGAACATCAAATGCTGATTGACTTCAAAAACGGAGTTTATACTTCGGAGACAGCGGCAATGGTTGATGCTGAAGCCAGCGATTCAAGGCAGGCAATCGTAGGGATAATCTATATGCTGGTTTTTTTCCCCACGCTGATTTGTTTTCTCAAATGGGTGTATCGAGCTAATTCTAATGTAAGAAAACTGGGTGCTGTAGGGCTGAAATTTACACCCGGCTGGTCGGTCGGCTGGTTTTTTGTTCCGATTGTCAACCTTTGGAAGCCATACCAGGCGATGAAAGAAATATTCAAAGCGAGTAAAAATCCTGCCGATTGGACCGGACAGATGACTCCATCCATTTTGGGCTGGTGGTGGGGTTTTTGGATAATTTCAGGATATCTTTCTCAAGTCTCATTCCGCATGTCACTGAGGGCGGAGGGGATAGATGAATTGTTAACTGCTAATGTGCTTACACTGATTTCAGATGCTTTTGATATTCCATCGGCGTTAATTGCAATACTTATGGTTGGAAAATTATTACAAGAAATGCAAATGCCGAAACACAGGGAATATACCCAGCTGCTTCCCGAAACAGATACGAGAGTACTGACATTTCGTTATGAGTAGAGTCGACTGTACGCTATCAGAATGTTTTGTTAACCAAGAACATTCAGACCTTTTTGGATGGCGTAGTTGCGGACGGAATCAAATTCATCGGGCGTAGTCCTGCGATTTATTTTGGGGTGTGAGGGGGCATTGAAGCAGGGGCGGTACTGGTCCATTACATTGATGGTTGTTTTTGGACTAATCTCTTTAGCCAAAAAATCTATAATCTCGAAACTGCCGGCTAAGTTTTCCGGCAGAACAAGATGTCTTACCAAAAGGCCGCGTTTGGCCAGGCCGTTTTTTGTTTTCAAATCACCTACCTGCCGATGCATTTCTTTAACCGCCAGGCGATTTATTCGCGGGTAATTAGCAGCGCCTGAAAGCTCTTTAGCGACTTTGCTGCTTGAGTACTTCATATCGGGCATATAAATGTTAATATATCCTTCAAGAAGTTTCAGCGTCTCGACGGAGTCATAGCCGCCCGTATTGTAAACAATCGGCAGCTTAAGTCCTTGTGCCCTGGCTATGTCAATGGCCTCTGCAATAGGCGCGGCAAAATGAGTTGGAGTCACCAGATTTATATTACTGCATTCGAGCCCCTGCAGAAGCAGCATGTATGCCGCCAGTTCGTCGACGGTGCACTTGGAACCGAGTTGGTGATGGCTTATCTCGAAGTTCTGACAAAAAACACATCCCAGATTGCAGCCTGAGAAGAAAATTGTACCTGAGCCGCCGGGGCCAACGAGTACGGCCTCTTCTCCAAAATGTGGTCCCGCGGAGCTTACCTTTGGTTTTTGGGTAAGGCCGCAGAATCCGTCTTTCCTTCTGCTGCGATTGACCTTGCATTTACGAGGACACAACACACAGGGATTCATTTTGTCCCAAAGGGCTCGAACGGCCGGACGACATTTTCTTTCTTTCACAAAACCCATTTTTTCCTGTTATGAAATATTTATTAAGTTTTTTTCAGACGGCTGTTCCCAGAAGCTCCGGCGTTATCATCCAGTTGATTCGCCACTTTTCATCTTCGCGGCGTTCCAGGCAAACAATTCCGCCTTGTTTGAATTCGGCCACCTCGGCAGACTCTGAGCCCGCTACGAGCAACGAAGCCAGTTTGCCCAGAAAGGGCAGATGCCCGACTATCATAATGTCATCTTCGGCCGATGAAAGCTCATCTTTCAAGGCGGCAACATCATCATTTGGCGCCAGTCCCTTCCGCTCCATTATTCCCCTATTTGTTTTAATCACGCTTGCCAGTATCTCTGCCGTTTGCTCCGCACGGATTTTTCCGCTGTGCCGGATACAATCGAGACACAAGGACAATGGCTTTATAAACTCCGCCACTTTACGCACATCGCGTTGGCCTTCTTCGGTCAATGGCCTGATTGGGTCGGTTTCTTTCGTCGCTGCTTTTCCGTGTTGTACAAGATATACCTTCATTATTAACCTCACTTCGGCAGAATTTGGCGGTTTCATTATAGAATAGGGCCTTCAGTTCGACAATTCTTTGTACTGGAGGGGCCTGATGTTAATAGTTTACCCGGCACAAAAACCGCGTTTTTGCCCTGGAATCAGCATTTTAGAAAATTTTCAGAAAAATCCTAAGAATTGTATTGACAATGGATACTCTGTAGCATAGAGTACTCTGTATGGTAATAGTTATTTAGTCGAAAAGGAGAAATTACAGATGAATCCGGATAACCAGCAGGCCGCTGATACTTTGGAGTTGGTTAATAAAACAACTTCTCAAACTCGAAGGTCCATTGCTGCAAAATATTCCAGTCCCCACATAATACTTTGGGGCTGCATTGCAATTGCCGGTTACTTGCTTAGTCATTTCTATCTAAGCTGGGTTTGGGCTATCTGGATTACACTGGGTTTGTTCGGCTGGCTGGGCATGTGTTTAATATGTGGGTATCAGAAACGCAGGGGCTTTCCAACCAGGAACAGTCAATATTTTAAATTGTGGTGGCAGCCATTTGCATTTTGGAGTGCTTTTTACGCATTTATTTTTGTATCTTTGTTTTTGTTCAGACCCAGAAATGGGATTGTTCTCAATGCCTATATCATTCTTATGATTATGCTCGCTTACGTCATCCTGGGAATCTGGAATAAGGAATTATTTATGATTGGATTGGGCATTGCCATCTCAGCCGGGACCATTATTGGCGTTTATTGGGTTCCCGCGAGTTTATATTGCTTTTGGATGGCATTAGCGGCGGGAGGGGTGATGGTAACGACCGGAATTTATCTTCATATAAAGTATCGGTAACTATGGCAGAGTTTAACGATATAATACATCAGCCTGCACGCTTGCAGATTATGTCTGCATTAGTGTCATTGCATTCCGGCGAAAAAGCAGATTTCACATATTTAAGAAAACTTCTTGAGCTTACTGACGGAAACCTGGGTGCTCATCTAACCAAACTCGAAGACGCTGGTTATGTCAAGATTGAGAAAACGTTTATTGAAAGAAAACCGCGGACTTTTATCACCGTGACAGGCAAAGGACGAGACGCCTTTGCTGACCACATCTCAACGCTTAAACAAATAATTAAAGGTTCTAAAAAGTAAACAAAAGGAGATTGTGATGAGTAAAATGAAAGTATGGCTGGTTTTATTGTTGCTGGTTTGTTTGACGGTTACAGCAGTGAGGATTTGTGCGGAATCACCGAAAGACAAATCTGCATTTACTATCCGCCAGGTAAAGTCGCAAGTGGTTCTCTATACCATTTATCGCGGTAGTTACGAGCAGGTCGGCAAAGCAATCGGCAAACTCTATGAACTGGCCGGAAAGAAAGGAATATCGCCGCGTGGAGGGGCTTACTTTGTTTATCTAAACAATCCGCAGAATGTATCAAGTGACCATTGGCTGACCGAGATTCGAATTCCTGTGGCCAAAGATGCGCTGAAACTGACAGGCGCTTTAGGTGAAATGACCGATGTGAAAGAACTGCCCGAAACAACAATGGCAGTTGCTGTTAAGCAGCAGGTGCAGAAAGACCCGGGTATTATCTATGACGGTCTTTATACCTGGATTACAAAGCAGGGTTACGTTGCAACCGGTTCGCCTTGTGAAAAGTTTTTGACTAATGCAGCTGCGGGGAACTATGCGGATATGAAATCGGAGATTATGGTCCCGGTCAGGAAACTCTCAACACGCACCGATTAGCCCGTCACGGTGGTATATATCAGGCTAATCAGCAGTAAGCAGATTCCTTTCACAGAAGTACTAATGTTGAGGCAGTGATGTGGATTTGACTTAGACCTCGCTGCCGGCAATGGTCCCGAAGGTTATGTCCAGCTCGCTGCGGTCTTTTATGTCTTCGATTTTTCCATCAGTCAGATAAACCACCCGGTTGGAAGCGGAAAGCATTTTATGGTCGTGGGTCGCGCTTATGATTGTTACTCCCAACTCATCTTTCAGGTGCTGGAGCATTTCAATAATCTCCTGGCCGGTACTAAGGTCGAGGTTTCCTGTGGGCTCATCGGCTAATATGATGGCCGGATCGTTTGCAAGAGCGCGTGCGATCGCCACTCGCTGTTGTTGGCCGCCGGAGAGTTGGTCGGGTCTGTGGTCATAGCGTTCGCCCAGGCCGACGCCGTCGAGCAGCGCCCGTGCCTTGCGGTCGGCCTCTTTGTCGGGAATACCGGCAAAAATCATAGGAAGTATAACGTTTCCGAGCGCGGTCATTACCTCGATAAGATTGAAGGTCTGGAAGATGTATCCGATTTTGCGGCATCGTAGGTAAGCGACCTGCAACTGGTCCATTTCTCCGACATCTACGCCGTCGATATACACTTTTCCTTCGGTAGGCATATCCAATCCGCCTACGACGTTAAACAGTGTGCTTTTTCCGCTGCCGGAAGGGCCCATAATGCTGAGATACTCTCCGCGGTACACATCAAGACTGACGCCTCCGAGTGCCCAAACCTCTTCTTCGCCCATCATATAAAGGCGTTTGACATTATGGGCGGAAATAATTACATTACTTGATGACATCGGCCCTTCCTTCTGTTATCTCGATTTCTTCCCGCTTCTGATAGCGTTCGACCTGTCCATCGCGTATCCACGCGATGCGGTCGGAGACGGAAAGCATTTTATGGTCGTGTGTGGCGGTGATAACCGTAACTTCTTCCGTATTATTTATTACTCTCAGCAGCTCGATAATCTGGCGTCCTGTCTTGACGTCGAGGTTTCCGGTCGGTTCATCGGCTAATATGATGGCCGGGTCGTTGGCCAGTGCCCTGGCGATTGCGACGCGCTGTTGCTGGCCGCCCGACATCTGTATCGGCTTGTGAAGTATGCGGTCACCGAGACCGACCTTTGTAAGCAATTCCACCGCCTTGTCCTGGGCATCGGCCTGGGTCATGCCGGCGAAGAGCATCGGTAGCATAACATTATCGAGCGCACTGGCGACCGGGATTAGATTGAATGTCTGGAATATGTAGCCAATCTTATGGCACCTCAGCCAGGCCAGCTCGAAGGTATCGAGTGCGGCAATGTCAACCTCGTCGATAAATACTCGGCCCTCATTTGGCTTGTCGAGTCCGCCAATCATATTAAACAGGGTTGTTTTTCCCGAGCCGCTGGGGCCCATAATGGCGACGTACTCTCCGCGTACGACTGAGAAGTCGATATTTTGCAGGGCGTGCAGGGGCTGGCCGCCGCGATAGTAGGTCTTTCTTACGCCGACGGTTCGGACAACATGCGTTGTCAATAGCGCCTCTGTCCCGGACTGATTATTACTATTTTGATTTGTCGTTTCAGCCATATTTTTCCACTGTGCTTTTAAGTTACATCATATCTCCGAGCGCATTGCATCGACGGGCTGCATTTTGGCGGCCCGCCAGGCGGGGTACAATGCGCTTAGAATAGTAAGTGTTACACCTGTTAACAGGCAGATTGCGATAAGCCTGACGAACGTCGCGCCCGGCATTAGCCGCCACGTTTCCGCTCCATAGATAGATAGTCCCTCGAGGAATGCCAGCCCGAGTCCCAGGCCAAGCCCAATCAGTGTACCGACACATCCCTGGAAAATACTCTCGAGCAGATATAGTTTAACGATGAATGAATCCAGCGCGCCGAGACATTTCATCGTGCCGATTTCCCGAAACCTTTCCGTAACGCTCATAACCATAGCGTTCAGGATTCCTACAAAGCTGATAAGCAGCGCCAATGCAACCATCCACCAGGTTTGCAAGCGGGAATCGTCGTCGGTGCTGATTAAGGCGCCTTGTTTTGTTAATTCCTCGATGAGCTGGGTCGAGCCTCGATGTGGGATGTTTCTGCTGAGAGTATCCGAGCAGAGAATATACATCAGAAAAGCCAGGGCAAGTATAATACCGCTGGTAACGAGCAGCGACCGCCACCATCGAATGCGGATATTTTTCCAGGCTATCTGGGCCGCTTTCCTTAGAGGAAGCTGGTTTTGTCTTTGGCTCGTTGTATTCATTTTTGGCCTCTGCCCATTAACATAGCCACCAATCCTCTGGACATTAATGTTTTTAAAAAGGTGCTTACCGATAATTCCGCTTCAGCTATGCTGACGTTATGTGCCTTCGAGAAATCCCGGACGATAGCGGCAACGTCTTTGTTTCCATTACAGGCCTCGTAAACCTCGCGTCCGAAACTGTCCAGTACGAAGCTTCGGTTGAAGTCGGCGGGCGTACCGAGGAATTGCTGCCAGCGCGGCCGGGTTAATTCAACCGTTACTTTCAGGCCGTTGTCCTCAAGCTCTTCCCGGCGAATGACCGGCAGTCTTCTAGGACGAGCACTTAATGCTGCAGGCCGACTTATTGTCTTTTTTCTCGAAGTAAACTTCATGTTTTTACTCGAACCTTGCCCAATTCATCCTGGCTATCGTATCTGAGACGGTACTGTCAGCTTCAGGCTTTTTGCCGTCGTACTCCACTATTAAAAGACGGTCGAGCTGAGTGTCGTGGCTGATAGCTGCAATGGTGAATCTCGGTGCACAAAATCCAAGCGGGAACGGCAACTTTTTTTGTCCTCGGCATATCAGGCCGGCTATGTCACGTTCGAAGGATTCGACCTTCCACTGCTCGGTCCCATTATATGGTTTAAACTGTCGATGTTCCTTTTGCGGAAACGACCGCATCCAGTTTTCCAGTTTTCTTCGCTGCAGGGCAAGGCTTGCGGGGTAAACCTGTCTTACGAGTAAACGTCCAACTTTTCTATTGGTCAGCTCCAATGCCATATCGCCCACGTTCAGCCGTTTTGTTTTTATAGTAAAACCGGCGGGAGACTCGAAACTGACGTCGAAAATCGCCCACTTGGTGGCAAGACTCCGCTCGCAGACACAAAGCGACGGCAGGGCCCTCGTGCGAAAGATTTTCTTGGTCTTTTCATCAATCTCGCCGTTTATAACTACCTCCAGCAGAAGCCGTGCTTTTGGAGCGTAGCCGTACCATAGCGACCTTGGACCGGTTTTAGAGGAGCCGGCCTGACCGAGCCAAGCTGCCTGTTCGAAATCCACCGGTGCCGGTTCGTTCTCCACTGTGGTGGTCTTGGAAGCAACCGCTTTAATCCGCCGACGGAGCCATCGGGCCGAATCGAAGTTTCGGCCCGCCGGCCTGGACCACTTTATCTGGGCAACAGCCTGGCTGGAATCACCCAATATCATCTTGCTTGCTTTTAACTGGTCTTCAATTTTAAGCGGTCGCCATTTTGGCGGGACTTTCATCATCCAGCCGGCCCACGCAAGCCATATATAACTTGTGCCATAGGTATCTGAGTGCTTCTTCATAATCCTTACATAGGTAACTTTATCACACTCTTGGTCATAAAGACTATTCCGAGACTAAGCATCGTTATCAGTCCCATACCAGCCGCAAAGCCGGAGGCAAATACGATTCTGTATCGAGGCCAATTACCCTTGAACCATTTACTGAAGATGTATCGGCCCAGAAGTGCGCCGATAAACATTGGAATAATTGCATGCGGCAGAGACTGGTCCAGTCCGCGGACCACGCCGTAAACTAAAAAAATCGGAAGGCCGAAATGACTCAAGACCCCATAGACAGACAAGGCCAGGATAACGCCGGCAATTATAAATTGGGGGCGGAACGCCTCCTGGAATGGGCTGGTTGCTTCGCCGGGCAGTGTGGCGGAGAATATAATTCCCTGCTGGAAAGCGCCGAGTTCCCAGAATTTGTTTGCGTACGGGAACATTTCGCTGGGCACGTTGGCGATGGACCAGATGAATTGACTGAAGATTACAATGCCCAGCGCCATAATCGGCATTATTAGTATCTCAGCCTTAATCAGCGATGTAAACTTGGTCCCGGTCAGTGACATTGTCTTGAATGATAAAGCCTGGTAGCTGTAGTTATACCAGGGCAGGGGGGCAAACCAGATAGCGGCCCCCTTATAGCCGGAAAGGATTAACGTTGCTTCACGCACAAAGGGGATGGGCATTTGCTGGCCGACCACTCCTTCCATACGCGTCGAGACGTAAGCCATCACCGGTGTATAAACAAAGCAATAGCAGATGAGGAGCCACATCGGGAATTTCGGGCCATATAACGGGCCGGCGCAATAATTAACCAGCCAGTAAAAAAGCCCTACGTACAAAACGCTCGAGCCTATGTAAATCAAAAGAGCTATCCAGATTGGAAAATCGCCGCGGCCGGCGGGAGGCTCGAAGAGCCGGCGCCACTTTAATTTCGAATCCTGCTCGAGGTCTGCATTTTCTCTCATCTTCTTGCGGTAGCTCAAATACATATGAATAAAACCTATTAGGGCAATTGCGATAGCCAAGCCCAGGCTGAAGCTGAAATAGAAATCCATCAGGTTTGACTGAATTGTTCTGATTGCGCCGACACCTTTTTCCCAGTTGCCGAGGATGCCGGCGTGATAGAGAACGGGATTGAGTATCAGTGTGAAGATTAAACCTATGAAGCTGCCGACCATTGCCCAGAACGGCAGGACCATTCCCGTAACAATAAAACTCAAGTCAAAACTAATCATTATAGGCATTGCCGGCAGGACGCGCTCACTGTAGGAGGTGAGGTCGACAAACGGCAAAGGCAGTATTTGCAATGGCTGCGAAAAGAGTGCTCCCGTGATATTCGGGATAGCCAGGTAAAAGAATCCGAAAGTGATACCGGCTACGCCGCCAATGCAGAACGTTCGCCATCGCCAGGTTTCTTTTTCACCGGAAGCATCTGCGAGGGCGGTCATACCCATTGCCTGTACGGGTGCCATAGGGAAAGGTAGTTTTTCGACATCACTGGTCAGGCGAAAGACAATGTAGCCGAGCCCGAAGTTGTTAATGCGGTTCATAAACATCCCGAACAGAATAAGTCCTAT
>CAYZTY010000080.1:10414-11846 GCA_964481525.1 uncultured Pirellulales bacterium
GGGTCGCGTGGAGCGAACCACTGTGGAATGTACTCGGTGATTCCCATTTTCCTTATTTCTTCGCTCTGGGTAAGGAACTGATGCCAAAGCATTCCTATTCCGCCGTAGCTTGTGGAGATGACGGCGCCGCACATATAGAACAGGACGAATATTTCAGGGCGTTTCAATCTTGTGAAAGCCCGGCGTGCAACCTCAACATACAAAATAACGGTTACCCATTGTGCGGCTGAGCCCATATGAATGCCGGCGACAAGCTGCATATACATCTGTGCGGGTACCATTAAGAGGCCCACAAAGAAGGCCATAAAAACCGAACCCCAACCGAAGCCGTCTTCGAACTGCTCCGGAGTTTCCATTAAGTCGCGAAATTCCTTAAATTCCTGGTCTTCTTTCATGCCAGCAACGGTCCTTTGATACTTTGAGAATTAACGAGCAGCTTTCCGCCCTCGGCGATGTACTCTAATACACGCTGAGTTTTGAGATTACGCCAGCCGAGCAATTGTCTTCTCAGGTCACTGAGGAATGTTTTGTTCAGATTAATCCAGCTTGACATTTGGCCGGAGCCGCGCAGCAATTCGATTTCGATGCTGTAAACATCGGCTTGTTCTTCCGCCAACTGAGTGCGGATTACAAATTGCTGACGAACGCTTAAATCATACGGCGCCAGCCACACAGTTCCTTTAATGCCCATCGTTTCTGAGCCATCCTTAATTTGGGCGCGGAAAGTCTGTAGTTCGTCTGTGCTGAAATTTCCTATGCTACCTTCACTATGTGCCTTGAAGTAGTCGGCCAGAAAGGCCATTACGCCGTTGGCGGTCTTTTGAGTAACTGTGAATGGGAGTATATCTCGAATAGTATTGCCTTCCGGTTCGGGGACCCTCCAGCGCATCTCGTTGCTCGGTGTTGCCAGTTTGCCGGCCAGGTAGGCGGGAATCAGCGAGGAGACGATAACTACTCCGAGAACAAGGGCCATGGTTGCAATTGCCTGTGTTCCCGAATAGTTAAGGGTAATCCCACCCAGCCAGCCAAACTTGCTGATTAAAGTGGCAAGTCCCTGCCCGATGACGTAGCCGAAAATAGAGCCCATCAGTCCGTAAGTCACGGCCTCGGCCAGAAACAGGACGCCCACGTGCAGGGGGGCGAGCCCCAGGCTTGTGTAAATATAGATTTCGCGTTTACGCTCAGCGATTGAGCTGAGCATAGTGTTGAATATGATAAAGCCTGCAATAATCAGAGGAATCAGCAGACTTTTGGGTGGACGGGGCAGCAGTGGGGTGGTAGCCATAACATGTATTTTCTCGGGTGAGCCGTAATAAACCGGTAAAGAAAGCCTTTTGCTTATCTCTGTGGCCAGATTTTTTGCAGCCTCAAGTGTTTCTGTGGCGATGCAAATGCTTCGCAGCGATACACCGCCCGGCTGTCCGGTGTAATT
>CAYZTY010000081.1:0-11591 GCA_964481525.1 uncultured Pirellulales bacterium
AGCATCGCCGCACAACTCGCCAGTCAGGTCAAAGCAAAGGGTTTGATTATTGAGAGCAGCTTTACCTCCTACGCCGATATGGGCAAAAAAATCTACCCCTATATGCCCGTCCGATGGTTCGCCAGCTTTAGTTATAATACCACAGAACACCTGCAAAAAGTCCACTGCCCCGTGCTGGTGGTGCACAGCCGAACCGATGAATTGGTGCCGTTTCAGTTCGGCCTGGAACTATACGAATCTGCAAACGAGCCAAAGAAATTCGTAGAGATAACCGGCAGCCATAACGACGGCTTCCTAATATCAAACCAGATATACACCAATAATTTAAGGGAATGGCTGGAATTTGTGCAAAAATACCAACCCAAAGCTGAGCCCATCCTTCAGCGTATCTCGTAAACTATATTGCCGTTGTGTAATCATCAACGACCAGGGATTTATTAACTCCCGAAGAATTGTAGAACAAGTGAAACTCTTTACAGTTCCCTTCCGAGAGGAGTTAATCCGATATTCAAAGCTTTCTGAGCAGCCCCACAACTACCGCTTCGATTCGACAATCCCGTGAGAAAATCGGCTCATAAGATGGATTGCCGGGCTCAAGCCGGATACCGTTAGACTCTTTGAAGAACCTTTTCAGGGTTGCACCCTCACTCTCAACTTCTGCGATAACCAACTGACCGCTTCGAGCATTCGATGTACGCCGGCAGATAACGTAATCGCCATCCCGGATATCGTACTCAATCATACTCTCGCCGCTGACCTGCAATGCAAAAACCTCGCCGCCGCTGCCGAACTCGGATACCAATGAAAGCCGCTCAATATTTTCCACGGCCTCCACAGGAACGCCGGCGGCTACTTTTCCTGCCAGCGGTATACCTTCAATCTCGTTCAGCTCTGCGACACAGCCCAAGTCCGGGCTCTTCTCAAGTAGTTCTTTTCCTCCAGGGGTCAATCTCAAAGAGCGAGCCTTGCCCCGCAAAGCTATGACCAGACCTTTTTGTCGCAGAGCGGCGATGTGTTCGAACACGGTGCTGCGCCTTATGCCGAGTTCCTCGGCCAATTCCTGCATCGTTGCCGAATAACATCGGCTGCGTTCGAACCCCGCCAAGGCTTTCAGCAAATCCATTTGACGCGGCGTAACGTCCAACGTAGGGTCCATCGTGTGCACTTTGTAGCCCCTCCTTTCGAATGATAACGACCTCAGCGGCTGAGGTACTGGTATTATTCGGGCAAAACTCAGCCTGAATAGCCGTACCGGCCATTTCTGCTATCTTCTTGAGCAACCTGGCCAGCGTGCTGGTCCGCCCATCATTTAAAGAAGCTCTGCAGTCAGGCCAGACTGAGATATAATCTCCCCCCGGTCCAAACTTGCAAATCGGCTCATTACGCATATCATCTCTCGTCCGCATACCAGCCCTTCTGTTAGTCCGACTTCACTTAACTTATCATCTATCGGTCAGGCAGGCTAAAAGACCCTAACAAAAACCGAACAAAAATCCCCTCGGTCGAGAAAAAAATTGTCCCCTACCGTCTCGTACTGACAGCGATGATAATATGGGACCCCGGCAAGCTTGGATTACAAAACAAATGTTACGAACATACAGCAAAACGTATGCAATCTGGAATACTAAGTGTTATCTAACCAAGTGTCAAAAACCACCGAATACGACCTTTACTACCCTGTTAAAGCCGTTTTTGCTCTAAAAATTTGACTTTTGACTGAATTTGAGCTATACTTTGTCAGTGCCTGCTAAACTCAACTCGGGCCCGATAGGTGTTTGGAATAAGGGCGGCGAAACATCCAGTTTTTTCAACTATCCGGGGTTCGAGACGCAGGGACAGTGTAGAGGCCGGTTTATTGCTTGGTGGGTTTATCCCCGAGAGATTGTGGTATTGATGTTTGATAACAGAATAGTTAGAGAGATTCAGCAATCTATTAACATAGCTGATGTTATATCTGAGCATTTGAGCTTGAAAAGAAAGGGCAAGGAATTCGTGGGCCTTTGCCCTTTCCACGAAGACCACCGTCCAAGCCTCTATGTCAATCCCGCCAAGCAGCTTTTTAAGTGCTTCGCCTGTGGGGCCGGCGGCGATGTAGTTAAATTCGTCCAGCTTCGTGAGAATCTTACCTTCCCACAGGCTATCGAGCGATTGGCGAGGCGAGCAGGTATAAAAATCGAGCAATACAACCGGCCGAAATCACGAAATGCCGCCCCCCAAGACCAAGCTGACCCCGTACAACTGGCTAAAGTCAACGCCTGGGCGGCAAATTTCTGGCGGTCAAATCTCTACGACAACCAAAAGGGACGCGATGCCCGCAAGTACATAGCCGACAGACAAATCAGTACTGAAAACGCAAAAAAATGGGGCCTTGGACTCGCGCTTGACACCTGGGATTCGTTAGTAAGTGCCGCAACCGCTGCTAAAATATCACCAAAAATCCTCCAGCAGGCCGGCCTGGCCGTCCCACGCGAAAACAACCAGGGCTGCTATGACAAATTCAGGAACCGCTTGATGTTTCCGATATCTGACGTGACAGAGACGGTAATAGGCTTTGGCGGACGGGCTCTCGGTGATGAACCGGCAAAGTATATGAACTCACCTGCGACGGTGCTATTTGACAAGAGTAACGCGGTCTACGGCCTTGACCAGGCCCGCCACAGCATAGTATCGTCCGGTACAGCGATAGTCGTAGAAGGCTATACCGACTGCATAATGGCCCATCAGTTCGGCTGCGATAACGTGGTTGCTACTTTAGGAACAAGCCTGACGAGAGGGCATGCCCACCTGCTCCGGCGGTACGCCAAGCAAATATTACTCGTCTTCGATAGTGATACCGCAGGCATCGAGGCGGCAAGCAGAGCCTTAGAGATTTGTCTTGCAGAACGGATTGACATCAAAATCGCTTCGCTACCGCAGGGCAGTGACCCCTGTGAGTTTCTTCTGCAGGCAGGCGGCAAAAGCTTTAAAGAATTGATAGCACAGGCAGTCGATGTGATGGAGTTCAAGTGGAAACGGCTGATAGAGAACATCGAGAAGAACGATACTTTTGTCGATAAACGTACGGCCATCGAAGAGTTCCTTCGAACCGTGGCTATCGCGATAAGGGCTGGAAGGCTCGACGCTATAACTAAAGGTCTGATGGTTAACCGCCTCAGCAGGATTATGGGGATAAGCAGCAAGGAGATAAACGCTGAACTGACAAGGAAATTCGTCAAGTCGACAGTTGAAACAGGCTATGAGCCTGAGAATCACAAGACTACAGGTCCCCGGCTCGGAGAGGGGTTTTATGCCAGAGCCCAACAGGAGGTGCTGGAGGTTTTGTTAAATCAGTGCAATCTGCTCGATAGTGTCAAGCAGCGCGTCTGCCTCGATACCTTCGAGGTGCCGATATTCAGACAAATAGCAAAGGCACTATTTGAGAGTCTGCAGGAAAATCCGCAGCCTTCACTCAGGGATATACTCTCGCGAGTGGAATCCGTGGAAACGGCAAACGTAATTACCGACTTGGCGGCGAGCGGCGAAAATAAGGACAATTTTTCAGTCCGGCTGAGTAAGGCTCTCGATGCGATACAGGAGCATCAAGAGGCCCTGAGCAGAACTCAAATAAGAGCAATAAATGACGAAACTGAATCTTTGCGTAAGCTAAAATCCAAACTCGACAGGCCTAATATGCGTAATGCAGGTATGGTGTAGATAAAGTTTAAAATAGGGTTTGAAGGCCGGGAAAAGTGACCAAGAAGAAGAAAAAGAAAAGCAAAAAAGCACCAAAGAAAACCAGCTCAGAGCGACCGAGCCTGACTGCCGAGGATATTGTTCAGGCACGGATTGAGGCGATAATCGAAAAGGGCCGCAAGAAAGGTTATCTGACCTATGAGGAAATGAACGAAGAGCTGCCCGACGAAGCGGTTACACCCAATCGCCTGGACAATCTATTGATGACTCTGGACGAGATGGGCGTCAACCTGCTTGATGAGACCGAGCTGGAAAAGCAACAAAAAGAGCTTCAATTATCCGACCAGGGCTTTGCAGAGGAGCAAAAGCAGGAACTCTCCACTGTTGACGAGGATTTGCTTCTCGAAAAGCAATTAGCCGAAGATACCGAAGTCAGACATATAGACGACCCAATCCGAATGTATCTAACTCAAATGGGCGAGATACCACTTCTTTCACGGGAAGAAGAGATAAGTCTGGCGCGGAAGATAGAATTGACCCGTATGGCGTTCAGAAGAAAGGTGCTCGAGAGCCACTATTGCGCAACAGCAGCCGTGGAAATACTTGAACAGGTTCACAACGGTACGCTGCCCTTTGACAGAACAATGAAGCTCAGCACTGCTGAGAACCTGGTGCGCTCCGTGGTCAAAAAGCGACTACCGCAAAACCTCGAAACGGCACGTAAATTGCTTCAGCTTAATCGCAGTCTGTTTAATAAAATGCGTGAACCACAAAATATGACCGAGGTCAGAACTCTTTTAAGAAGAGTGCATAGAAACCGGCGAAAATTGGCGACCCTGCTGGAAGAACTCAGTCTGCGAACAAGCCGAATCCAACCTATGATGAAAAAACTGCAAAGCATTCAGCGAAAATTGCACGAATTACAAAGACGCATCGACGAAGGACCCGACAAAGAGTACGGCACAGAAGATATCACCTCGATGAAAGAGGAACTGGAGGGACTGCAGGAGTTGAACCTTGAGACGCCCAAGCAACTCGACAAGAGATTGCGCTCCATTGAGGGGGTATTCTCAGAATACGAAAATGCAAAGCGACGTCTTTCAAGCGCGAATCTGAGGCTGGTCGTCTCCATCGCAAAGAAGTATCGCAACCGGGGACTTAGCTTCCTCGATATTATCCAGGAAGGTAATACCGGCCTGATGAGAGCGGTCGACAAGTATGAATACCGACGCGGCTATAAATTCAGCACGTATGCGACCTGGTGGATACGCCAGGCAATTACCAGAGCGATTGCGGACCACGCGAGAACGATTCGTATTCCCGTACACATGATAGAGACTATGAGCAGACTGCGGGCGGTAAACAAGGCCCTGCTCCAAAAACTTGGCCGGGAACCAACACTCGAAGAGATCGGAAGTGAGGTCTCGATGAGCGTTTCCGAAACACGAAGAGTGCTCAAAATGTCCAAGCATCCCATCAGCCTTGACCGGCCTATAGGTGACAGCGAAGACAGTTATTTCGGCGACTTCATCGAAGACGAGAGCGTCGATTCACCGGTAAGCTCGGCAACACAGGAAATGCTCAAAGAACGAATGGACCAGGTCCTTAAGACGCTTACATATCGCGAACGTGAGATTATCAAGCTGCGATACGGCATCGGCGACGGATATACCTACACACTTGAAGAGGTGGGCAGAATCTTCAAGGTTACTCGCGAACGCGTCCGGCAGGTCGAGGCAAAAGCTGTTACAAAACTCCAGCATCCGGTAAGAGCTCGAAAACTGGAAGGATTCCTCGACCATCATAAGGACCATAAGACAGCTTGAGCATTTCTGTTCGATAAAGCTCACACAAAATCGGCTTTGGGTCGGCAGACGGTTTTCCGTCTCGCCAGCTTACTAATGCGCTATATCCTGCCGGCAGCGACTGACCACTTCAAACAAATCAACCGGGCAGTTTGAGTGGATTTTGCTGGATTTTATGTTAGTCTTATCTTATTATTTTTCAAGAAGTTACAGAGTTTGGCTGAATTCGTGACTTAGCCGGTGATTTTGTATAACTTATGAAATTACGGGAACTTATATTCGATACGTTGAAGTAGTACGATTAAATCTTCTACGAGCGATTTGCATTTTACTGGATGCGGAGTAAAGCGCGTGCCGATTTCTGAGTATAAGTGCCTCAAATGCGGCAAGATTACAGAATTCTTTGAAAAAGGCAGCGGGCAAAAAAGAAGTTTATCAAATCAGGGAGTAACTAAGAAGTGACTACACAAAAGGGCTCATACAATTTCGGCAATATAGAAAAGAAGTGGCAAGAATACTGGGAGAAGAACAAAACCTTCAAGGCCTTAGACGGTGATGATTCAAAGCCAAAATACTACGTGCTGGATATGTTCCCATACCCCAGTGCTCAGGGACTGCACGTCGGACACCCGGAAGGTTACACGGCCAGTGACATAGTAGCCCGTTATAGACGGATGAAAGGTTTCAACGTGCTGCATCCTATAGGCTGGGATGCGTTCGGCCTGCCGGCTGAACAGTATGCAGTTCAAAGCGGCACAAATCCGGCCGAGACGACCCAGAAAAATATCAGCAATATGCAGCGACAAATAAAATCGCTGGGCTTCAGCTATGATTGGGACCGGCAGGTAGATACTACTGAGCCGGGCTACTATAAATGGACCCAGTGGATATTCCTGAAAATATTTAACAGCTTTTACGACGAGACTGAACAAAAGGCAAAGCCCATTGAACAATTACAAATTCCGGAAGGTTTAAATGCCGAACAAAGACGACAATTCATCGATGACAATCGGCTTGCATATCAGGCGGAGGTCCCTGTCAACTGGTGCCAGGCTTTGGGGACGGTTCTTGCCAATGAAGAGGTTATTGGCGGGGTGAGTGAACGCGGCGGCCATCCTGTTATTAGAAAACCGATGCTGCAGTGGATGCTGCGAATCACAAAATACGCGGAGAGATTACTCGAAGATTTAAAGGAAGTGGACTGGCCGGAATCGATAAAAAAATTGCAGGTAGACTGGATTGGTAAAAGTATCGGAGCTGATGTTGATTTCAAAGTTGATGGCTTCAACGAAAGTATTCGCGTGTTTACTACCCGGCCGGATACGCTTTTTGGTGCTACTTATATGGTGTTAGCACCTGAGCTTGAAGTTGTGGATTTGATTACAACCAATGAGCAAAAAGAGAAAGTGAAAAAATACCGCGAAGAAGCGGCGCGTAAAAGCGATTTGGACCGTACCGATTTGGCAAAGGAAAAAACCGGCGTTTTTACTGGTGCTTATGCGATAAATCCCGTCAACGACGAAAAGATACCCATCTGGATAAGCGATTATGTTCTGATTAGCTACGGCACCGGCGCGATTATGTCGGTGCCTGCGCACGACGAGAGAGACTACGAATTCGCAAAGAAATTCGAGCTGCCCATTATTCCGGTCGTAGAGCCTGATGATAAGGAACAAGCCAAGTTAGTTAAGCAAGGCAAGCTTTGCTTCGTGGGTGACGGCACGGCAATCAACAGCGGCCAGTTTAACGGCCTGCGTACGTCGGAATTCAAAGAGAAAATCACGGCCTGGCTCAAAGATAAAGGTCTCGGCCAAAAAGCGGTCAACTACAAATTACGGGACTGGCTGTTTAGCCGACAGCGTTACTGGGGAGAGCCCTTCCCGATTACTCACACTGAGGACGGCATAATAGGACTTTCGGAAAAAGAGCTTCCTTTAAGGCTGCCAAAGATTGAAAGCTACAAGCCTGCGGGCGATGGCCAGTCGCCTTTAGCAAATATCAGGGACTGGGTTGAAGTAACACTTCCGGACGGCAGGAAAGCACGGCGTGAAACAAACACAATGCCGCAATGGGCAGGCAGCTGCTGGTATTATCTTCGATACCTCGACGCCAAAAATGAGAGTGTTGGTTGGGACCGCGAAAAGGAAAAGTACTGGATGCCTGTGGATTTGTATATTGGAGGCGCCGAGCACGCGGTGCTGCACTTATTATATGCGCGGTTCTGGCACAAAGTCTTGTACGATTTAGGATATACAAGTACGAAGGAGCCCTTCAAGAAACTGGTCAATCAGGGGATGATTCTGGGCGAAGACAGCCAGAAGATGAGCAAGTCACGAGGCAACGTTGTCAATCCCGACAATGTTATCGTTGATTATGGTGCGGACTCGATGCGGTTGTATGAAATGTTTATGGGCCCGTTAGAGGCGACAAAGCCCTGGAATATGCAGGGCGTCGAGGGGGTCTACCGGTTTCTACAACGAACCTGGCGAACAATAATCGATGAAGATACGGGCCGGCTCCGAACGGAGGTAAAAGACGCTGAACCCGATGAGGAGACGCTGCGATTATTGCACAAGACCGTCAAGAAAGTTACTGAGGATATTGGGGGCTTTGCCTTTAATACCGCAATAAGCGCGATGATGATTTTCAATAACCATCTGGCAAAACAGCAGGTAAGGCCAAAAGCACTACTTGAAAAATTCGTACTGATACTCTCGCCGTTCGCCCCGCATATCGCAGAGGAATTGTGGGAGAGACTGGGGCATAAAGGAACTTTGGTCTATGAGCCATGGCCCCAGTTTGATGAAAAGCTCGTGAAGGAAAAACAGGTTGAACTTGCCGTGCAGGTCAACGGCAGGATTAAGGACCGAATTGTGGTGGCGGCCGATTCTTCGGAGCAGGAGATAGAACAGTTGGCACTGAGGAGCGAGAAGGTGGCCGCTGCCATCGGCGGTAGAGAACCCAAGAAAATATTCGTGGTTAAGGAGCGACTTGTTAATATAGTCTGCTGATGGGTATTGAGATTGAAGCCAAGTTGAAGGTAGAATCGCTCGTCGAGGTAGCGGCGAGAGTTTCTGAATTAGGCGGCAAGTGCCGGCAAAAGATTTTGCAAAAGGATTGCTATCTCGATGATGCGGCCGAGTCGATGATGAGCAAAGACCGATGTTTGCGTTTAAGACGTCAATCGACGGGCAGTATCAAAGAAACAGTCCTGACCTACAAAGGACCAAAAGAAAAGACCAGGTTAAAAAAAAGACAGGAAATAAATCTTGTGGTGGAAGACGCCGATTCCGCCGAGAAGTTGGCTGCGGCATTAGGATATGAAAAGGCGCTGAGTTTCGAAAAGAAGCGAGAAATCTGGCAGCTTGATGACTGCCAGGTTTGTCTGGATGAGCTGCCGCTGCTGGGCAGGTTTGTGGAAATCGAAGGGCCTGATGAAGAAAAAATTACCCGCCTGCAGGAAAAGCTGGGGCTGGGTGATGTGTTACATATCCCGAAAAGCTATGCAACGCTGATGAGAGAAGAACTCGACCGTAAAGGCATAGGCCGAAGGGAGATTCTTTTCGGCGCGGAAAATTAGTCTCTGGAGTGATAACGGTAATGAAACCGGACGACGGCTATATTACATATATTGTGAATCCCAAATCGGGCTCGAGCAGCAATAAATTAACGGTGCGGCTGTTCGCAGATTACCTCCGGGAAAAAGGATATAAGATGAAGATTATGCACACCAGTTCGCTGGAAGATGCATGCGAGCTGGCAACGGACGCGGCGGTGGATTATAATTGTGCAATGGTAGTGGCAGCGGGAGGAGACGGGACGATACGCGAGGTGGCACACGGCCTGGAAGGAAGTGATAAGCCGATGATGATAGTGCCCTGCGGAACGGAAAACCTGCTCGCAAACGAGTTAGGACTGGATGGCAGATTCAAGACAATAGTGAAGGCCTTTGAAGGTGAGCATACGAGCGTGCTGGACCTGGGCAGTGTAAACGGGCGGTGCTTTACCTCGGTTGTCGGCCTTGACTTCGACGGACAGATAATAAAACTTGTCAGTGAACAGCGCCAAGGCCACATAAACCATCTTGATTACTTCTGGCCCATCTGGCGGACGTTCTGGACGTATAAATTTCCCAGGATAAAAGTAGAAATCGACGGCGAAGAAGTTTTCGACGATATTGGGATGGTCTTTGTGGGCAATATATCGAGATATGCTTTAGGTCTGCAGATACTGCACTATGCCAAGTTCGGCGACGGGCTGCTTGACATTTGTATTTACAAATGTTCCTCCAGGCTTGGCCTGCTGAAAGACTCGGCGCTGACGACTCTTAAACAACATGCAGATGCCAAAAATGTAATTTATCGTCAAGGCAAAAAGATTCGGGTAAGTTCGGACCAGCCTGATCTCCGTACCGAAATCGACGGCGACCCCGGGCCGGACCTGCCGCTCGAAATTCACGTGATGCCCGAAGCGGTAAAGGTAATAACTCCTGCCGGAGCCAAACCGGCAGGCATCAGAACCAGACTCAAGAGGAAGTTTACATAAGGCCGAAGGCCTAAATAGTGCATTCAACCTTTTACTCAGGCTGATGAATATGAAAAAGGATTCTTTTAAGATTGGCAATGTTGAGGTGGGATTGAATGGTCCCTTATTTGCGATTGCCGGCCCCTGCGTTATCGAAGATAAAAAAATGTGCCTCGAGATTGCCAAAGAACTGGTAAGAATCGGCCGGGCCGTGGGGGTCGGTATAATTTTCAAGGCCAGCTTCGACAAGGCGAATCGCTCGAGTATCTCCAGCTTCCGGGGGCCGGGGCTGGCTGAAGGTTTGGAGATTCTGGCCCAGGTCCACGATGAGACGGGCCTTGCGCTGACGACGGATGTGCACGAACGCGCACAGATCCAAGAAGCCGCCAAAGTAGTTGACTGCCTGCAGGTGCCCGCCTTTCTGTGCCGACAGACAGACCTGCTGGCGAACTGCGCACAGACCGGTAAGGCGGTGAACGTGAAAAAAGGCCAGTTTATGTCGCCGCAGGAGATGAAAAACGTCGTCGAGAAGATTCGGGCCTACGATAATGAAAAAATCCTCCTCACGGAACGGGGCACTTTCTTCGGCTACAACCGCCTGATAAATGATATGACGGCGATTGAGGCAATGAAGAAGTTAGGTTGTCCCGTGGTTTTCGACGCTACCCATAGCACGCAACATCCCGGCGGTCGGGGCGTGGAAAGCGACGGAGAGCGGGAGATGGCGCCGACTTTGGCCAAAGCTGCGGTGGCCGCCGGAGCAAATGGATTATTCATCGAAGTCCACCCGGAGCCCGAGAGGGCCAAATCAGACTCTGCCTGTATTATGCCCATCGAATGGCTTGGAGAGGTGCTTAGGACCTGCAAGAAAATATTCGAAATCGTAAGGGCCGGCTAACCGAAAGAGACACGGCAGATGTGGCTTGAAGGTGGTTTGGTCGTCCTTCACAGCTCCAGCTTATCGCGGAGATAGCTTTGCAGCAGGTCAATCGAGATTCTCGTCTGCTCCATCGAATCGCGCTGGCGGACGGTTACGGTATTATCCTCTTTGGTTTGGCCGTCAACCGTAATGCAGAAAGGAGTTCCAGCCTCATCCTGTCTGCGATACCGCCGCCCTATCGCTCCTTTCTCATCATAAAAGCAATCAAAATATTTCTTCAAACCATCGTAAATCTTCTTTGCGGTCTGGGGCATGCCGTCCCTCTTGACGAGAGGAAAAATCCCTGCCTTAATCGGTGCAAGCGCCGGGCTGAACCGTAAAAGGTTTCTTTTCTCGCCGCGGACCTGCTCTTCATCATAGGCATCGACCAGGAATGCCAGTGCGCTTCGGTCGATGCCGGCACTGGGCTCAATTACATAAGGTATGTAGCGCTGCTTGGCTTCATCGTCGAAGTAAGAGAGAGGCCCTTTGTTATAATCATCCGCCTCACCGGCCAGTTCCACTTTTTCCAGGTCCCTTGCATTCTCGAACCAGTTGTTTAATGTTCTTATACCGCGCTGATGCTGACGGAGGTCGAAATCGGTCCGGTTGGCTATTCCTTCGAGTTCCTGCCAGTCGCCGCTGCCAAAGGGGAATTTATATTCGACATC
>CAYZTY010000082.1:0-11170 GCA_964481525.1 uncultured Pirellulales bacterium
AAGCAGCAATTATGAATAAGCTAGCGCCAGATGGGAAGGTCTATCAGGCGGGGACGCTTTCGGGCAATCCGGTTTGCGTGGCGGCGGGGATTGCGACATTGAAAATATTAAAGGCGCGAAAGCCTTATAATAAGCTCGAGAAGCTTACAAAGAACCTTTGCGGGCAAATAGGTGAAACTCTCGGCCGAAAGGGAATCATACACTGTATTAACCAGGTCGGCTCGATGTTTACCGTGTTCTTTAATCCCGGCCCGGTAACAGATTACGCATCAGCGATAAAGTCGGATACCGGGATGTACGCAAGGTATTTCAGAAAGATGCTAAAGAGAGGCGTTTATCTTCCGCCTTCACAGTTCGAGGCCTGTTTTGTCTCGACCGAGCACACACAAAAAGACCTTGACAAAACAATCACGGCTTTGAAACATACGCTTATTGAGTAAAAAATATAATCGTTCGGATAGAAAGGAGATGAGTAAGTGAAGGAGCGACCAACATCAATAACTGTGATTGCCTGGATTTTGATTGTAATGGGTGTGATAGCATTAATTGCAAGCAGCATCAGCCTGAATAATCCAATGACAAAAGATATAATGGGCCGAAGCCCGATCCCGATACCGGTACAGTATGTGATGATGTACGCGGGATTACTCGTTCAGCTGGTTAGCGGAATTGCAATGCTCAAAGGTCAGAACTGGGCGAGATTTCTATACGTTATCTGGAGTATCATTGGATTAGTGGTTGGCTTTGCAACGTCGCCGATGAAGACAGCGATAATTCCGAGCGTCGTCATATTTTTGATTATTGCCTTTTTCCTGTTCCGTCCAGCGGCCAATGAGTACTTCTCCGGCGCAGAGGTCAAAAGTGATGCGGAAAGTAATTAGCATCATTCTCTATGTGATTTCCGGATTCTTTTTCTATACGGTGTGTTTAATTGCATTTTTGAATAATCTGCCCATCCTTATAAAATACGCTGTTATGGGAGTTTTATGCATACCTGCAGTTATAGCTCTGGGGATTGGACTGGTTAGCGGGTGCTTTGGGAACTGGAAACGTGATATCGGCATCGTAATCACATCTGCAGCCGGATTCGCCTTGCTTGTGGCGCTGACAATGGCTTGTATATTTCTGTCACCGGAATTCGAAGAATTCTTTCATTATAACAAAGCAGATTTAATAGGTTTATACAGTGATTATGTTTCAGGATTCGGGAGTATAGCGATTCTTGGTACGACGGGCATCTTTTTAATCTGGAGCTCAAGAAAGAATGTTAAACGTGATGTTTCACAATGCCTTGAGGTGCCGTAGAATGCGGAGTTTTTGAGTTCATAGTTCGTAGTTCATAGTTTTGAGTTGGTTGTTTCCTTAATTGCTTTTGCATCCGAAAGCCGCCCGCGCACCAAATTATGGCGGGGGCCTATTTGGTGCGGGGCAAGCGATGAGGAAGCAAACAGTGACACGCTGAAAGCGTGCATATAAGTGGTATCCGAATCCGCCTACGCTTTCTCCTACGCCAAGGCTACGGAGGACAGGCCGCAGGACGCAAAGCAATTGATTAATGATTATTTGAGATTTCTGGTTTCTAAAAGCAACTTGTTGAATCATATATTATGATATAGAATGATTGCCAATATGCTTCGCGAGTGTCTTTATTACAAAACGACAGAATTCGGATTGTAAACGGAACAAGGTAATCATTGTTGGGTAAAAAATAATATGTCAATAACAACCCAAACAAAAAAGATGCTTTGTTCGCGGTCAGGTGGGTTTTGTCAAAATCCCGGGTGCCATAAGGATTTTTATGTACTCTTTGGAAATGGGGAAATAACAAGTATCGAAGAATTAGCACACATTATTCCGAAAAGTGATAGTGGACCCAGAAGTTGCTCATCATCCCCTCGAGGAGAGATAGATGAGTTTGAAAACATCATCCTACTTTGCCCAAATTGTCACACTCTTGTAGACAAAGAATCAATAAACTTTCCTATAGAAGTGCTTCGACGTTGGAAAAGCGAGCATCAAGAGAAAATAGAAGCTTTATTTAAAGACAGACACTACGAAACCAAGACCGATCTGAGGGAAGAGATTCATCGGTTGCTCGGAATAAACAAAAGTATCTTTGATGAGTACGGGCCTTTTTCCCATTTGGATACAAATCCTCTGAGCGATTCTAAACGTGCTTGGGATCAAAGAGTTATAGAATCAATTTTGCCTAATAACAGAAAAGTCAGACGCTTGCTTGAATCGCACATTCATTTTCTTTCCGAATTAGAGAAAGTAACATTGAACAAGTTTATACTTCATCAAGAAGCTTTTGAATATAATAACTTATCGGGAGATAAGAATGCATCTGCACCATTATTTCCTAAAGAGATGGACTTTATTTGAAAGGGGAGTAATATGCCAGAGACGGGGAGATATGAAAAAGTACCACGACCTGAGTCAATAGATAAATTCATCGAATTTCTTAGTTCAAATCCAAAGGTCAAGAGCATTGAGAAGGAATCTGGTCAAGTAATCAGAGTAAGGAGATCAAAGAAAGCCGACCTACGGGTATTTATGACGAATATTTATACAGTTAGCCTTGCTGATATTTATGACATATTGTCGCAATGTAGTAATATTCAAGCAATAGTAACAATGAGTGCATGGAATGGTTATACTAATGAAGCAAAGGATCATTGCAAAATGAATCAAGTAGGCCTGTTTACATTTAAAGAATTTTTGGGAGCCGTGCACTACGATGGAGAAGAGTACCTTAATTACATTCCTCCAGAAGATAGGAAGTAGGATTATAGGAAAACATGAATCCATAAAATATTATCTTTTTGGGTCTTCCTTAACTAACACTCGGTCGATTGATATTGATTTATTAATTGTTTATGACGAAAAGAATATCCATATAGCAGAAGCCTTAAGTCTAAAGAGAAAATTACAATCGGATTTCATGCGTGAGTTTGACAAAAGATTAGATATTGTCTTATTCTCAAAAATCGAAGATAAGGGGAATAATTTTAGACATAGAGAAAAAGCTATATACATATATGGTTGAATAATAAATTCGTCAGAGAGTTTACACTGCTAATAATCTTTAACGATATCAGACTGCCAAAAAGTTGCCGGATGCTGCACCCCAGGTTAAATAGTAAATAACACATCTAACGGGGCAGGCGATGAGGAAACAAATAGTGGTTTGCCGAAGGCGAACAGAAAAATGATATCCGAACCCGCCTACGACAAGTCTTCCGTCTTCGCCTAAAGGCTTCGCCGAGACAAGACGGCGGGACAGGCTGAAGGCAGCAGATTCGTCTCTCGTCGTTCGTGTCTCGTATTTCGCCAGTTGAGGAAGAGAAAATATTTTGGATTCCTGCTCCCTAAGGGATAAATTTCGCAGGAATGACAAAAGGCAAACAGCGGTTTTGTTATGAACTCTTGGTTATTCTGGCATATAGAAGATTTCGTTGGTGCGGGTTAGTTCTTCCTGCTTTTGATTATCGAGGCCGATTTCTTCATCTGTAAGGTAACAGGCGGGGTCGGGGGCCCAGGGGTCGCCATAATATAAATCGGCACGCACACGCAGACTGCCGCCGCAGGCGTCGAAAAACTTACACAATCTGCATCTGCCCTTAACATATGCTCTGCGGTCCCTTAGCTTTTTCAGCAACGGCTCATTGCCGGCGGTCCAGATTTCGCTAAAGGATTTTTCTCGCACATCGCCGAGGTCGTAATGCCACCAGAACTGGTCGGGATGGACCCTGCCTGTAAAGTCGATGCAGCCGATACCGACGCCGCTGCTATATAGCCCGCCGCCGTTCCAGGTTAAAAGCTTCCAGACATCCTCAACTCTCTCGTCATTTTCCGCTAACAGCTTGCGATACACATATACGCCGTCAACGTGGTTATCGACGGTGAGTATGTCGGTTTTCCTTCCGGCCTCTTTGAGCTGCTTAGTACCGGTAAGGATCGTCTCGACGGCGTCCCTGCTTTGGGTGTGAGTAAGGGCTTGGTCTGCGACTGCTGCACCTCTTCCGCTCGGGACTAAATGATAAAAACAGGCCCGCTCAATGGCTTGCTTCTCAAGAAAATCGAATAGCTTCTCCAAATCCTGTACGTTCTGCTTGGTCAGCGTTAATCGTAGGCCGGTTCGTACATCCATGTTTTGGCAATTTCTTATTCCTTCCACGGCCTTATCAAAGGCACCGGCCACGCCTCTGAATTTATCGTTAGTTTCGCCGATGCCGTCAAGACTGATGCCGACATAGGATACGTGATGTTGTTTTATCTTTCTGGCTGTGTCAGCAGTAATAAGCGTACCATTGGTCGAGAGCACAGTGCACAGGCCAAGCTTGTCTGCAAAACTTAGCAGCTCGAAGAGGTCGGCGCGCATCAACGGCTCACCGCCGGAAAATAAGACTACGGGGACACCAAATTGCGCAAGGTCCTTCAGGACTTCTTTTGCTTCGTCTGTTGAAAGCTCGTTTTCTGCCGGGCCGGGGCCGCTGTCGTTGTAGCAATGTATGCATTTCAGATTGCAGGCCTTTGTTATATTCCATACTACAATGGGCCGGCGTTCGGACGCCTGTTTAGGTGTACTTTTACCTTCGTACTCTGCGGAGCCTTTGCTGCCGTAGCGGAGCCAGTCGCCCGGCGTGGCCTGGCCACAATATAATTTGGTGATGTTTATCACTGGTCAAAAACTTTAGAATCTAAAACCAGATTTCTCCACTTCGTTCGTCCCAACAAAATCGGGACTCACTACGGTCGAAATGACATTTAATATACAACGTTCTGCGGGACATACGCGCAGAACGGTTCTTCTGCCATATAATTGCCCGTTGCGGCATAAGCCCTGGCGCGGCAGCCGCCGCATACTTCGCGATAACCGCACAGGCCGCACTTACCTTCAAGCAAGCTGCTGTCTCTAAGCCGGGCGAGGTCCTCGCTACTTTGCCATATACTTTTTAGTTTTTGTTCGAGCACATTGCCGCACTTTACCGGCAGATAGCCGCAGGGGAAAACGTCTCCCTTGTGACTGACAAATAGAACACCCAAACCCGCGAGGCATCCCCGACTTGTCGGGGTTTTTCCGCCGGGGCCTCTACCCGGCACATCGCCACCGGCAACGATGCGGTTTTTATGCAGGCCTTGCTCTCTTATTACTCGCTCATAGTGCGGGCCGCAGGTAACCTTTACCTGTAAATCAGCCTGCCTTTCCAAGTGGGATATTTCGATTAGTGTATCTTCATATTCCTGCGGCGAAAGCATATCCGTCTCGGCAAGTGTTTCTCCGCAGCCGACCGGCACAAGCATAAATATATGTATAGCGACGGCCCCTAACGATTTGGCAAGCTCGTAAATGTCGTGAAGCTGATGGGCGTTGTGTTTTGTTAGTGTGATATTTATCTGGAAGGGCACCTGCCGGCTGCGCAGGTGTTCGATGCCTTCGAGGGCCTTTTCGAATGAGCCTTGCGACTGACGCAGGAGGTTATGCACCTCAGCGGTTGCGCCGTCCAGACTTACTGCGACCCTTGCGAGGCCGCTTTTATGGAGCTGTTGTGCGATTGCTGCGTCTATTAACGTTCCATTGGTTGCAAGTGCGGTCGTTAAGCCGGACAGCTTCGCGTGACTTAAAAGCTCGAACAAATCTTCACGGCAAAGCGGCTCTCCTCCGGAAAAGACAAGTACGGGCATAAAAGGCTGGTCTTTGCCCAATTCGACCAACTGCTCTATCAGGTCTTTTGCCTGCTGAGTTGATAAATCTTTGTCGAGCGCTTCGTTGGATTCCAAACGCCGACAATGCGCACAGGAGAGATTGCACCTGATTGTTGTTTCCCAGAATAACAGCCTGAGTAGTGGTTGCAAAGCCACCTTATATTCTACTCCGTATTATCTTTGTTGAGAGCTGTTTCGGATACCATTTCCTCGGCTTGTTGGACGATGCCGTTGACCAGCTTTTCCGCTTCACCCGGCCCATATTCTTTCGCCACGGTGTTTATGTTTTTGACTGCGCGATGAAGCAGCCTGTTAACAACACGTTTTACCATTGCTTCCGTTGCGTTGCGGTATGGAGCATCGCGCCTTTTGCCGATGAAGAATCGCTCCAGCTCGTTCTGAGCGATTTGCGCGAATTTTTCCCGCATTTGCCCAATCAGTCTGCCGATGTCTCTGGCATTGAACCAGTCCATAAAATTCGCCACTTCATTTTGCACAATATCGATGCCGATTGCGCTCTGTTTCTCGCGCGCCTTTATGTTTTCCTGAACAACCGCTGAAAGGTCGTCAATACTGTAAAGATGTATGTTGTCTATTTCGTTTACAGCAGGGTCAAAGTTTCTCGGCACGGCAATATCGATAACAAGAAGCGTACTGCTTTTTCGCTCGTTCATTATCTTTTCGAACGGCCTTTTTCTGAATAGATAATTCTGCGTTGATGCCGAGGCTATTGCGATGTCGGCCTGGAGTAATTGTCCCTCAAGCTCTTGCCACTTACCAGTCCGGACACCGTAAGAGTGAGCTTTTTCCAGAGCACGCTCATACGACCTGTTAACAATCGTTATATCTTTACAGCCTTGATGCAGGAGGTGCTGCACGAGGAGCTCTCCCGTCCGGCCTGCACCGATTACCACGACTTTCGCCCGATTTATATCTTCAAAAAGCTGCATCGCAAGCTGTACGGCTGCTCCGGCAACACTGACCCTTCCGCTTGAAATCGACGTGTTGGTGTGGACCTTTTTGCCGGTGGTAAAGGCGCAATGAAACAGACGGTTCAGAATCCTTCCGGTACTGTTTTCGTTGCAGGCCAGCCGGTAACTATCTTTGAGCTGGTTTGTTATCTGCGTCTCGCCGATGACCATACTGTCAAGGCCGGAGGCGACTGTCAGCAGATGCCTGACCGCATCTTTCCCTTCGTATGTATATAAGAAGTCTTTGAAGTCATTTAGCGGTATCCTGTGAAATTCCGAAAAGAACGCAGCCAGTTTCCGGGCTACAGGCCCTTCGGAAAGGGAGGCTGCACAATAAAGCTCGACTCGGTTGCACGTCGAGAGCAGGACAAACTCAAAATCGCCGAATTTGTCTTTAAGCTCCCGCAGGGCCTGCCGAGTCTGCTCGGAGTCAAATGCCAGCCTCTCACGGATGTCCACCGGAGCGGTCTTGTGATTCAGTCCCACAACTGTTATCAGCATTTATCTGTTTCTTTCCGTATTACCGGCTTATGTAGCGGATAACACTTAATCTTATACGCCGGTTCCTTTTGCCTGTAAATTTCTGATGTGTGTTTTCCCGGTGACATAAGCTATATGGCCATAAATAGAGGATACCACATTAGGTGGTATTTTGCTATACCGAAAACTGTCCTGAGGGCGTTTGACAAGGCTTTCAGGAATTAAGGCATCATCTATTATTGTATTTTTTCTGCTGAGAGTTGTTTGCTAAAAAGGACGGATTTTCCCGGTTCGTGGTAATTTTGTCGGTGGGTCAAATCGGAAAATTAGGGCAAAGCCGACCGTTTCAGCTGCCGATATTCAGAAAGGCCGGCTGTGTGATGTCTCTTTTGTGCTGCGGAGTTTTTGCTGATTGCCCTGGCCCGATAAATACTGTATCATCGTAACCAGCTATATTGGATGCAGGGTTTTTGGAAAGATGGTTCGGTAAAATGAGGTTGAATGGATGAAGCTAACGGAAAAACTCTCGATAGAGCCTTTGGCCGACGATCCTAAGGATGAATTAAACGAAAGGTCCCACGAACTGCAGCTTCCTGAGGTAATCGGCATATTACCGATAAGGAGTACCGTAGCTTTTCCCGGTACCGTTTTGCCTTTGGCCATCGGCCGGAAGCGAAGCAAGAAGCTGCTGGGGATTTTGACTCCGAACGAATCCGTTATCGGCCTTGTAACCCAGCGTGACGCGGCAACTGAAAAGCCGGGCTCCAGGGATATCTATCGTATTGGTACAGTTGCTTCGCTGCTCAAGGTTATCAAGATGCCGGGCGGTTCATTTAACATCATTGTGCACGGCGTTGTCCGCTTCAGGATAGTCGAGATTATCAGCACCGAGCCGTACATCAAGGCCAGAATCCGCCTCCTGACCGCCAAAGGTAAAAAGACCAAGAAGATACAGGCACTTATGGTCAATGTTCGCCAGGCCGCCAGCCGCCTGATTACCCTTAGCCCGAATGTTCCTGAAGAAGCTTCTGTTATGCTCGAGAATATCGAGAACCCTTCCGCTCTGGCCGATTTTCTCGCCGCTAATCTTCACAGCCCCGTCACGGAAAAGCAGCAGCTGCTCGAAGAGCTGGACCCCGAAAAACGCTTAGAGAAAATATCGGTCGCGCTTGCAAATCAGCTCGAAGTGCTTGAGCTTAGCAATAAGATTCAAGGCCAGGTTCGTGAGTCTATCGACAAGAGTCAGCGCGAATACTTTCTTCAGGAACAACTAAAGGCCATCCAGGCCGAGCTTGGCCAGGCCGACCGCCAGACCGAGGAAATCAATCAGCTTCGGAAAAGTATAAAAGAAGCGCGGATGCCCGAAAAGGTCGAGACCGAGGCCCTGCGTGAGCTTGACCGGATGAGTAAGATACCGCTGGCCTCGCCCGAGTATAGTGTCATCCGCACCTATCTCGACTGGGTCTGCGAACTGCCCTGGGCAAATAGTACACAGGACATACTTGAGATAAAAAAGGCCGAGCGAATACTGAACGTGGACCACTATGACCTTAGCAGCGTTAAGAAACGTATCCTTGAGTTTCTCGCTGTACGAAAGCTCAACCCCACCGGCAAAAGTCCCATTCTTTGCTTTGTCGGGCCGCCCGGCGTCGGAAAGACCAGCCTCGGTAAGTCCATCGCGCGGGCTATGGGCAGAAAATTCATAAGAATCTCGCTCGGCGGCATCAGAGACGAGGCTGAAATCCGCGGCCATCGAAGAACTTACATCGGCGCCCTGCCGGGGAGAGTTCTGCAGGAACTTAGAAAATGCAAGAACAACAATCCGGTCTTTATGCTCGATGAGCTCGACAAAATCGGCGCCGATTTCAGAGGTGACCCGGCCAGCGCGCTTCTCGAGGTGCTCGACCCCGAGCAGAACTTCAGCTTTACCGACCATTATCTCGACCAGCCGTTTGATTTGTCGAGCGTATTGTTCATCGGCACCGCAAACTACACCGAGCCTGTCCCGCCGGCGCTTCTGGACAGAATGGAAATCATCGAGCTGCCCGGCTACACCGAGCATGAGAAACTGAATATCGCCAAAAAGTACTTAGTGCCGCGCCAGCTCAAGGAGCACGGCCTGAATAAAAAACGACTGACTATCAAGGATGAATCTATCCTTGCTATTATTAACAGCTACACGCGCGAGGCGGGCGTGCGTAACCTCGAGCGGAATATCGCCGCCATTTGCCGGGCCGTCGGGACACAAATTGCAAAAGGAACAAAAAGGAGCGCGACCGTCGGCAGAAACAACCTTGCAAAAATACTCGGTCCTCAAAAATTCGAGTCCGAGCTTGCCCTGCGGACCGCAACTCCAGGGGTCGCGACGGGCCTTGCCTTTACGCCGGTCGGAGGTGAGGTGCTGTTTATCGAGTCGGCGATGATGCCCGGCAAGGGGAATCTTATGCTCACCGGCCATATCGGCGACGTGATGAAAGAAAGCGCGCAGGCGGCGTTTTCGATTGTCAAAGCGAACGCCAGGATGCTCGATATCCAGGCCGGAAACTTCAGCAGGTTCGATTATCATATCCACGTGCCGGCCGGCGCGATACCGAAGGACGGGCCAAGTGCAGGCGTTACAATGTTTACGTCGCTTGTTTCGCTGCTTACCAATAAACCCGTTCGACCGGACGTCGCGATGACCGGCGAGATAACCCTCCGCGGGCTTGTCCTGCCGATAGGCGGGCTGAAGGAAAAAATCCTGGCTGCCAAGCGGGCCGGGATAAAGACCGTTATACTGCCCGCACGAAATCGAAAGGATATGAGCGAAGTACCCAAAGAGGCCAAGAAGGGCCTTGACTTCCAGTTCGTCAAAAGAGCAAACGATGTTCTTAAAATTGCTCTTGACTCGCACTAAAGCTGCTTAAGCCAGCTGTTCGTATTTCGTATCTCGTGAAGCGTATCCGCCTGCGGCGGACAAGTCTCGCCAGTTGAGGTCGGCAAGGCCGGGATAAGAAAATGGTGGGGCACTTGTCTCCGCGAAGCGCTTCACCGAAGCAGGCGGCCCCACCCTACCATTTACACTGTTAAGATTCTTCACCCCGATTTCATCGGGGCTCAGAATGACAACAGGATGGATTCCTGCGGCTCTATCAAATCGTGATGACCCCATATAAAATACACAAGAGACCCACGGCAATGCCGTGGGCTAAGCGATATGAAGATTACTTCGATCCTTCGGGCCTCGCAATGACAACCTTATTCCCCTTCGACTACTTCGATTCCGGCGTGCCGGGACTCAGGGCACTTTGACCAGCTCATACAAACCGTGCCCGCTGTCGCGCAGTCTTCCCTGCCTGCACAATTCATCCCAGACCTCCTGCGGAAACCGGCTGGGCGGTTTTATCGCAAAAACGCCCCTGGACCCGCCCGAAAGCGGGCCTCGTCCAAGGCGTGAATCGTCATCGAGGGCAGTGAGCTTGAGCCGCTTCTTGAACGCCTTCATCGCACTCTTGAGAACCTTCGGGTCTATGCCCCCACCTTGCTCTTGTTGCTGGTTTTCTGTCATATTATCCGCCTCTGCATTTTTGCGCCCATTAAAAATTGAATCCGGTGTTAATTTCGCAATGGCAATCAGGTTAAGTATTAATAAAAATATGTTGAAAGAGGGTGAAAGTCAAGGGGGCTTGTGGATAGATTTGAACCCGCGTAGATAAAAAAATGGCGGGGCAGGGACCTGCCCCGTCAACCCAATGCAGACATTTTTGGATTCGATGCCGTTAGTGAAGGAAAAAATGCTGGATAAAAGCTTACAAACAGAATATAATTTCTGTCAGGTTAAGTAGTAGCAACTACAGTATTATTTTTGCATTACCGTACTTACAATTAGTTATATTAATCAAATAAGGAGATGATACAGTGATGTATTTTGCAATGATAATAGGAGTAATTGGCTCGTCTTGCATGGCTTTGCCCCCCGAATCCGCTGATGCGAAACCGGCGGTTTCCAATGTACCAGGGCAAGAGTACCC
>CAYZTY010000083.1:0-11120 GCA_964481525.1 uncultured Pirellulales bacterium
TTAATAAATATTTGAATGCGGTCATTTCGGTTTTAGGAACGGCGCTGATAGCCCAGCTTTGCATAAGCCTGTTGGCGAGGGACACAGCTATGCCTGATGAAGAACTGGGGGTAGTTCTGGGGCAACCGGCGGTAGGCCAGATTTGTTTTGCTGTTCTGGTCGCATTCGGAGTAGCGGCGTTTTTAGTAAAGGGACTGCTGAATTCAAGTTATCTCTGGCCGGCGGTTGGTACGGCGGTGCTCGGCTTCTCGGCGATGTCTGCTGCGGGAAGAGCCAGTGTTGTGGAAAGGCTTGTCGAGAACTGGCCGGCAAGCTTTCACGTACAGGCGGTTTTTGCCATTTTACCGTTGCAACTGGTGGCTTTTGGGACGCTGGGCTCGGTGATTGGTTTCTGGCTGGCAGTGCGGTACAATTATTGGCGAAAACACAAGAGTATAAGTAGCTGATTTTGCGTATATTCAGTGTATTTGCGTTTCTTTTTCAAGTCTTTTTTCCTTTCTAAGCTGTTATTTTCACTGCACTTATGTAATGGGCGTCCCATAATGACTCGGCCGCCAGGCAAAGCAACAGGAAAGAACTGGTTTAGGTGTCATAATTGGCCGAAATATAGTCTGGCCGATTCGGGATTTTTGAGGATTTTTGTGGTATAATTGAGTGTGGGGATGGGTATTATTCGGAATTGAATAAGGAAACAATCAGGTACATTTCCTCGTATAAAGTATCAGGGATTTTAGCTGCTTTGAATGGCGTCGGAAGGAGTCGAGAATGTTGGTATTGAGCAGACAAAAGGATGAATCGATAATGGTTGGTGATGATGTTGAAATCACTATTGTCGACGTCCGCGGTGACAAAGTTCGGCTGGGGATAACAGCCCCCAGGCATATACCTGTTCACCGCAAAGAAATATACGAAGCTATTCAGCGTGAAAAGGCCCAACAGCAGTCGGCAGAGAAAAAGATTTGACTGAAGAATAGGGTCTGTCAAGCCGGTGGCATTTAACGCCTTCTCGGAAGGCCGGAGAAGGCGTTTTTATGCGCTTATCATTCACCCCTTATTTAAATCAAGCTCAGGATTCTGTGGCTCTGTTTGATATTACTGTTTTGTCGCAGACCAATTGGTGGATTTTATCTCTCCGGTGTTAAAATGAGAAGAGCTTATAGTGCCGGCCTGCCGCGTTTACTACACGAGCTTCAAGGGCTCATAACGAACACCGTATCCTTGCCTCGCAAGGCTTCGCAACAGTCGTAGAAAATGACAAAGGGACGGCTGATTCACAGCTGTCCCTTTTTAGTTTTAACAGGTCGAGACTTTACTCCTCAGGCGGCCAGGTACCACCGTATTCACAATTCGGATCGGGATATGTACCAAAGTTATCGCTGAATATGTCAGAGTCATCTTCGTCTACATCGCCGTCCCCGTCGATATCCTTTTTGCTTTTGCATCCTCCAGTTCGGAAATCAATTCACTTGTTCGCCTCTGGCAAACTACTATCGGTTTCCTCATCGCGGCTTCCGGATGCAAAATCAATATTATGTTTCCTCCCCGTGGTGAGCTTGTCGAACCAATTGCGGCCTCCGGCAGCCAGCCCTGTGGGCAACTGCTCATTTTCACTTAGCTTTACATCTAATTCCTATTCAATAATTCTTTCGTCAAGCCGAGTTCGTCAAAGTATTTTTTGAGTTGTTCCGATTTTATGTAATCATCATAAACAACGTTATCGCCGATACCGATTCTTTTCCAATAAAACTCATCACGAGTCATAAACACAATCCTGCCGACAGAATTGTCCACTTTTATAGGGAAGTACTTTTCCCTTTCCCTGGCTTCTTTGAGAGCGATTTCATACGCATTAATTATTCTTTCCAGCCAGACGCGGCCTTCGAATATCTGCGCCGGCTTGAGCTGTTCACTGGTAATCCATTCTCCCGCTTGTCTTTTGGCCTTTACCCCGAATAATTGGAGCTGCTTAAATTTGAGCAAATCTGCAACGCCTTCTGGCAAATTGGGGTCATCCATTATTTGTGAATCAAACAAAAGTTCTTCCGCCAGTTTTTTGTCGCCGAAAAGTGCCAGGGGCGGAGATATCCTGGGGGGATACAATAAAATGGCTATCGTCTGGTCCTTTGATGGAATTACATAATTATGTTCAGTCCTAAAGCCCATTCCCATGTCAAAAAGGACTTTTCTAAAATCACTTGACTCCAGCGTGCGAAACCATCCGTCAAACAGGACCTCCTCATCAGTCCAGGTAATATACATCGCATACTTGCCCTTATCTGTAATTATCCTTATCTGATTTTGCTTTATGATGCCAACCGGGGTAAGACCTTTATCCTGCCTTGCCTTCTCGATACATTCCCTGAATTTTTTCTCGAATTCCCGGATTCGGTCATCCGGTATCCTGAAATTTACACAACTTACTTTGCCTTTACCATCCAGGCCAACGATGCTTGCTTGCAGAAAATTGCCTCTTGGCATTGAATACTTCAGATTAATAACATCCCAGAAATATCTTCGAAGAAACATTGCCGACAATACCACAACAACAAGTATTATTAACCCAATTAAAAGCTTTTTATGTTTCATTTTCATTTCTCCTTTCACAGCTTGTATTCACCAATAAAACCGGTTCCGTAAAATCTGAACTCTTCCGGTGGATATCTGCCCTGTTCGTACCCCGCTTCCCCTCTTGCATATTGGATTGCCTCCCACAGTGTTTCCTGAACTCTCAATTTTCTCCAGATATTTGTGGAAAATATTTCAAATTCGCTCGTATATCCGCTGAGATAGGTATGGGACCAACCGAGAAACGGGCAGTCGTCCATGAGATTCAAGGCCTTGGTTAAATCATTTCTGTATCCTACCTGGGGTCCGGTATTCTCAACAAGTTCGAGACTACCGGTTATTCGCAGCCGGCCGCTATAACAATTATCAAAAGCTGCGAACTCCAGGCTGTTAAAATTGATTTCTTTCCAGGTCTTTACGCTTTCCTCTAAGGGTGAGTCCAGGGGCGTTAACCAATCAGGGGCTGAGCTTATCGGGTCATAGTTGCTGACCTTGTCACTGACAACAATTCCATCGTCAAGTTCCTGGCGAGTTCTATACACATCTTTCAGCTTATACTGGCCATGACCGGTGAAGTACAAAATTTTAATTGTACATTTGTTTCGATACTTCTTTATTTTATAGTGCGAAGAGGTGAAGAATCCAAGTTTTTTTACTTTGTATCCCCTTTGTTCAAGCACATCTTTTATATAATCAGCCAGCCCTGATGTAAAGTTTATTTCGAAATCCGGGCGAACTAACAGAGCTGTAGTCCCTGTATAGTTGACATCAGCTGTAGCGGCCGGGGCAACTTTACCACCAGAACCAGCCAATTGAATCGTCTTCGTGATAGATTCCTGTTGAACCGGAATGAATTGGATGTAATCGATTTCGTAATCAGATGTAATAGCTGGGGGCACACCTCCAATTATATCACTGCCTGATGTAAAAGTACTGCTCCAAATCTCGGTGTTTGCACACCACGCAGAGACCCTAACATCATCTGCAAGCGTGGAGCTTGCACTGAAAGGCAGTGTTTTCCCCATTTCATATACGATTGGCACAAGAACCTCAGAAATACCATCGCTGACCGTGAACTCCATCAGCGGATAACATATTAGATTAAGTTGATTGTCAAAGGCAATGATTTTTGCCTGATGCATCCCTGACTCAAGCCAATGTACAAATATATTTCTACTTGTAGAAGGGCTATATGGGTCCAGAAATAACTCTTTGACATAATACCCATCTACAAAAAGAAATAACCTGACAAGGCTGTTCTGGTCATAATCCGAAAGGGTGACTACTTTCCGGCCGTATGTGCCGTCCATGATGCTTACTGTTAGGGAAGGGCATTCTGTGCCTTTATGTTTCCGCCATTCATTGGCGAGAACACAATAATCCGTAAATGAGATGAAATTATCGTTGTCAACATCAAGTGGAAGTGTCTTAAGCTTATATGGCTCAAGCCAGAAATCTAACATGTACAGCAAATCCGGAATACCGACAACGGAATCACCGTTGAAATCGCAGTTAAGGCCTTGGCCGGTTAGTAGCCACTCACCGGCAAGAAAACTGAAATCCTTAAAGGTGATGTATCCATCCTCATCCATATCAAGAGGAATATTATCTGGGAAATATGGCTCAAGCCAATATTCTGTCATGATCCGTAAATCCTTTAGGTCTACAACAGAATCGCCATCGAAATCACAAAGAAGATTCGGGTCAGCACTTAGGTATTCCCCGGCAAAAAGACTATAATCACGGAATGTGACAACACCATCTTTGTCGATATCAGGTGAAGCCCTGTTTACCTCACCAGGATTGAAGTACGGCTCAAGCCAATATTCCAGTAACAAAGACAGATCATTTTCACCTATATAGAAATCTCCATCAAAGTCGCAAAGCAAATTTGGTTCTCCGACGCTGGTATATCCCCAGTTTGCATAATGATAACCCAGGTCAATCATATTTCCGTCAGGGATATCATTTTTACCTGTTGTAAACCCTACTTGATGAGATTCCCAGACACGTGTAAGACTCGCATCAATAAAAGCACTGGTCTGTTTTAAGCGAACAATATCAAAGTAGTCCGGACCTGGGTCAAAGGGGTCGGAAAAATCTTCGACTGGATTATATTCCCAGGAAGAAGCATCATAGTTTGAATTATCGGATCCCGCATACTTAAGCCACCTGCCATTATCGAGAAATATGGGGATAAAATATGAACCGAGATTACCAGCCCATAAAGAATAGTTATACACAAATGAGGCAGTAGATAAGTTCCTTTCCATGATGGTTGTTACGGCAAGGTCATTCGATGTCCCGAACAAAGCAAATCCGTATTCATTTTCATGGCATGTATTATTGGTGAGTTCAATGACATATTCTGGATTCGCTATGGTTCCGGATTCGTCTTCAGCAGTAGCAAAAATCCCAACCTGATTCCAATAAGTGACATTATTTAGGATTCTTGTTTGCCTTGGACCGTATGAAACTATCCCTTTTTCGCCGTATTCAACAAAGTTGTTTTCAAATTTCGTAAGGGCGATATCAGAGAGAAGAAATCCGTCCTGAGGATAAGCTACATAAGTATAGCTAATCTCACTCAGGCTTGTATGGACATTCCCACCTTCAAGCCTGATACCGTCCCAATACCCGGTGTTAGGATCATTAGTATCAGGGATGTGAATACACATCTGGCCTGGAAGACCTCTGGCAATGTAAACTCCATCAGCATCAACCAACAATCCTGTGCCTTGGGCCCATTTCACAATCACCCCGGGCTCATGCTTTAGGACGCCGCCGGTAGTGACTAAAACATCAGTTGTGGCATGATATGTGTTTCCTGATTCAAGAACGAATTCAGAGCTGATTACTGAAGGAATTGAAAGGTCAAAAACTGCAGTATCAGCCTTTAATGTTGAGTCCGCAGAAGCTTTTAACTCCTGAACCAAGACTCTGGCTTTTCTTCTTCCGGGCTTGGTTCTTTTTTTTCTGATGGCAGTCGCGATGCTTAACTTACGTCCACCCCCAGGTATGTACATACGACACTTCGCTCTTGTGGGATGAAGAATATCGACATCGTCTTTATAGATTTTTTCCCTTTGAATACCCTAGGTTTGGCCCTGCATAAATACCAATATGGCCATCATTAATATGATTTTTATCTTCTTCGCAATATTACACATCCTTTCTGAGTTTTTTTTGAAATTCAGTTGGCGTAGAAATCGACGTAACTATCACCGTTCAAATCCGGACACCAGTACGGCATTGCAAAAACAGACGCTGAGAATATTTGAAGAATACTAACAGCAAGAAGGCAACCTTCCCTTTTAGTATGGTCGGGCCTACTTCCAAAAAACGAAACTTTTGTACTCATTTTGTCAGACCCTTGTGTATCAATTGACATACTAAATCACGTATGTAAACACATATGCCACTTGGATTTCTACTCTGGAGAAGTAACGAATCATAACGAATGTAAAGTATCTCCTCTCTTAGACCTTCAATATGTAAGCGAATTTCAGACCTCTAATGTTGTTGAGAAAAATTAAATATATATATTTATTAAATATTATATATTTAGTAAATGTTTTGATTTTAATAGTCAGGATTTTATAAGTTTGGCAACAAACCTTGAAAAATAAAGAGGCTGGGCATAATAGGTGTTTTATTGCTGGGACTTTTTCTTTATTTCACCCGGGGAGATGTTGAGTCTTTTCATTAAACGGTTCAGGCGTCTGCGTTCGACGCCGAGAATTCTCGCGGCCGCCATTTTTCGTCCGCCTGTAAATTCAAGAGCCTCGGTTATCAGCCGGCGCTGCGCTGCATCAATCGTCGGTAGCCTTACCTCTGGATGCAGATAAGTATCGGCCGTAATAATTTCCGGCGGCAGTGCCAGCGTGCGAATCTCTCTGAACGGGCTAAGGATGTATGCCCGCTCCATAGCATTTGCAAGCTCGCGGACATTGCCCGGCCAGGAATAACTGATAAGCAGTCTTCGTACCTTAGGGCTGATGGCTTTGGTCGGTTCGCCGTAAAACTGTGACTGCTGGGTCAGAAAATATTCGGCAAGTGGAATAATATCTTCTTTGCGCTCGCGCAGGGGCGGGACCTCGAGATTGACTACGTTGAGCCGGTAGTAGAGGTCCGCACGGAACTTCTTCTCGCGCACTATCTGCCGAAGCTCACGGTTCGTCGCACATAGCACCCGCACATCGATAGAGAAAGATTTAGTCGAGCCTAAAGGCGTTACAATGTTTTCCTGCAGCACCCGGAGCATCTTGGCCTGCAGCTCGAGTGGTATTTCGCTTATCTCATCGAGAAAGATTGTTCCTCCGTTCGCGGCCCTGAAAAAGCCCAGTGTGTTATCGATTGCGCCGGTAAATGCACCCTTGACGTGACCGAATAGCTGGCTTTCGAACAACTGGCCCGTCAGTGTCGAGCAGTCAACGGGCACAAAGATGCAACCGGCCCGGTCGCTGCAGGCGTGAATACGCCGGGCGACCATTTCTTTTCCTGTGCCGGTCTCGCCGGTGATAATAACGGAACACTTGCGGGCGGCGACGGTCTTGATGGTATCGAGTATGGAATTAAAGGCGGCAGAGGCGCCGATGAAGGGCAAGTCTGCAGTAATGTCCCCAACTCGGCCGGCAGTGGTATCACCCCGCCTGCAGAGGTTATGATTAATGCCCACAATCCCTTGTGCTTGGTGCCCGTCACCAGTTTGTTCCATAGCTCCGTGGGTTCTGGTTGCATTACACGTTTAACCGCTCATGCGGTACCAGATTGTGAGCTTGCTTGTGGGAAAACGTCAGAATGATTTAAGAGTTTTCTCCACCCTGCTCCAGTAATAATAAATTATATACGGATGGCTGGGAGAAAATCAAGAGAATTATCGGACATTCGTTGAAATTTTTGAGTATACACTGCCGGCAAAAAACTTATCTAAGGCGGAAATTTGACTGCGTTTATCTGGACCTTTAAAAGCCAAAAGTACAGCTACCGGCCCCACATATTTAGTTTTTTTACAAAAAAAAGCCTATATTTTGCTTGCTTCTCATAGCTTTATGACGGCATCAATCTTTCTTGCCGAAAACCTCGCTGGCATACTTCATTTGCTCGATTATTTTCAGCTTCTGGGTACATTTTTCTTCGCATTGGCCGCATTCGGTACACTCAGAGGGGGCCGTGGAGCGGTTAGACTGGGCCTTGTGGACAAACCAATCATAATGCCCTTTCGCAGTGTTTGGGACACGCAGAAATTTTTCGAGATACACTATATGCATCATCGCGGGGATATTGATTCCCTGCGGACAGGGCAGGCAGTATTTACAGTCGGTACAGAAGCCCATATTCTCTTTTGATAGATTTTTGAAGGCTTCCTCGACGGCACTTATCTGCTCGGCAGACAACGGCGGCTTTTGAAAGTTTGCAATGGTGGAAGTTACATCCTCGGGCTTGGTTATGCCGCACAGAATTGTGTCAACATTAGTATCAGCTGCAAGGTAACGATGGGCAACTTCTATGGGGTCGTCGCAACCGGTTGCCTGCTTGACGGCGTGAATAAGCACGGGCGATTTCTCTGCAAGCATGCCACCGGAAACAGGATTCATAACGGCAGTGGCAATACCTTTTCTATGGGCCTTGGCGAGGACTTCCTGATAGGTCTTGTTTATTATGTTGTAAGTAAAGAGAATAGTTTCGCACCAGTCGGCTTCGTCGATGTACCTGCTGATATTCTCCGGCTTGTCGTGAGTAGTAAAGCCGGTATGTCCTACAAGGCCCTCGTCCATCGCCCTGCGTATGCCGTCGAGCATGCCGTCTTTGCGGACCACTTCGTTGTAATGTTCGGGATTGGATATGGCCCAGATTTGGTAAAAATCAATATACTCCACCTCAAGACGCTGCATCGAATCGATTATTCGGCGGTACATACAATCGGCGGAAGTGTCGTCACTCTCTTTAGCTTTGAAATTCCACGGAGCCCACTTCGAGGAGAGTATAACTTTTTGGCGATAACCGTCCTTAAGACTTTTTGCGAGTTTCAGCTCACTGTCACCATAGCCTCGGCTGGTATCGATATAGACCATTCCCGCATCGATGGCCTGTCGTACCAGCGGGATAGCTTTTTGCTCTTCCGGCAGGCGCATCGCACCTATACTTACGGGGAAACACTTCAGGCCTGAGCGCTTGCCGAAATCAACTTGCTTTTTCTGCGTAATGGACATTACAACTCCAAGGAGTAGAACAACTTGATTGTAGTTGGGAATATTTTATATAACTCAAAGATTGTGTGTTGTCAAGTGATAAAACAGATGATTACCTATGATTGCAATCGCAGGAGTTCCAGGGATTTCTAAAAAGTGTTTACTATGGTCTTCGGGCGGGGCCGTTCAATGAATGCATTTATTCGATTACAACGGCTGTGCCTTTACCGGAGGCCATCAGCAGCGATTTTTGCTTTGAGCCGACGTTGTCGTAATCTATGGAAAAACCGACGATGGCGTTTGCGCCTAATCTTACAGCCTCGGCCTTTGCTTCGGCGAGGACCTCGTCCTGCATCTCTTTCATAACGTCCTGATACGAGGAGGAGCGGCCGCCAATAATGTCACGGACAGTCGTAAATATGTCGCGGATGAGATTAATGGCCCGAACATTACGCACTATTACAAGACCCTTGTATTGTTTGATTCTAATGCCGTCAAGGATTGGCGTTGTGAAGATTTGAATATCTTCGTTCATAACATTTTGTCCTTACTTTTGTCATTACGGACAGAAGAATAAAGATGTTTTTATGCCGAACATCTTATCAGGACACTGTACAAACATTATATCAAAATGGCAAGGATACATCAATCCTTTGACTCAGCAAATTCCAGATGCTTGACCGGTTCTCCTGAGGGATATAGGAGGCGGCCTAATTTACGAATAACGTCTTCCGGCTACCATTTAAGCACTGCACCGGTCTCGGCACTGGTTGCCATTGCAGCGTACTTTGCCAGGTATCCTTTTGTTATTCTCGGTTTGGGCGGCTTCCAGACCTTCCTGCGCTCAGCTAATTCTGATTCCGAAAGCTGTACGTTTATAATGTGATTTGGAATGTCAATCTCAATTATGTCGCCTTGTTTTATCAATCCGATTGGTCCTCCGGCGGCGGCTTCAGGACTGATGTGTCCGATGCAGGCTCCGCGGGTTCCACCGGAGAACCTGCCGTCGGTTATCAGAGCGACCGATTCACCGAGCCCTGCGCCCATAATGTAACTGGTGGGGCCGAGCATTTCCTGCATTCCCGGGCCGCCCTTCGGGCCTTCATTGCGAATAACGACTACATTGCCGGGTTTGACCTTACCGGCAAGGATACCCTCACAGGATTCTTCCTGGCTCTCAAAGATTATCGCCGGGCCGGAGTGTTTTAGCATCGACTCAGCCACGCCGGCGCTCTTGATTACAGCACCGTTGGGCGCCAGATTGCCTCTGAGAATGGCCAGACCTCCCTTTTGTGAATAAGGCTCACTAATTTTATGGATGCATTCGGGATTCTTAATCTCGGCCTGCGCTATATTCTCACCTATCGTTTTCCCGGTTACCGTAAGGCAGTCGGCATTGACAAGGCCGGGGATTTTACTCATTTCTTTTAGTATCGCGCTTATTCCGCCTGCGGCGTCGACGTCTTCAACGTGCCAGCTACTCGATGGCGAGACCTTGCAGATATTGGGACACTTGGCACTTATCGCATTTATTCGTTCCAGCTCATATTTTATACCGGCCTCGTTCGCCACCGCCAGGGTATGCAGAACGGTATTGGTCGAGCCTCCCATTGCCATATCGAGAACAAAAGCGTTGTCTATGGATTTTTCAGTAATGATTTGGCTGGGCCTGATGTCTTTTTCGATGAGCTGCATAATCTGTTTACCGGCGGTCTTGTAAAGCTGCTCTCTTTTCGGGTCGACGGCGACGATTGTGCCGTTGCCGGGAAGCGCCATACCGATTGCCTCGCACAGGCAGTTCATCGAATTGGCGGTGAACATACCCGAACAGCTTCCTACGGTCGGACAGCCGGTGCACTCCAGTTCCTTTAACGTTTGCTCGTCGATATCGCCCTTGTTAAAAGCGGCGACGCCTTCGAATATGCTGATAAGGTCGACGACTTTTCCATTTTTTGTTTTACCGGCCTTCATCGGTCCGCCGGAGACGAATATTGTCGGGATATTCAGCCTGACGGCAGCCATCAGCATTCCGGGTATTATCTTGTCGCAGTTTGGTATGCAGACCAGGCCGTCAAGGCAATGGGCGCGTACCATCGTCTCGACGGAGTCGGCGATGATTTCCCGTGAGGCTAATGAGTATTTCATCCCGGTATGTCCCATCGCGACGCCGTCGCAGACGGCGATTGTATTAAACTCGAACGGCACACCGCCGGCGGCGCGGACGGCGTCTTTGACGACCTCGGCTACCTGATGCAGGTGTTTATGGCCGGGGACTATATCACAATAACTGTTGGAAATGCCGATAAACGGTTTTTCGAAATCCCCGTCGGTCAGCCCCACGGCCCGCAGCAGCCCTCTGTGCGG
>CAYZTY010000084.1:0-10970 GCA_964481525.1 uncultured Pirellulales bacterium
TATATGTCAATATATTGTAACTAATCCGTACCTGTGGGTTTTTCACAACAAGGTGACCGGAGAAATCCGGGAAATCCGCAGGCACCTTGCCTTCGGGCAAGACCAGCCGTAGGCTGCAAAACAGTGCTACGGCTTTTTTATCGCGCTCTAATAGGGTATAAAAGTCTTTTAAAGGGTGGCTGGATTAGTACGGGGGCTTTAAAAAAAGAAAACATCGAGAACTCGTGCGAGTTACCCGATGTTTTCCGGAGGGGAGAAAACTCTTTCCAACATAGTTTATCGGTCAAAAACAAGCAGCACTTTAACGACAGAGCTACTTGTTTTGCTTTATTTACTACGGCTATGTGCACCGATAGGTTCGAGAGGGATAAATCTCCCCATTGTAGTGGCTTTGCGCATTTTCTGACTTTGAAAGGGCTTGGCCGTCAAGGCTATCTAACCAGACGGCCTTTTATGCTCAGCAGCAGGGGTGTGAGTTTCATAAATTACCCAAGTTAACCGGATTGGATATTGTAGACACAGAATTTTACACACATAGCATTAGTGAAATCTGGTGCTTGGTAAAATACCGTAATTTATGCGGTTGTCCTTCTTGCAGCTTGGCAGAACTCGCTCATAAGCAGCATCGCCCGGTTCATTGCCTCGGTCGAGCCATCCATCTTAGCGTAGGCGTCGACCAGTTCAAGTAGCTTCGGGTCAGGCCTTTGTTCGTGAAGATGATGTGTGGGATTGACTATGCCGGCATCGAGACCATATTCCATCGCCTTCGCCACATACGCCCTGGCAAGACCGATTTTCCGCCCGGGCAGGTCGCGGACCGCGTTGCTCACACCCAGTACGCAATGAGCAGTATTCATCGCCGGGTCGCTTTTTATTTTCTCAATCGTCTCAAATGCTCGATAGGTATATCCCGGCTGGCCGGGCTCCATCGGCATATCTATTGCCAATGGAAAAGCACCGGGGTCGAAGAATATCTCGTTTGCCTTAAAGCCACAGCTAATTGCCTGCTCGAACATTTCACTGGCCAGGGAATAAAGCTGCTCAACCGACCCGCCGCTTTGCCCGCCGGCCTTCTGTTCACCCATTAGCATGCCAACGAACGCATAATCATAGTCTTTCTTTAGCTCCATCATCTGTTGTATTGTGGAAGGTTTTATCGAATTCACCAGCGGCTGCTTAACCGGCTCATCGCTGCTGTACCACTGTTTTAATCCTGCGATTAGAACGTTCTGGTCACTGCTATCGATGCAGACTGCGATGCCTCCGGCCCACTTGCGAACGAGTGTGACATATTCGAGCATTATATCGGCTGCCGTCTGGGGCTGGTCCTCACCAAAGGCATCCACGTTAACGGCGATATAGGATGCGCCCTCAGTGACCTGGGAGTCAATCAGGTCCTTGATGTAATTAAGTTGCCGGCTTTGTTGTTTGTAGGCATCCGGCCCGGATTCATGTAACTGTTTCATTATCTGTCCGGTCCGGGGAATAGAGGCGTGGACAGACTCACCGATGATGATAAACGGCTCGGTCATTACGTATTTCCTTACCACAAATATTTGTTCTTAAAATCATCCTGGCCGTCGCAGACCAGCCGGCCAGCGCCGAGCAATGTGTGCCTTTTCGATATTTCGCAGGCCCACGACAATAAAGTACTTATACAGTTTATTTTGAATTTTTTCAACGCACTAATTTGGTTGTAATTGTGTCAAAGATTGAAGGACTTTTTTCAAAAACAAATTGTTGTGGTTTTTTAGTCTGCTGTCTTCCAATTGCTCGTGCACTGAGAGGCAAGCTATTGAATTTAAGGCATTTATCTACCGCCGGGGGTGCCCTAAATCCGGCATAATTGTGGTCTTTAGGCCTTGTGGATAACTTGTTAATAACGCTTACGCCGATTCAAGCGGTTTCCTTGCCAGCCCAATCTGCCGGTCTATTGTAACTCAGGCACAGGTGTTAGAAAGCCAGCTGGTGGCTCGGTCCCTTCGCCATATTGCACGTAACCTCTTTTTATTAAAGCACTTGTCAACGTTCAGGAAATTAATCGAGCTACTATACCTACCGGTCGGTCGATTTTAATGATTAACATTTCCATAATTCGACTTTCGGCTTAAAGGGGTCAGGATTGACTTTGTTTCGTGGATAACTTGTAGAAAGTTGTCTAAATTCGGATTGTGAAAAAAGCTCTAATTTCTTACCAGCAGAAGAGATACTACTTGTCAGCATCGATGATACGCTGTTTCAATAACCGACATTTATGCTGTGGCTCGTGGCTACCGCAGACTGTTGAACAGACAGCTATCGTACGAGCGCCGATTCTTAAAACTTTGTCAATATTCTCAAGTGTTATACCGCCAATCGCGGCGTGGCCGATGCCTGCAGCTTCAGTTTCTGCCAAGCCCTTCTTAAGGTAATCCAATCCTACTGCCGGCACCTCAGGTTTTGTAGCGGTTGCGAAGACAGGACCAAGCGAGACGTAATCAGCACCTTGAGCTATTGCGGCGTGCAATTCGTCAGGGCAGTGAGTACTTTTTCCCAAAATCAGCGGTACTGGTTCAATCTTTCTCGCCTCAGGCAGAGGCAGATCTTTCTGCCCCAGGTGTACTCCATCTGCACCAGCGGCAGCAGCGATATCAATCCTGTCGTTTATAATACAGATTACCCCGGCATCATTGCACATTTTCACTAACTCAACTGCCAGGGCAAAAATGCTGTCGTCATTCATAGCTTTAGCACGTAGCTGAATGCAGTCGGCCCCGCCGGCGATGCAATTATCCGCAAGGCGGACAACATCAACCGGCAAATCTGCAGTGATTATCACATAAAGCCTGACCGATTTTAACTTTTCCCTCACCTGGCTGCAGATTATGATGTCCTTTTCCAGCGTATAGGCCGAATATCGCAGTTTTTCAATGGCCTCAGCGACTGCCGGGTTAATTGTCCGGAGCACCTCGCCCAGTACGCGAAGCGCCTCGGTAAGGCGTTTGCACGCCGCTGTCAGACAATCCCTCAGTTCAGCCCGTTCTAATTGCCCCTGAACTTTTATACTCGTCCCCACATCTCCGGCAGTGTCGCGTGCAGCAATTAACCTGGCAGCGTTTAGCCGGGTAATCGCAGTGCAAAGCTCATGTCGCAGCTCCTTGGCCCGTGAGCTGAGCCGGGCGGAATTAAGGGCAAACCTGCAGAACTCCTCAATCAGACGCGCCGCTTCCCGGGCCCGGTTGAAGTTGGCATCTATTATTCTGTAGGCAGCTCGTTCCACACATCCATTATAGCCCGCCGGAACTGAATCTGACAACAGATTCACCGCGATATTGTGGGGATTTCGGCGTCCGGCCCGCATCGATGCCGCCTGGGAAAGACTATCCGGGCTTTGGCGTAGTTTCGTGGGACCGCGGGCATAGTGGAATTGTTCTTGACGGATGCGTACTGATTGGGTAGAAAACTGGAAGATTCTTGCCGGGCCGGACCCCGGCCAAAGGTTAATAACAACAATTAGGGGAAAGCCAATGGACGAGAAAAGCGGGAATGCAGAGGATGTGACGGGCGATGAGGAAGTAAAAGGCAAAGAAGGTGCTGCGGCATCAGAGAGTGCCGAAACACAACAGCCGCCGCAGGAAATTACAAAGGAAGCACGGATGTGGGCGATGTGGTGCCATTTGCTGGGACTTTTTACGTGCTTCATAGGTCCGCTCATCATCTGGCTTATCAAGAAAGACGAGAACGCGTTCATAGACAACCAGGGCAAGGAAGCATTAAACTTTCAGATTACGGTAGCAATTGCCTTTGCAGTTGCCTTTATTCTAACTCCCGTGTTGGTTTTTATTTGTATAGGATTTGCCCTGGTTCCTGCGGTGCTTATTGCGGACCTTGTGTTTTGCATCGTTGCAAGCGTCAAGTCGAACAATGGCGAGGCTTATCGCTATCCGGTGAGTGTAAGGTTTATCAAGTAAAACTACCGCAGACGAGTGCTCAAGCCAGCCGGCACAATAAGAGCAATAGTTAGTTCTTAATCAAGCTGCCAGCCGATGTATGTATCAGTATCTTCTGCGCGCATAAATGGGTTATAAAACGCGGTCTTTCCGGCTGGGATTTGATTTATTTATCGCGGCGGTAACAGTCGCGTTGGCGGGGTGGTTGGTGCGGGCGAGTTTTCGGTTTTGTTGCAAAGGTTGGTTTTGGTGGTATTGCACAACAAATGTCAAAAGATTCGGACAAAACCAGGACTTCCCAGCGGCAAATAATCAACAAAAAGGCGTACCGCAACTATGAGATATCGGAAAAATTTGAGGCAGGCCTTGTATTGTTGGGTACGGAAGTGAAATCGCTGCGGGCCAAGCAGGCGGAGCTGGAAGGCTCATACGCCCAGGTAAGGGAAGGTCAGTGCTGGCTGGTGGGCAGCAAGATATCGCCATACCCGCAGGCAAGCATTCATAATCATCCGCCGGAGAGAACAAGGAAGCTGCTGCTGCACAAACGGCAGATAAAGAAGATAACGAGCAAGCTTGAACAGCGGGGCTTTACATTAGTTCCTCTGCGGATGTTTTTTAATCAGCGGGGCCTGGCGAAGGTTGAGCTGGGACTGGCCAGGGGCAAGAGAAAATACGATAAGCGGGTACAAATCGAACGGCGAGAGCTCAAAAGAGATATCGCCAGAAGTATGAAAAGTTATCGGCGAAAAATTAAGTAGGAGCAAAACGGAGAGTTTATGATGGCGGAAGAGGAAAAGAAAGAGCAGAAAAAGATAATAATTGATGAAGATTGGAAGGAGCAGGCGCGTAAAGAAAAGGAAGTTATGATAGCTAAAGAGCGCGCGGAACGGCAGAAGGAGGAAAAGACGAAACGCCGCGGGCCTATGCCGCCGGGTGACTTTGAGGGACTGGTTAGTATGCTGGCGACACAAACAATGCTTGCGATGGGTGCATTAGTGCCGGAAGGGCAGCAGAAGAAAGAGCCGGACCTGGAATTGGCCAAGTATCATATCGATATGTTAGAGGCACTTGAGGCAAAGACAAATGGCAATCTCAGCAAGCAGGAATCCGAGATGCTCAATGGAACGCTGCACCAGTTACGGATATTGTATGTCAAAGTCACGGAGTGAGCTACTCGTCCTCGCGGCAGGTATTTTTCAGGGGTTTAGCAACCGGTGACAATATTAGATGAGATTATTGCTGACAAACGGGCCGAAGTAAAGCAGCGAAAAAAGCAGGTAGATTTTAAACAGCTAAAGAGTCAGGCGCAGGGGCTGCGTAAATGCCGTAATTTTTGTAAGGCGGTTACGAAACCGAATCCGAGGGGCATTAACGTAATTGCCGAGGTCAAGAAAGCCTCGCCGTCGGCGGGTGTTATCCGGGAGGATTTCGAGCCGGTAAAGATTGCGCAAACTTACGAGAAATGCGGGGCGGACGCGATTAGTGTTCTTACGGACGAGAAATACTTTCAAGGCCGGCTTGAATATATAAATCAAATTAAGAAGGCGGTTGCCCTGCCTGTTTTACGCAAAGATTTCATTATAGACCAGTGGCAGGTTTATGAGTCACGGGTGGCGGGGGCGGACGCGATTCTGTTGATTGCCGAGGCGCTGAAGCCGGGCGAGCTTATGGATTTGATGATATTGGCGGCGGAGCTTACGTTGACCTCTCTGGTGGAGGTCCACGACGCCGATTCTCTTTTAGCGGTCCGAAGTATGATAGGCTTCCCAAAGAAACACTACAGCCTGATTGGCATCAACAATCGTGACCTGAGGACGATGAAAGTTGACGTAAATACGACAAAACGTTTGGCGGGATTGATTGACAATAAGAACGAACTGGTTACCGAGAGTGGGATAAAGAACCGAGAAGATGTTGAGAAGATAATCTCAGCAGGAGCCAGAGCTGTTTTAGTAGGTCAGGTACTTTGTGAGAAGCCGGACATTGCGGAGAAATTCAGGGAGCTTTTCGGGTGAACCTACCGGCCAGCAGGTATGTTAAACGGCGGGCCGGTGGCGAATAATCACGCAACTTAGATTTGGAATAATGGACCATTTAATTTTAGCGGCAATTGGTATTCTGATGGGTCTTTTCGGGGGTTTGTTGGGCATTGGCGGCTCGGTCGTTATGATTCCCGCTCTGGTCCTGCTGTGGGGGGAGAACCAGCATTTGTATCAGGCCTCGGCAATGATATGCAATTTTTTTGTGGCAGCTTCGGCGGCGTTAGCCCATAAAGAAGCTAATGTACTGATGGCCGATGTTCTTAAATGGCTCGTACCGGCAGCGGCTGTGGGAGTATTAGCCGGGGTCGCTTTGAGCAACAGCGTCTTTTTTGCGCACGGAAAGAGCTATCTTCTTGCAAGGCTGTTCGGAATATTCCTGATTTACGTTATAGTTTATAACTGCATCCGTTTTGCTCGTTCTATAAGCGGGGCTGCGGCCCGAACAGTCTCGGACGTCCGCCGGTCGGTGCCATTGACAATTCTCAGCGGGCTTGTAACGGGATTAGGGGCCGGACTGTTAGGGATTGGCGGCGGTGCCGTTTGCGTACCACTTCAGCAGCTGCTGCTCAAGATGCCCTTGAGAAGGGCGATTGCCAATTCCTCGGCCACGATAATAGCCATAGCTGTGATTGGGGCCTTGTACAAAAACCTGACCCTCGCCGGCCACGGTGTCGAGGTTATGGACTCAGTCAGGATAGCAGTAGTGATTATTCCGACAGCAATTGTGGGCGGCTTTTTTGGTGGTCGGCTGATGCATGCACTTCCACGAGATGTTGTTCGAGCGGCATTTATATTGCTGGCGATAGTGGCGGCTTACAAAATGCTGACAGTACCGGCAGGCGGCTGAAGTATCGGATGCAGCGACAAAACAGACTGCCGGATATATTGCTTTTTCGAGCCTCGATAGGCTTTTATCTCTCCCGCCCATATCGGATTAGGCGGTATTTTTTTGTTGCAATCCCGCAGGCAGGGCTTTAGGATTTGGCCGAGCGAGGTTATAGATGGCAAAGCCGGGCTCATACAGCGATAAGGGCAAAAATTCGGTGGCTAATCAGGCGGTTCAGGAGTTTGTAAAGACGCTTTCCAGAGAGCACCGTATGCTGGTTGTCCTCAAGGGGCAGCTATATGAGGGTAGCTGGAAGCCGATGCTCGAGGATTTGAACAACCGCCTTGCTGGCAAGCCTTATATATTTAAACTCGCAAGCCGCATCAAGGACGACATCGAGCGAATCGAGCAGATGCGGGCTTTTGAGGAGGAACACAGCGTCGATTTAACGGACTTCGTGAATTTGGAAGATTGATTTGCTCTCCGTCAGGAGTCCATAGGACTATCACGGCGAAAGCTGTTTAGGGCCGTTATAAATCCGGAGAGGAAAAAGCGGACTCGATGACGAAGGCCGATATCGGGCTTTTCGTTATTGTGGTTTTCGCTTAATCGGAGGTTCTGAATTTTCCAGTTTTTTAAGGATTATATAAAATGTTTCGAGGCAGACTTTGTTTAGCTCTCATACTTTGTGTTTTATGCATATCGTCGCAATGGCTTTATTCACAGCAATCACCGCCGCCTGAGCAGCAATCACCACCACCTGAGCAACAACCAGCGCCGCTTGTAACGGCAGAGCAGCTTGAGCAGGTAAGATTAACTCTTTTGTGGGAGAGTAAACTGGCGTTGGATGAGCCGGAACGCCTGCAGCATCTGTTTTTCAGGGGCGAGAGTATTTATGCTCTTACGAACCAGAATTACCTGTTGGGACTAAACAAGAAGGATGGCAGAATGAGATTCGGCAAATTTCTTGTGTCCGCGGGCTTTTCCGTCCTTGGTCCGCAGCTTTTCGAAAATAATTTGTTCTTCACCGCAGGCAATAGTCTGCTGCAAATAAATACCGAGTTCGGCCGGGAAGTGAGCTCGAAGCATTTTAATTTTACCGTAACCGCGCCCATAGTGCGAAATGCGAAGCACATTTACGTCGCCGGCAGCGACCGACGTTTGCACGTCTTAAATGCCGAGAGCAGGCTCGAAGAATTTCAGGTTGCCGCGGATAACGACTCTGTAATAACTTCAATTCTGGCGGACGACGAATACGTTGTTTTCTCTACCGAAGAAGGCGACATAATCAGTATCTCGCCGGACTCACCGCACCGGAACTGGCAGTTTAATGTGGCCGGGGCCATATCTGCGGAAATGGTTGCCGACGACGGAGCAGTTTTTGTAAGCTGCCAGGATACGAACTTTTATAAATTAAATACTGACAAAGGCAGGATGATATGGAAGTTTCACGCCGGCGCAAAACTCCTCAGCCCGGCCCGGGTAACTCAAAAAGTCGTTTATCAGCACGCCCGGCAACACGGTTTGTATGCAATCGATAAAGAAAGCGGCAAACAAATCTGGCAATTGGACGAAGGCAGGGATTTGCTGACTGAGGCGAACGAAAAGGCTTATGTAATAACAAATGACAGCACTGTTTTGGTGATGGATAACCGGACCGGCAAGAAAATGTACTCAGTCTGTCTTACAGGCGTCTCGAAATACGTCTCCGGCAGCCCGGATTCTCGCATTTATATCGGTGACTGTGTGGGCAGGCTCGCTTGTTTGAAACCAGCCAGTTAAAAGACGATGACAAACGCATAAATTTAGTTAGTGGTCAAGCCTCTGCGCCGTAAAGCGGCAAAAAGCGCAGAGTTGTTTGTTACATCTTGTATTAGACGGTGAAAAATTTTTAGGAGAGGCGAGTAATATGGATGTTAAGACGAAAGTGGCACTGATTAGTGTTTCGGACAAGAGCGGAGTCGTTGAGTTTGCGAAGAGTCTGGCTCAGATGGGTGTAAAGATAATCAGCACGGGTGGGACGGCAAAGAAACTTACCGGGGCGGGAATTTCCGTTACAAGTGTTGATTCGGTTACCGGCTTTCCGGAGATGATGGATGGTCGCGTCAAGACCCTGCACCCCAAAATCCACGGCGGATTACTGGCGTTGCGAGATAAGCCCGAGCACGCCGAGGCATTGAAAAGGCATAATATCGAGCCGATTGATATGGTCTGTATAAACCTGTACCCGTTCGAGCAGACCGTTGCTAAACCGGGCTGCCGCCTTGAGGAAGCGATTGAGAACATCGATATCGGCGGGCCGAGTATGATTCGTTCAGCCGCGAAGAACCATAAATATGTTACAGTTGTTACCAGTCCCGGCCAGTATGAGCAGGTAATCGCCGAGATGCAAAAGAACAAAGGGGCGATAAGCGAGCAAACGCGCAGCGAGTTCGCAAGGATTGCTTTTGGTATGACCGCCTGCTACGACGCGGCCATTTCCAAATATCTTAACCTGAAGGCGGGCGTTGAATATCCGGGCCGAGTCTCGATAGCTTTAACGAAAGAAAACGATTTGCGCTACGGCGAGAATCCACATCAAAGTGCAGCGTTTTACAAGCTGCCGGCCAGTGGTGAGATGTCTGTGGGCAGCGCTAAGCTGCTTGAAGGGGGCAAAGGAATCAGCTTTAACAATTTGCTGGATGTCAACGCCGCTTTCGAGCTGGTTAAGGAATTCAGCGGGCCTGCCGCGGTTGTCGTCAAACATCTAAACCCATGCGGCTGTGCAATTGATAATGATATTCAGGTTGCCTACCAAAAGGCGTATGAGGGCGACGTAATAAGCGCCTTCGGTAGCATTGTCGCATTGAATAGAAAAGTTGATGCCGAGCTGGCGACTACAATTATGGAATCCTACAGCCGGTTCGGAAAGGCCAAAGGAGCGAGCGGTTTCTTTGCAGAAGTGATTATTGCGCCGGAGTATGACGACGATGCGGTAAAGACAATCAGGACGCTGAAATCCTGGGGCCAGAACGTAAGACTTATGGAGACAGGATCCATCGACAGGGCCAAAATAGATACCACCGAGTACGATGTTAGATGTATTGTCGGCGGACTGCTTTTGCAGAAAAGGGATTTAGTTGCCTGGGAACCGGATGTGCTTAGCTATCCGACAAAAGCCAGGCCGAGTGAAAAGCAGCTTGAAGACCTGCGGCTTGCCTGGATTGTGGCCAAGCACGTAAAGAGCAATACAATTGTATTGGCCAAGGACAGGAGAATCGTCGGAGTAGGCGCCGGCCAGATGAACAGGGTTGAGTCCGGCTTGATAGCGTTTAAGTTGGCCGGCCGGGAAGCCAAGAGTTGCGTAATGGCCTCGGACGCATTTTTCCCGTTCCCTGATAATGTTGAAAATGCCGCAAAAGCGGGTGTTGCCTGCATAGTTCAGCCGGGCGGCTCGAAGAAAGATAATGAGGTGATAGCAGCGGCGGACAAGCACGGCATCGCAATGGTATTTACAGGCAAAAGACACTTCAAGCATTAGCGGATAGCGTGGAGCGTATTGGAAGCGAGCAGCTTGTGCAACGGGTACCTAAAGCACAAGTACCTAAGGCACAAGTACCTAAGGCACAAGTAACAAATCATAGAACAAGGAGATTGAACCGGTGGATTCATCCATAGTATTTTACGGTTTTTGTGGTAAAATAGCAGTTCAAGTGCTCAAAGAGGTCTGAAAGAACCATGGAATCCGTAATCGAGAGCAATCGCGGGGCTATTGTGGAGTTGTGCCACAGGTACCATGTAGTACGCCTTGACGTTTTCGGTTCATTAGTAGCCGGCGACTTTAATGAATCCAGCGATATTGATTTTCTTGTCGAATTTGATAACGATGTTAAACGTCACCGATTTGATAATTTTTTTGGATTGCTTCGGGCGATGGAACAGTTGTTTAGCCGGCGGGTGGATTTGATTGAAGCCGGCGGGCTTCGGAATCCATATTTCATAAAACATGTCAACCAGACAAGGAAAGTGGTTTATGCCGCACCGTGAGCCGGAAAAATATCTCTATGATATGCTCAGTTCCTGTGAATTTCTGCTCGAATTTACCCAAAACAAAACTGTGGATGACTATATCGCAGACCGTGCATTTCGTTCAGCAATAGAAAGAGAGTTGCAGATTATCGGGGAAGCATTGGT
>CAYZTY010000085.1:0-10798 GCA_964481525.1 uncultured Pirellulales bacterium
ACGGAACCTGCTAACACTACTTCTGCAGCTCCGAAGGCCAGTAATATTGCTGCTAATTTTTTAAGCCCTCTTACTTTCACTCGTCATATACTCCAGTACAATCAACAACAATCCCAAAGCCAGAAAAACCTGGAATTTCTCATCATATCTCATCATAGTCATCGACTCAAGCTCACGCTTCTGGGCTGAGGCGATAAGTCCCTCATAAATCTGCCCTAAGTCCAGAGTTGTCCCCGGCTCCACCGATAAATACTTCCCGCCGTTTGTTGCGTAAACGACTTTACGCAGGGTATCTGCATCAAGCTTGGACCAGACCTCTTGTCCTTCATATTTCAAAAAAGTTTTTTCGCCGTCCGGACCTGTAATTGGAATTCGCGAGCCCTGATTTTCATCACCGAGTCCGATGGCAATGATTCTTATACCTTCTTTGGCTGCTTTTTCAGCGGCCTGGACGGGAAAACTGTCGTGGTCTTCGCCGTCGGTAATCAATATTACGTCTTTGTATTCACGGCTTTGCTTGTCAAATACATCTTCCGTTGCCTTACGGATAGCGTCACCTACCATTGTGCCGCCTCTGCTGGTGCTCTCGGTTGATATATCGGCCAGCACCATTCGGACGAAGGCATAATCCTGAGTCAATGGGCATTTTATCGTGCTGTTGCCGGCAAAAGTTACAATCGCTATCCGGTCGCCTTGTAACACCTCCAAAAGGTCTCGAATCGCTATCTTTGACCGTTCGAGTCTGCTTGGCCTGATATCTTCCGCCAGCATTGAACGGGAAGTGTCCAGCAATATACAAACGTCCCGACCCTGGCGCTTTATTTTTTGAGCCTGTGGATTCCACCGTGGCTCTGTCAATGCTGCCACAATACTTATAAAAGCTACATTTAACAAAATGGCCTTGAATATCTGCCTTTTCAGGCTGACGGACACATTAATCTTTTTCAGCATATCACTGCTGGCCAATACTTTAAGCGCCCCGGCCTTCCGCCAGAAGTACCAGATATAAGCTGGCACAAGTACCACAGGCACGAAAAATAATAACCACAACGCTCTGTCATTACCTAAATTCATTTTCACGGAACCCTACGAAATACCGTACAATTCGCTACCAGCTTAAGGTATAGTAGGGCCTTTGCCTCACCATAAATATCTTTCTCTCAGGTTGTTTAGCCCACGGCACTGCCGTGGGTTTCTTAAATTGTAGGGTGAGGCCTTTGCTCCACCATTTCTTCTCTATTTACCAATTACCACTTACCATTCACCAGTTACCATTAACCATTCACCGGTTACCACTTATGGGATCTTGCGAAATATCGTACAGCTCGCCAACATTTCCAAAATCAAAACCACCAACGCCGCCAGCGCCCAGGGGCCGAATATCTCCGCATATTGGGTATATTGAATTGATTTGACTTCGGTTTTTTCCATCTCATCTATTTTTTCAAAAATCTTGTGAAGCGTCTTGGCATTATCAGCTCTGCCGTAAAACCCGCCCGTTTTTTCCGCGATTGCCTTGAGCAGTCTTTCATCAAGATTCTGCCCCGCCGGCATCTTATAAGTTCCCAGCGGAGTTTGGACAGTCGTGTAAGCCTGGGCTGAACCTATTCCAATCGTGTATATTTTTATGCCCCACTTCTGGGCAAGTTCAGCGGCCTCCAGAGGACGATATCGGCCGGCATTATTAATGCCGTCTGTCAGCAGAATAATCACCTTACTTTTAATCTTAAAGCCGCCCTCCTGCCCTGCCGAGATTTTCTCACCGGCATCGATAAGCCGGGTCTTTCTCTGCTGCAGTTCTTCTTCTGCCTTTTGCAGTCGAGCCGCCGCCAGGGCAATAGCATCTCCGATAGCTGTCCCGTCCTCGCTGCGAAGTCTGACAATCTCCGTGTTCTTCAAAAACTCCAGCAAAACGCCGTGACTAAGAACCAATGGACAGGTAGTATCGGCGTATCGAGCAAAAGTAATCAAACCTATAAGGTCGCTGCTCCTGCCCGCCAGGCCATTATCTCCGGTGACAAAATCGGAAAAAACCTTCTTAACAACCTCGAAGCGATTCAATTTCTGGCCGAAGTAGTCCATCTCCGCCTGCATACTGCCGGAGTGGTCGGCAACAACCTCTATAGCCACGCCCTCGGTGGAAATCTCCGACAGAACCGTTCCTTTCCTCGGGCGCGCAAGTGCCACTATCAAAAGCGCTATGCAAACGAATCTTGCCACATTCAGTATCGGCCTGAGCCGCAGCCGCAAAGAAGCTGGACAATGCCGAATATCCCTCAGACTTGGAAATCTCACCGTTGCTCGACGTCTTTTACGCAAACTCAGATACGCCAAAGCAGGCAATAGTAAAAGCAACAATAATACCCATGGCAAATACAACTGCATTTAGGCAACCCCTGCTTCAATGGCCTCTTCGGCACTGGCTCCTGTCACCTCAATCTTCTTTTCGTCGGACTTGGTTGTCTCTATAAAATCCCTGACTAAATCAAAGGTTCTCTGTATTTGTTCGGCCGTCGGACTGTATTTTGCAAATTTCACTAAGTCGCAGTGTCTCAAAAATTCCCCAAGGCGCTGCTGGTCGGACTGACAAAGCACGTTGGAATACGGAAGTTCAGCCAAAAACTCTTCTGTTGTCCTTTCCGGAGCCCTGAGATTGAAACGGTGCTCGATATAATGTCTGAGGATATCGCTGATGCGTTCGTAAAATTCCTTGATTTTGCCCGCCTTTACCAGGTCCTGCTTAACCAAATCTCGCAGCCGCTCGTATGCAATTTCATGGGCCGGCCTGAAAATTCTTACCAGCTCCTCCACGCGTCTGCGTCTTAAATAAAGCCAAAAGCCGGCACCACCAACAACAGCTAAAACACATAGCACCCAAACCCACCGGTAAGAAGCCTCGGCCGGCATTTCGACGACGCCTTCGATATCTGCTATCTTCAATTCCGCTCGCTGCTCGCCCAGAAGAGAGGCAACCTCAATATCGACCGGCTCGGTAGCAAGCTCGTACTTATTATCTTCCGGGCTGTTTACATCATAAAACTCGAATGTAAAAGCAGGTATCGGGAAAGTGCCGGACAAAAAAGGCTCGAGTCGATATCGATACCTGCTGACCACGTTATTTTTCTCATCGAGCTTATCGCCCAAATTATCCCAGTCAACGATGCCAAAGTTCTCGAGCACTTTCTCAACTGTCGGCATCTTAACTTCATAACCCGACTCAATTGCAGCTTCGAGCTCCAATAGGATTGTCTCGGCAATAGTCGCTTTGGTCTTATCCACACGCACGTGAACCGTTAACGGCCCCCGCTGATAATCTTTGTCAATCTCGAACTCCGTTTTTTCAGTCTCGGCATCAAAACTTTTCTCGCAACCAACACAAACCAATAGTAATGCGCCGGTTATAAGTGCATAGAACAATACCGTTATACTTTTGTATTTTTGCGTTTTACTTATCATTTTTACCTTGGTCTGTAGGTATCGATGCCGATGTGTGTATAATGACATTGAATTTATCCATCATTTTCTCGATGAGCGCCGTTTGAACATCCTGACGTTTTTGACTTAACAAGGCCGTTACCACCTCTTGCCTGACCTCGTCAAAGCTTTTTTGCCGCTCGGTGGAGTTTGGGTCTTCTTCGTTCGCCGGTTCTACAAACTTGTCCTTGTTCGCCTCGTAATATGTCCGAAGGTCGGTTTCCGTGATATTGATTTTCTCTGCAAGCTCCCTGTTCATTAGTTGCTGGCTCAAGGTGCCGCGCACCAGGTCCTCAATCAGGATTTTCACGTCCGGCTCTTCCGACAGTTTTTCCTCCAGGGCCTGGCGATATAGCACCTCCTGTGCAAGCCAGTATTGAAGAAGCTCCTGTTTGGCTGAAGGGCTTTTATACTGCTCGAGCATCTTCTTTTTTTGCTCGTCTAACTGCCCCGTTGTCATAAACACCCTCATTGGTGCAAGCTGATTATCCATCGTCCTTTCGGCGAATGCGTCGAGGTCGGACTCTGTAATTTTTTCCGCACCAATCTCAGCGACAATTTTGCCGCCCGCCTCGGATTTTCCCCCATAGCTGGTTCGGTCCATCAATTCGTATCGCAGAGCTGAAAATTTGCCTAATTTCTCGAAACAATCCTTTATATGAGTATTAATCTGGGGTTCTAATTCGGTAAGTTTAGCTGCGATTTCGCTCCGGTAGTAGTATTCAATCGCTTCCGCATACATACCGGCCTTCTCTAACAATGTGCCTATCTGAAAAAGTATTTTTGCATGCTCTGTATCGGGCACCTTCGCAAGTGATAGATAATCCCGCCAGACCTCGGCCGCCCTGGTATATAAATTTCGGCCGGCAAGCTTCGCCGCCAGGTCTTTGACCTGCTCGGCAGACAAAGATGAAGAAATATTTCCGGATAAAAGAGGTTTATACGAAGACTTCACCAAAAGGTTAACCAACGTCAAAACAATTAAGACCAAAAGCAATATGACAGATATCTTCGGTATAAGAGAATTTCTTTGTTTTTTCTCAGGCAATGAAAAATCCAGCTTGTCTTCCATAATCACATCTCCCGTTCTCTCTCTGCCATAAACTGACTGTTAAGTTACGCTCGTCGATGTCGCATATGAAAAAACCTGACCAGGTCCTGTATATACGGCTTATCAGTGCTTATGCTGATGCAATCTACATTGATTGTTCGAAGCATACTTTTCAGCTCGTCAAACCTCTGTGCACAGGTATTGCTGTATTTATTCCTGAATTGTCTGCTCGATGTATCGACGAGGATAATCTCGCCGGTCTCCGCGTCGGTAAATTCAATCATCCCCACGCTCGGCAACGCAATTTCCGCCCGGTCGCGAACTGATACGGCAATAACGTCATTACGCTTGTTAAGCAAACTAAGCTGTTTCTTGAAATCAGCTTCTATAAAATCAGATACCAGAAACACTGTTGCCCTCTTACGCACAACTTTAGCAAGATAATCGAGGGCCTGTCTGATATCCGTTTTTCTCTTTGGCATCTTAAAATACAAAAGTTCCCTAATCAGCCGCAGCATATGGCTGATTCCTTTTTTAGGCGGGATATATAATTCTACCCGGTCTGCAAAAATCAAAAGCCCGACCTTGTCATTGTTCTTCGCAGCCGCAAAGGCCAGGACCGCGCAAAACTCCGCCGCCAGTTCGTTCTTGGCCTTGTTTACCGTCCCGAAATCTCCCGAAGCGCTCAAATCAACGGCGAAAATAACGGTCAGCTCACGCTCTTCGACAAAGCGTTTAATATATGGCCTGCCGGTCCGGGCCGTAACGTTCCAGTCGATTGTTCGGATATCATCACCGGGACTGTACTCGCGAACTTCGTCGAACTGCATACCCCGGCCTTTAAAGACGCTCTCGTACTGGCCGGCAAAACTGGCGTTTACCATTCTCGAGGTGTAAATCTGTATCTGCCTGATTTTCTTGATTAGTTCTTCAGGTATCATTTTTATTTTATCGCGTAAAAACCTGCATCCGTTCGCGAATACCAAAAAAGCTCGGCAACACTGAATCCGCACTCTGTCAACAGCTCGAGATGCTCGCTGATACGAATAGGAAAGTACTTTTTATTAAATCGTGCCAGGTGCCGCCTGACTGTTTCAGTACTTCTGCCCTTCGACAGTTGGAATCTCTCCCAGCGACGCAGACTGATTTCAAGGTGTTTTTCAGAATCCGGATAAACGTGTTCGAAAGTAATAAATATTCCACCCTGCCCCAGCGAATCAAAGCAGGCCCTGACGGAATCTCGTCTCTGCTGCGGATTTGAATAATGGTGACACATAATAGCGGTGATAACGTCCGGCCGTTCTGTAAGATTACCCGGCAAATCCTCGCTGCTGATGGAATCTATAAATCTGATACGCTCGGGCCGAACCGACCGCAGGCGTTTCCTGGCCTGAAGAAGCATCTCTTTCGACGGGTCGACCAAAATAAATGACGTATCCGGGAAATGCACGAGCGCCTTGTCCACAAGATAACCGGTGCCGCAACCGGTATCCAGCCAACACTTCACCTCCGGCTTTACCGTCTTGACAAGGTCGATAGTTTCGTTATGAAACAATTCGTAATAGGGTATAGTGTCCTTCACATCCTTATCATATTCCGAAGCTTTATGTGATGACTTATTATCTGATTGTTCCATAGAATCCTTCCGGTTTCCCCCCTCTCATAGCCGACGATTATGGCACTTCGATATTGTCAAAAATCATCTTGATGATGTCCTCGCTGGTCTTGTCTTCTGCCTCTGCTTCATAGCTGACAATCACCCTGTGCCTTAGGACATCGGGTCCGATGCTTTTAACGTCCTGAGGAGTAACATAACCTCTTTGCTGGATAAACGCATGTGCCTTTGCAGCTATTGCAAGATAAATCGTTGCTCTCGGTGACGCCCCATAGCTGATAAAATTACCCATTTCTATGCCGTACTTGCCTGGGTTTCTGGTGGCGCAGACTACATCAACAATATAGTCTTTGATTTTTTCGTCGATGTATATCTCGTCCACCACACTTCTTACTTCCGAAATATCTTTGGGCTTGATAACGGCTTTGATGTCGAATTTTTTATCTGTCACAGCCATTCTCTCGAGTATCTCTCGTTCCTCGGCTTTGTTCGGATAATCAATCTTTAATTTCAGCATAAAACGGTCGAGCTGGGCCTCAGGCAGCGGGTAAGTTCCCTCTTGTTCGATTGGATTTTGCGTGGCAAGCACTAAGAAAGGACTGGGTACCGGAAAGGTCTCCTCGCCGATTGAAACCTGTCTTTCCTGCATGGCCTCCAGCAAGGCGCTTTGCACCTTGGCCGGGGCGCGGTTGATCTCGTCTGCTAATATAAGATTGGCAAAGATTGGTCCTTTGCGCGTGACAAACTCGCCGTCCGATTGTCGATATATCTGCGTGCCGATTAAATCCGCTGGCAACAGGTCGGGCGTAAATTGTATCCGCCGAAAATCAGCGTCAATCGCACGTGACAGGGTTGTTACCGCCATAGTCTTGGCTAATCCCGGCACTCCTTCGAGCAGTATATGCCCGTTGGCCAGCAGGCCGATGAGCATCCGTTCGAGCATATAACGCTGACCAACGATTACTTTGTCAATCTCCCCGAACAGTGCCCGCACAAACTCACTTTTTTCCTGGACCAGATTTCCGATTTGCTTGACATCTATAGCCATAATGATTTTCTCCTTCAAAAAACTTGCTCACGACTGATAGATTTCTCTGTTTGTACCAAGCCAACGATTTGTTTTCGTACATATTATATGTAATTTAACTATACGTCTTGTATCCGTAAAACGTTCGTATTTTGCCAAAAATCCGGAATAATTCAAGACCCTTAGCCTATGCAATACCCTAAAATCCAGCCTTTAAGAAAATATTCTGCTACCAAAAAATAGCCCTTACCGATAAAGGTCATCGCCGACAAAATCCTAATAGATTAAGCGTGGCATCACGAAATAACCTGGCCCAATTTTAAACAATATGAATGCTGAATTATATCCTATGCCGTGAATCGAGCAAGTGTGCTTTTCAGGCCTGTTAGCTGCTTTTGCCTATGGCAGAATCAGCCCGGTTGGTTTATTTTCAACTCATCTCCCAAGAGCGCGCTTGCGGTGCAATTTTACGCAGAACCACAACAATTTGGGTTGTAAAACGTCCCATAATCATTGGGACAGCCATAGAGACGAACGAATACTAAGTTGATTAGAAGCCCTGAAGGTGTTATAATATCGAAGGCCAGATATCTACCAAACGCCCCAAGACAAACTGTTACGTATGCTATCAGCACCCCGGCAATGCCTAAGCGTAGGCGGTATCATTATTATATTTAGTCGCTATAATTTGTCCGAATTATTGTGCCAAGGAGCAATATGAGCCCCGGTGGAGGAGATGACAATAAGGTAGTGACGCAGAAAGGCAGGCACGAGACGAAAGAGCAATTTGTCACCGGGGGTATGCCGGCCAAAGGGCGGGTTGCTGGGCCGCGGCTTTGGTTATTCCGGATTATCGCCGTAATTATCATCCCGGTCTTTTTATTGGCATCCGTGGAGTTGTGCTTGCGTATAACGGGTTTCGGTTATCCGACCTCTGCCATAATCAAGCATGAGATTAATGGCCGCCAGGTTTGTATCAACAACTTAAAATTCGGCTGGCGTTTCTTCCCTAAAAAGATAGCCCGTGAGATGCGTACGTTTGTCTTCCCGGCCGACAAATCCCCGCAAACATACCGAATATTTGTCCTCGGCGGCTCCGCCGCGATGGGAGTACCGGAACCCTCCTATGGTTTCAGCCGGGTACTGAGAGTACTTTTAGAAAATGAATACAAAGGTGTGAATTTTGAGGTAATAAACGTGGGGATGCCCGCAATGAATTCACACGGTGTTTTGGAGATTGCCAAAGACTGTGCCCGCTATGAGCCGGACCTGTTTATCGTTTACCTCGGCAACAACGAGGTTACCGGGCCGTATGGTGTGGGCACGGTTTTTGCCCCTCTTTCTCCGAACCTGTCATTCATCAGGGCAAGCATTGCAGCCAAATCGACCAGGCTCGGCCAACTGCTTGAGACTCTGATAAGTTCACTTGCAGCCGAAGACAAACGCACTGCCAAATGGGAGGGGCTGCAAATGTTTCTTGAAAAGCAGGTGCGCTTTGACTCACCGGGGCTTCAGAATGTCTACAAACACTTCGAACGGAACCTAGAGGATATTTGCGAGCTCGGCCGTGACGCAGGGGCCAAAGTGATTGTGTGCAATGTCGCAGCAAACTTAAAGGATTGTCCTCCCTTCGCCTCTCTGCACAAACCAGAGCTTACACAAGCCGATGAGACGGCGTGGAACAAAATATACAACCAGGCGGTTCGGCTTGAATCAAATGGCAGATATGATGAGGCGCTGCGATACTATCTACCGGCTGTGCAGATTGACGAGCAGTTCGCCGAAACCCATTTTCGAATGGGCCGCTGTTACTGGGCGATAGGCAAATATAAGCAAGCCAAAGACAGTTACAACAGGGCCTGCTATCTGGATACGCTGCGTTTTCGGGCCGAGGAGCGAATAAATGAAATCATACGCTCTGTTGCGCAGAAGGCGGGAAAAGAAGTTTACTTCGTCGATGCAGTTAAAGCCTGTCAAGAAGCCGGTCCACACGGAATAACCAGTGAAGAATTGTTTTATGAGCATGTCCATTTCAAATTTAAGGGCAATTACATTCTGGCCCGCACGTTGTTCGACCAGGCTGAAAAGGCCATCCTGGAGCAAAGGGGCGTAAAAAGAACCTCTGTCAGCCAAATGCTAAGCCAGGAAGATTGTTCGGCACACTTGGCTTTTACAGGTTGGGACCATCTGTCGGCTCTAAGGAGTGTATTTGACGGATTCGTCAGTCATCCGCCGTTTACAAACCAGGCTTATCACGATGAGTATATCAGAGAAATGAAGGAGCAAATCGAGTCTCTGATGTATTATACGCAGCCCTCAGGTCTGCAGGAGGCCGACTATCAGTACCGCCAAGCGCTCGAATGGCATCCGTCCGACTGGCATCTGCGCTTGAAATACGGACAGTTCTTACGCGAGGCTCTTAATCAGGATGCAGCCGCCGTCTCGCAGTTGGAGATGGTGCTTCGAGAGCTTCCACATTCCTTTGCTTATAACGAGTTAACCGTGCTTTTATACAAACAGGGCAGAATCGACGAAGGACTCGAAATGGCACAGAAGGCGCAGGAAATGAAACCTCTGGCCGCGTGGACCTACTACAATCTTGCGCTGGGCTACGACAAAAAGGGACAGCCAAAACGCGCTGTTAAATTTTACTCAAAGGCATTGGAGATTGACCCCGAAATTTCAGTCAGTGCATACCGTCTAATGGCACAGGCGCTTAACACCAGCGGGCAGAGCAATAAGGCAATCGACGCTTTACGTGATGGCGTAAAAATATTCCCTCAAAGCGCTGTTTTACATTACGTACTCGGTGTTTCTCTCAGGGAACAGGGCAAAATCAGCGAAGCGATTAAAAAATTCCGTGCAGCCCTGAAAGCTCAGCCGGATTACACCTTGGCGCGGAATGAGCTGATGGCATTACAGGCAAAGATCGAAAATGAATAAAAGCGCTTTAAAAAAAGCGGGAATGGAATTATTTTTTGGTATAATGCTTCTCGGTCCTTAAAACGAGACAGTTAAGTAAAAGGATTTAGCCAGAGTCGACTGTAACAGCGCAGTCGTTTTCTTGCCGGGACATAAGATTATGAACATATTGGGGATTTCGGCTTTTTATCACGACAGCGCTGCCGCCTTGGTGCGCGACGGACAAATCCTCGCAGCCGCCCAGGAGGAACGCTTCACACGCAAAAAGCACGATAGTCGTTTCCCGTCCGAAGCGGTGAATTATTGCGTTAAGGCGGGCAAAATATCACCCGAAGAGCTTGATTATGTTGTGTTCTACGAAAAGCCGCTGCTGAAATTCGAACGCCTGCTCGAAACTTATATTGCATACAGCCCACGAGGCTTCAGGCAATTTCTAATGAGCATTCCCTTATGGCTGAGAACGAAGCTTCACCTGCCTCGGGAAATGGACAAGGCCTTAAGCCACAAGTACAAAGGTCGATATGTCTTCATCGAGCACCATGAATCGCACGCAGCCAGCGCCTTTTTCCCTTCACCTTTCGAAGAGGCGGCTATTTTGACATTTGATGCCGTTGGAGAATGGGCCACTGCAAGCTACGGCATCGGCAAAGGCAACAAAATCGAGCTGACAAATGAGCTGCACTTCCCTCATTCGCTCGGACTGCTCTAT
>CAYZTY010000086.1:0-10355 GCA_964481525.1 uncultured Pirellulales bacterium
CAGGCACACCGGGGCCATAGAAACCGGTTCTACCCACAGCAGGATTTATATACCCCGGCATCGGATAACCCGCGCAAAAACCAGCGGTCCTTCCTGTCATTGGTCCTAATCCGGCAGGTCCTGTCCCATTTCCAAATGGCATATTAATCACCTCCTTTTCAACAACCTTAGAACCTATGTTTATTTTCATTTGTCCGACGGGCTTACCATCGATTCCGGCAAAGCCTTGTACCCGGTCCGGACTTTCTCTTGAAGTTGCCAAAACACAAAAGCCGAGACCTCTTCCAGTCATTGGTCCCTGGCCGAACGGCCCTGTTCCATCAAATCCCGGCATCTATTTAGCCTCCTCAACTAAATCAACAATATCATTATGGACTTTGCTCTTTCTCAAAATCATTTCACCTACTTTGCAGCCAAGGTCCCTGGCGATAACAGGACACTTTACCTTTACCAAAAAGAAGATGTTTTTTTCGATATCGCTGAGGGTTTCGTAATTTCCCTGTCCCTTGGCAATGATTAAATCGGCATCGGCGAACAGTCGGCGAAAATTATCAGAGCAATCTTCTAAAATCGTGCCGGGCGCGTCGGAGCCGTTTTCGATAACTTCTACCAGTTCATTCATGCCTGTTTCTATTGCGTCCTCCATTGTTGCATCGTTTATTACCGGGCCGCCTTTTACCACAAATGTAATCTTTTGATGCGGCAACTGCTCAATCAGCAGCTTGTCGAAGACAATTTCACCGGCATTGTCCCCAATATAAAGAATCTTCCGAGCTTGCCTTACGGTCTGCTTAAAATCTGCGATTGCCGCTTCATCCAGCGACGCGGCCAGCGCATCTTTGATTGTTCTGGTTACATCCGACTGCTCCACCGCAAAACCTACTCCAAAGTCTATAATATTGCCCGCGATAGCAAGACGGACCGCTGCAGCCAAAGGGTCATCGCGGTCAGCAATTTTTTTCTTAAGCTCCGGGTAAAGCTGCAGCGCCAGGATATTGAATTTTGTCTTTACTTCTGCGTATGGGTCGTTTACCCCGGTCAGGAAACGCAGTAGTCGGTGTATCTTTTGGGCCATTTCCGGGGGGCTTTGGCGCAAATCCATTTCGCCTACCAAACGAAGAGCTTCCCGCAACACTTTTTCCTGCAAACCCTCTTCTTCGCTCACAAACCGAGCCAGCTCAAGCGCTTGGCGAACCAGGCACGGAATGCAGTCAAAATAAGTCTTCATTAACCCTAACCTGCATTTTTTTTTACAGAAGCTTAACAAGCGATAACCTTACTGCCTTGAGATTAAGCTTTCTGTTTATATTATGGGCATATGCCCATAACTTGTCAAGTGGAAAAATTAAAAATTGCATGTTTAGCTAAAGCAAAGCCCGAGAAAAAGCGCGTGCAATGACCGGAATCTGGACTAAAATGGGTAAAAAGTTATTTGTCCATTGAAGTTGCCAACCGCGGCTTTTTGTCCTTTTTTGTGTAATATGGGATGTTATGAAGATAATTGCCGATGCAAATATCACCTTTGTTACCGAGTGTTTCGGGACGCTCGGCCGGGTAATTAGCCGGCCTGCGCAGCAAATCACGCCTGTGCTTATTAAAGATGCCGATGTGCTTTTAGTACGCAGTGTTACGAAGGTGAATGCTGACTTGCTGGCCGGCAGCAGCGTCCGCTTTGTAGCAACGGCCACCATCGGCTTCGAGCATATAGATACCGCCTGGCTTGACGAGAACGATATCGGGTACGCCTCGGCGCCGGCTTCCAATGCCAACTCCGTTGCCGAATATGTCATTGCCGCTCTGCTTAAACTCGCACACAAATACGAATTACGTTTGCAGGAAAAATCAATCGGCATCGTCGGTGTTGGTAACGTCGGCAGCCTGGTCGAAAAAAAGTGTGCTTCTCTTGGTATGAAAGTTTTGCTCAACGACCCACCTCTTCGCAGGCAAACCGGTGATGATAAGTATCTTCCGCTTGAAGAGCTTTACAACTGTGATGTTGTAACCCTCCATACACCATTGACTTTTGAAGGGATTGACAAGACTTTTCATTTGGCAGGCGAGAAGTTCTTTGGTTCACTAAAGGCCGGCTGTATTTTCATCAACACGGCACGCGGCGGCGTAACCGATACCGCAGCACTGAAAAATACGCTCAGCACCGGCCGAATAAAAGCAGCCGTCCTGGATGTCTGGGAGAATGAGCCGAATATCGATACCGAAGTTCTGAAAATGATTGATATTGGTACGCCGCATATAGCGGGCTATTCGCTGGATGGTAAGATTGCGGGAATGATTATGATATATAAGGCGACGTGTAAATACTTTGGACTTGAGGCCAAGCTTGATATTGAGGATTTTTTGCCTGAACCGGATGTTCCGCAATTGAAAATAAGTCCGGACAGCGGTGATGAGCAGGATGTGCTGCGGCAAGCTGCCGAGAAGATTTACAAAATCGCTGAGGATGATTCGAAGCTCCGGCAGATTTTGGATGTGCCGGCAGAAGAAAGAGGAAAATACTTTAGTGATTTGCGAAAAAATTATCCTGTGCGAAGAGAATTTCAAAACACAAAGATAATATCACCCGCAGAGGATATTGCTGAAAAATTCAGAGGGATGGGATTTAAAGTATAACATGAAAGACAAAAATATTATCGAATGGCCGAGAGGTAAGCTGGATTTTTCGGCAGGCACTCTTGTGATGGGGGTCTTGAATATTACGCCGGATTCGTTTAGTGATGGCGGCAAGTTCTTTGATACCGATAAGGCCATTGAGCAGGGCCTGCGAATGGCTGCTGAGGGTGCTGCGATAATAGATGTCGGAGGAGAATCCACCCGGCCGGGTTCGGAATCGGTATCGGCCCAGCAGCAGATAAGACGAGTTGTACCGGTGATAGAGGCGATTGCTAAAGAAGTCAATGTGCCGATTAGTATCGATACATACAATTATGAGGTTGCTCAGGCTGCTCTGAGTGCGGGGGCTGCAATGATAAACGATATTACCGCTTTGAGTGATGAGCGGATGGGGCAGTTAGCGGCCGGGGAGGGTGTGCCGGTTGTTTTAATGCATATGCAGGGCCAGCCGCAGACAATGCAGGACAATCCCACCTATAGTGATGTAGTTAAAGAGGTTTTGGAATTTTTGCTGAGCCGAGCGAGAAGAGCGGAGCAGTTTGGAATCGAAAGAAACAAGATTTTTATCGACCCGGGGATTGGGTTTGGCAAAAAGCTGGAACACAATCTTGAGCTTTTAAGAAATATTGATAAGTTTGTGAAAACCGGCTATCGGGTGCTGGTGGGTACGAGTCGAAAAAGCTTTATAGGCAGGCTAACCGGCAAAGAAAAACCCGCTGAGAGGATATTCGGTACAGCGGCTACGGTTGCTTTGTGCGCCTCGGCGGGAGTTTCGATTGTGCGGGTCCATGATGTGGCTGAGATGGTCGATATAGTCAAAGTTGTGAATGCGTTGAGGCTTGATTGGGATGACAAGGAGAGAAAAAAATGATGGCAATTTTGGTAATTATTGGCGTAGTAACGATATTCGGTACTTTCATCATAGGTGCCATTGAAACGAGGCGAACGGAAAAAGGGCAGCCGGACATAATAACAAGTTTATTTAAGAAGAAAGATGATAAATCACAACAAAAAGCGGTTGATACGCTACGACTGTAGAAGTCAGCTATTTTACAATACGACTGAAATGACCAAGGCGATGAAAATGGTTGCAAAGCTGTGCCTGTAGTACTGACATTGCTCCCAATGAGGGTGATGGTGTGGTTAATTTGTTCGATTTAGCTGTATTTGTTGAAAACTGGATGGCTGGGTTGTAGTAGTCTTATTGCATTTATAAAGCACCTCTCGTCAATCAGCTAAAACCTTTGGTTATCTGTTACGATGCGCTTATAATATCGCTCTTGTCGCCGTGTAATTTTAATCAAGCGGGATATCTGTAAATCAATAAGGAGCAGGCTTGATGTCGAAAATGACTTTGGACCTTATAGGCAAATGGGACTTCAAGGAATATCCGCTGTCTGCCCGTAGAATGCGCGACCTTGATAAGGGAAACTGGCTTCCAACGGATGTGCCGGCCTCTATTTTTCGAAGCCTCATACAGGCCGGGCGTATTGATGAAGACGATTTACTTGCGAATCCCGAAAACTTCGACTGGATCAGCCAAAAGCCGTGGGTTTACAGGAAAATCTTCGATGCATCTGATGAATTGTTAGACTGTGACCGAGCCGAGTTGCTTTTCGAAGGTCTTGACACGGTAAGCTCGATATGGCTCAACGATAAACTCGTCGGCAAGGCCGAGAATATGTTTATTTCCCATCGTTTCGATGTGACCGGCCTGCTGAAGAAGAAAAACAATCACCTGATAGTGAAGTTCGAGCCGGCCCTGGTCTGGGCCGAAGCGCTTCAGCACCGCTATGGACACATTAGTGACCACGTGCTCGGCAATTCTCAGCGGGTTTATATCAGAAAGGCACAGTATCAGTTCGGCTGGGACTGGTGTCCGTCTCTTCCCGGCTGTGGCATCTGGCGTCCGGTCCGGCTCGAAGGCACAGAAAGAGCACGTATCGATAAGGTCCATGTCCGCACCATTGAATGTAATCAGCATTCAGCGGATATCCGCATAGCAGTAAAGCTTCATACCTGCCGGCCTGGCCCTTATCTATGCAAGCTTATCGTTCACGGCGGCAGTCTGAACATCGAGCACAACCTGCAATTCACCGAGAACGAAGACTTTCATTCTGCAGTGGTTCGTATCGAAAGACCTTTTCTTTGGTGGCCGCTTGGTTATGGCGTACAGTATCTGTATAACCTAAATGTCGAATTAATTTGTGAAGACTGCACCGTTGATACCACCGATGTAAAATTCGGCGTTAGGACACTTCACTTAGACCGCAGCGGCGATGAGTATGGAGAAAAATTCCAGTTTGTCGTAAACGGCCGACCCATCCACGTGCAAGGTGCGAACTGGGTGCCGGCCTCTATATTCGCAGGCGATACACGCGCCGCCGATTACGAACGGCTTTTGCAAATGGCCAAAGACGCCCGGATGAATATGCTCAGGATTTGGGGCGGCGGGATTTATGAGAATGACGAGTTTTATGAAATCTGCGACAGGCTCGGAATACTTGTCTGGCAGGATTTTATGTTCGCCTGCGCCTATTATCCCGACAGAAAATGGTTCCTCGAGCAGGTCGAGACCGAGGCCCATGCCGTCATCAAACGTCTTCGCAACCATCCCTGCCTTGCGTTATGGTGCGGCAATAACGAAATCGACTGGCTTCATGAAGCCGGCTGGGTTGGCAGGGGCAAAAAATTTTATGGCAAGTCAATTTACCGTAAAATTTTACCCCGACTTGTCACCAAGCTTGACCCCGACCGTGACTATATCCCCACTACTCCGCTGAAACCCAAAGAACCGAACTGCGGCACAACACACCAGTGGAACGTCTGGAACGGCGATGAGTCCATTAACAATTATCTCTTACCGCCTGAAAGAATTCCCCGCTTTGTTACGGAATTCGGCCTTGCCAGCCCGCCGCACGCTGAAACCGTTCACCGGTTCGGGCCGGTTGAAAAACTCAGCATTACGGGCCAGGTTATTGAAAAGCATAATTATCAGCTAAACGGCAACACTCGTTTGCACCGTTATATGACTGAGCTGTTCGGCCCGGCCAAAAACCTTGAACAGTTCATATATCTCTCACAGTTGACTCAGGCCCGCGGCGTCAAGATTTTTGTCGAACATCTGCGCGCCCATCGCCTAAGAAACTATGGACAGATTTTTTGGCAGCTAAATGATTGCTTCCCCGCCACGAGCTGGGCCGCTATTGATTTCGATAGACGACCGAAAGCCCTCTACTATTACGCCTCTCGTTTCTTTGCGCCGGTCCTGCTCGTTGTCGTGCCGAGGTACAAAAAACACTTCCAGAATCTGCCTCCCGTGCTCGAGTCTGCGGCGATACTTGCCGTCAATCAGACTGATAGGCCTGTAACCGCTACACTGAGTTGCGAGCTTGCTGACTTTTATGGTAATGTAATCGATAAGACGGTTTTGCCTGTTGCCATCAGTCCGTATGCCGCTTCAAGTCCCTTTGCCCTGCCCAAAGCAATGGTACAACCGGCCGAGCCGGGCGATTGTTTCGTTCAACTTACTCTCGAAGGTGATGGAAAGAAAATTGCTGAAAACAAATTCTTTTATTGGCCGGATAAGTTTATCAATTGGCCCGACGTTCGGATTACCCCCCGTCTTAACCGAGTAGGACAGGATAAATGGCAGCTAAATCTCAAGGCAAATGCGTTGGCAAGGGACGTGCAGATAAACACTGAGCCATACGCTCGGCTTAGTGATAATTTTATAGACTTGCTGCCGGACAATGAGCCGGAAATAACCATAGATACCGGCCCCCAATCCTGTCCGTCCCCGCCGGGTATATGGCTTTGCTGGGTAGCTGCCGCCCTGCAATAATTCAAAGCAACTTAGAATGGCCGCCCGGGCATTCCGGGAGTAGGCCGCCCAGGCATTCTACGCCCTCCTTGCGGAGCTCGTGGACCTATTGTCCTCCTGCTACGCAGAGTCAACGGTTCCTTCTCCTGTTCGGCTTGCTTCTTGTTGATTTCGTCGAGCTTCTTACGGAACTCGCTCGGCCAATAACGCGCCTGCACCGGCAAGTGCTCAATACTTACCCCGTCCAGTGTGTAAAGAACGTCTGAATAATCTCTTCGACGCAGCGTTGTTGGCCCGAACCAATCGCTGACGTTTGCTACGTCCAACAAAACAGCCCCGGTCTGGTAGTCGATGCTTGATGGTCCAAACTCTTCAGACTCATCGGTCTTTGGGAGCTTGACAATTTGCCCTATGCTCTCGCCCGGCTTGACTATAAAGTTATGGTCATACCATTTACCGAGCGAATACTTTTTTACGTCAACTGTGAGTGCCTTATCACTTTCACGTATCTGTACAGGAAAGAAATACATTTTCTTAGGCACAGTGACAGCCTCGGTAGTTGGTGAATAATCGCTCCATAATATGACTTGCCCTTTAAACTGCTGGCTTTCATTACTAAACCATTCTGTGCCCGCTATTGGATTAAAAACCCCTATACGCATCCTGTACCGATAGGTGTAGCCCGGCTCGGCCGTGTCATCGTGAGCCCAAAAGACTAAAGCCTCAGTCATTTCCTTAAAATCGGTACTCTCTGTCAGTTTAATCTCTTCGAATTGCTCTATTTCATCCTTACCTATTTCTTGTATCTCTACTCTGCCCGGCCTTCCTCTTGTCCTTTCAAAGTCCTCGGTAGTTGTTCTTGTTGGCCTTTCGCTTTCTCGCCTTGTTGTTCGTCTGGTTGTAGTACGGCGGTCTCGGGCGCCGCCCACTGGACCACCTCCCATGCCATCGCCCCCACGTGACCTTGTCATTCCAACGTCTTGGGTTTGTCTGTCACGCTCACGCCTTTCGCCGGTGCGTCCGCGATCCTCTTTTCTTTGTCTTTTTTCCGCTTCTTTGACGCTTCTTTCTTCTTCCTGCTGCAGTTTCTCGATACGCTCTTGGCGCTGTTGGTATAAAGTAGGTGGCAGCCAGCTGTCAGTTGGTAACGCAAATTCGTAAATCTCGGGCTGCAGCAGGCCTATCCTGATATCCGGTTTGTCAAACTGAACCATTAGAATCTCCACCCCGAACTGCAGTTCGGAGACATTTTCCGGGACTTTGAGAGTGTCCTTCAATGGGTCTACTTTCGGTCGAGCTACCCTCTCCCATTCTTCGGGCCAATTACCGTCTTTTGTCATTTGTTGTCTATTCAACTGGACCGCTGCGAAAATTGGCCTTGCAAACTCTTTGTCTCGCCACTGTTCAACCAGGCCTTTGCCCGCGAAATTCTCGAAGAACCTCTCAAATAGTCCCGCAGCCTCAAACAAGCCTTGAACCGTGATAAGGTCCACATCAATCATCTCATCCTCCGGCTTGAGACTATCCATCTCGGGCTCATCGTACAATGGGTTATAAGCAACTCCCCTGACCAGTTGAGCCGCAACATCGTCGAGCTGACCTATCTGGGGAATCTGATAGACCCTATCACCGTGGGCCGTTTTAGTGCCGTAGTTGGGCAGTAGTAAAAATGAGCGGCTGTCAACGCTGTTTATTGCCGAGCTAAGCAGGGATTTATATGTATCCAGTTTACTTTCATATTCGCGTTGCGTGTCTGGTTCCATATTCAGTTTCTCTTCCAAGTCACGGGCCTGTGCTTCGATGTAGTTATCTATCCGGCTTGGGCCGAACTTCTTGGAATCGTACGTGACGGAACTGCCGCCGCTCAGGACCTGGAAAACAAGCAGCCAGATACACGCAATAGCAAAGATACCCAGGATAAACTTGTCGGTATACCGTTCCAGAAAGTTGCTGCTTTTTCGGCGCATTTTTAATTTCTCTCTATGCTTAAGAGCTTATATTATTCACCTTCTGCTTCTCTACTATCTTTAACGCCTTCTTCTTCGTTTCCGGCTTGAGTCAGTATCCTCATCAGCCTCTTTGTCTTCTTCCAATTGACCTAATGTCTTCTTTATTGACTTGGGCTTAATCGTGTCGTACCCGGCGCGATTAAAGATGTACTCGCAGACCAGGTCCAGCCGCACTACTGCGTCAACTCCGTAATAATAACCTTCATCGGATGCCTTGGTCCGGTCTATGGGCTTTACATCGGATTGCAGGATCGTTATCTGATTGTGCTTTAGCTCTTTGGATTGTTCATTTCCGTAGTAACCGCTAAAGACGTGCTCTTTTTCGCGACAAAGCTCTTGCATAAATCCGAGCACGGCCTTTGAGCTTATCACCACTGAAACGCTGAAGTGCACAACGTCTATACCATCGTTGCACATCCTGCCCGTCCATGGCGTCGTGAGCCCGGCCGTCGGCGAGGAAACGTATCTCGGCATATCATCTATGTCTAACGGTTCATCCTTCACGGGACCTTGAAAGCTTACGCCAAACATACGTTTCACAGGCGAAGTGAAAACACTGATTGAGCCGGCGTTCATTGTCTTTATCGAATCGACAATGTCTTTCTGAATCCAAAAGCCAAGTTGGGAATACCAGCACTTCTCGATGGCATCCTGCCTGCCGACGTAGGTGAAATTATCCCAGAATTCATAGCCGCTTAGTCGCGCAGGATTGCCATAAACAGGTATTGTCTCCGCCCGCTGTTTGCAGATAAGTTCTATTATTGCGTTTTCTGTTTCGTCCCCTTTGCCCATTCGCCTTCGGTCTCGAGTAATAAAACCGGTCCATTCTTTTTGTCTTTCAGCTCCTTTGACGGGTTGTTGAAGCAGGCTATTTAGTTCGGCGTCAGTCGGGCGGTCAAGGGCCCCCATACTCCCGACAAGATCCTCCAGGGCCTGGCGATAACTTCGGCCAAAATTGCGGAATATTTGTGCAGAAGTCTCTTTGGGCTCAGGAAATATCTTATAGCTTAAAAGTTCCCGTTGCGAACTTTCCCTCGCTCTGCTTGATATCTCATTGGCATCACGCCCATGCATTTGTTGATACTGACGTTCCTGTTTCCACTGGGAAGAAGAGACTTTTTGGTCTTTGTATGACCCAATCCGACGCCCCATCGAAGTGCTTTCCTCCAACTGTTCCTGCAGAGACTCTGCCATCAGCAAACTAACTGTAAGAAACACCACTGCCAACAACGTGACTGCCGCTGGAATCATAAGAGATATGTATTTTTTAATAAAACCCATTGTCTCGTATTACCTCTTGCTCTGTTAATATTGTCATTGCCTTGCTATCATTTTCTCGACAAAATCTTCTGTCGCCATCCGCCTTTATCGGCGGTTATCTGCTTTTCCTCTTTTTCGAGGAAGTTTTGGCTTGCTCCTCTGCTTTCTCCTGTTGCGCGTCTTTCCAGATAAATTTGGCTTGTATTCTGAACCAATGGTCATTGACTTCATACAATGGGTTGCCGAATACGTCATATTTATCGTTGCCGTTTTCATCGTGTTCGACAACCTTACTAATTACCTCATGGGTCATCGGGTCAACCAAAAACCTTTGATTTTTTCTTGTTGTGGACCTCTGCAGCCCCCTACCCGCAGCCGCTGTTCTATCCTCTTCCATTTCCTGGGTAGTTATATCCTGCTTAAGTCCTATTCCCTCGGGCATCTCCAAATTATCTACTTCCACTTCTCCTGTCTCAAGTCTGAAGTGCTGAATATTGGTTCTCTGGTACAACTCGAAGGGAACGGGCTTGAATAGCTTGCCTTGGCAATCGGGGCATTTTTCCGGTGTCTGGCCCAGCAGCATCTTGCCGCATTTCTCACAGAAGAAGGCCTTATCAAGATTCATAAGCCGCGTT
>CAYZTY010000087.1:0-10265 GCA_964481525.1 uncultured Pirellulales bacterium
TTCGAATTGGGAATGCGGGTATTGTAAACTATGCCACTGATGACGGTGACCTCTATGTGGAGGATGACTTGGAGGTAGACGGTGACCTCTATGTGGAGGATGACGTGAATGTGGGGGGTAGCGTGGAGGTGGGGCTTCACGTAGAGGCAAACTACGGTCTCGATGTAACAGGGACTCTCGTCAGAATCTGGGACGGCGCTGCAGATGTGTGGGTAGGAGGCGAGGGTGACCTTTATGTGGAGAATAACCTCGAGGTAGACGGCAGCGTTCTTTTTGGTGGATTAACCGGTACATCAAGCGGCAACTATGTCAGATTGTTCAATGGTAACCTTTTCTACGACAGCTCATCAGCCAAATACAAAGATGATATTCAGTCACTGACCGATGATTTCACCAAGATCCTCGATGCCAATCCGAAGTCTTTTATCGACAAGGCAAGCGGACAATGGGAAATTGGTTTCATCGCTGAAGAGTTTGACAATCTCGGGCTTAATAATCTGGTGAACTATAAAGATGGCAAGCCCGATGCTCTTAAATACAACTTAATATCCCTTTATCTGCTGGAGGTCATAAAAGAACAGGTAGAAACTACAAAAGAATTGAAGGTAGAAAATGAGCAGTTGAAAAAACAGTTGGAAACTAATAACAAGTTGCTGAATCAGAGACTCTTGGCTCTGGAGAGAATGGTAGAGCATCAGTTTAGTTTCGTGAAGGAGGTGCAACAATGAGACAGAATAAGAAGCACCTAAAACGCATTATGGACTCAATTAAAAGCCTTTTGATAGTAACTCTGCTGTTTGCGTTACCAGCCTTTGCTGACTACGATATAAGCTGGCATACGATCGACGGCGGTGGAGGCATAAGTACCGGCGGGCAATACATTGTAACCGGCACTACAGGTCAACACGACGCTGCATACTCAGCCGGAGGTGACTATGAACTGCTTGGCGGTTTTTGGCCAGGTGAACCTTTGTGTATTGTTGACTTTAAGCACTTTGCAAGGTTCGCACAATACTGGCTTGAAGCAGGAATCGGCCTGCCCGCCGACCTCTACGAGGATGATTTCGTCGACCTGCTCGATTTGGAGCTGTTTGTTTATGAATGGCTCTATTATTGCCCATACGATTGGCCGTTGAGATAGTAAGATAGTCAACGAAGAACGCAATGTTCCAAAACGACGGTATTGGATTGAGCTGTAAGTGAATCAGGTAACCGGAACTGTTCAAAAGGACAATGGTATTTAAGCCGACCTTTAATTGTTTGCTATCGTGTCGACGTGGTCTTTTTTTCGCAGGCCTTGGCATCTCTCACAATGGCAGGCTCCCACCTGTCTGAGGTGGCTCGAGCCGGCCAGAGATTTGGCCTCTGTGAGCCTTGCTCCCTTGGCCTGCATCTGGCGAAGAGCTAATTGCGCCTGTTTCTTATCACGCGAGCCCGTCGCATCGGTGATAATAGTGACTTTTTTGCCGCGCTGCAGCAGGCCGAGGGCGGTGGCTTTGACAGAACCTTCGGTTGTTGCCCCGATTAGAATGAACTCGTCGGCGCGGACCTCGCTGAGAAGCCTGTCCACTCGTGGCTCGTCAAAAGGGTCAAGGCAGCGTTTATTAAAAATAACCTGGTCATAAACCCGCAATATGTTCTTAGGCAGGTCGGTGCTGCCGTCCGCCACGAAACTTGTGCGTTTCTCCCGCAATGTATATCGTATTTTCTTTTGTCCCTCGGTTCCATCGATACAGTGATGGTATCTGTTACAACCGTTATCGTTGGGATAGACTTGAGCGGTTGAGATTACGCAAATGTTTTCACTTCGTGCCCAGGCCGAGATTCGCCTGATATTGGCCAGGACCCGCCGATGGTTTCTTATGCATGCAGCCCCCTCGAAGAGCAGATAATCTCTCTGTGTGTCGATATCGACCAAAATACGCCTGCGTCGTATACCCCCGAACGGCCGAAGCATTCTTAACCTTCTTTCTTAAGCCAACAGCTTGATGTTCATAACTTTTGGCTTCCGGGTTTTAACGTTAGGCTGCTTTAAGTGTTCCTTATCAAACGTTGTCCAAAGTAGTATCGAACAGCCGGCATAGTAACTTTAAGCTCAATCTAAATAACGACTTTTTCAATTCACATCAGTAACCTATAATATAATACTATCGGACTTTTGATTTGTTGCGACAAATTTGTTTATTAGCAGCCTTCCGTGGTCGGTTTAAATGATAGCGGCTGCCGGCAGGAATGGCAAGTATCGTTATGACTCGACGTAAGCTGAAAGAATATCCTGAAGTTTCGATTGAAATCGATGATTTCGACAGCAAACTCGACTTTGTACAAATCTTTGGCCGCAGCGCTGCGGTCAACGTCGAGATAGGTTGTGGCAAGGCCGTTTTTTTGCTGAACGAGGCCAGAAATCATCCGGAGTCGAACTTTCTGGGTCTGGAGCGGGCCAGTCAATACTACCGCTATTCACTCGACCGTATAGGACGATGGGGGCTGAAAAATGTCAGGATTGTCCGGGCCGAGGCGGCGAGTTTTCTGGCTGAGCGAGTAGCTGATGTCTCCGTTGCCTGCTTCCACATTTACTTCCCGGACCCCTGGCCAAAAAGACGTCATCATAAAAGGCGTTTTTTCTCGTACTCGAATCTTGAACAGTTGCTTCGATGCTTGCAGCCGGGCGGTGCGATAAAAATCGTCACCGACCATTGCGAATATTTTGAGCAGATAAAGCAGCTCCTGTACGCTCAGCATCACAGGTTGCGGCAAATCGAATTTTTGCCGCCGGCCTGGGCCGAGGTCGGCGAATGGGTCGGTACGAACTTCGAGCGAAAATACCTTAGGGAACAAAGGCCGATTTATACAATAGCAGTTGAGAAAATCTAATTTTGCCAAAGCCTCTTGCATTTGACGCTTTCTGCTGATACAAAAAATAGTAGTGACAGGAAAGAAAGACCAGGAGGACTTAAAATGGGAAAAAGTTTCCTTGTTAAAATATTATTTGGCTGTGTGTTTTGTACCTTGGTTATAACAGCCGGCTGTTACGTCCAGATTGGGGGCTGGTCTATGCCGGCGAAATATGAAAGAAAGGTACAGCTTTCAAGTCCTATGGCGTTCGGCTCGACCTTTACGGCCGAAACCCATAACGGCTCAATTACAATCAACGGCTCAAGCGTAACTGATTGCAGCCTGCTTGCCACCATAACCGCGCGGGCAGGGACACAACAGGAAGCAAAAGAATTGGCTGAGCAGGTGCAAGTTATCCTCCAGCCGTCCGGCGATAAACTTGCTGTTAAAATTGAAAAGCCGCAGTTTATGGTGGGTAAGTCGGTCGGCGTTGACCTTGTAGCTGTGGTTCCAAATCAAACATCTCCGGTACTGGCCACACACAATGGAACTATACGGATTGCAAATATCAACGGAAAGACCAGGGCAACAGCTCACAACGGCCCGATTACTACCGAGCAGCTTTCAGGCACTGTCAACCTGTCGACTCACAACGGACAAATAACCTGCACAGAAATTGCAGGCGAAGTCCGACTTCGAACGCATAACGGCGGCGTAAATGCGGTCCATTCGAAAATGGCTCCCGGCCCCATCAGCGTCAACATAATCACGAACAACGGCGATATTGATTTTACCTCCCCTCCGAACCTCTCGGCGTCGGTTGAACTGAGCACGCACAATGGCTCAATTAAAACCGAGCTGCCCATTACCGTAGTCGGGCAGATAGACAGAAGAACGCTTAAGGGAACAATCGGCGCAGGTGCAGGCCGGCTGCATCTGGAAACTCACAACGGCTCAATAAGAATTAGGTAATCTCTCGAACACCTTGTCGGGAGCTTACAGAGCAGCAAATGCTTGAAGAGCATCACTTGAAAGGCGGTGGGTGAAGAATCAAGCTATAACCGGGGGGTACAGCGGGATGATTAGTCTTCCACTTCGGGGCAGGACATAATGTAATCCTGCACAGCGTCCAGGTCTGCTATCGCAACAGCTACCGTGGAATCTGCCGCCCCGTAGTAGAGATACAACTGGTTGCTTTCCTTGTGAATAACCGCTCCGCTGGGAAAGACTACTGCCGAGACGTCACCGACACGTTCATAATACGCCTGCGGCCCCAGTACCCATTCATCGCTTCTTCGCAGCACTTTCCACGGCACGTTCAAATCGAGCAGTGCCATCCCCACCCGGTATATTCCGCCTGCTGAGGTCTGGCGCACCCCGTGATAGATAATCAGCCAACCCTCGGATAGTTCGATTGGCTGACATCCCAGGCCGACGCGGTGGCAGTCCCACCAGGCGTGTCTTGTCATAATTAAGGCTCTGTGGTCGCCCCAGTGCTTCAGGTCGGGCGAAAGGCTCAGCCATATATGTGCTTCACCGCGGACGATGGGGCGATGAATCAGGGCGAACCGACCGCCGAAACGCCGCGGAAAAAGGCAGGCGTCCTTGTCTTCCGGTGGCAACATACCCCCCAGCCGGGCGAATGTCTTGAAGTTCCGGGTTATTGCCAGCGAAACAATAGGTCCCCCCTCACTGAATGAAACGTATGTAATAGCATATTGCTTTTGTTCTTCAAGCCAGGTTATCCGGGGGTCTTCCAGTCCCCATTTTTCTTCCAAGTTGTGTTGGTTTGGCTCGAGGGTTGGTTTATTGTCTATTTGCCAATTGCTTAGCCCGTCTGCACTGCGGGCGATAGTCAGGTGTGAAAAGCCCCTCATATCCTCGGCCCGCACCAGCAGCAATGTCTCGCTGTTCAGTCGCGCTGCTGCAGGATTGAAAACGGCATTTACCGGGTAAGGCCAGTCGTCCGGGGTTAGAATAGGATTATTCTCGTGCCGCTTGAATAATTCACGTGCCTTCGCCTGGAGCTTAATCGTGCCCATAGATTCTGTCCGTGTAAAGATTCAGTTCTTCCTGCTTAGTAAATCGGCAACATCCCTGGTAAACTATAACCTCAAATCTCCACTGCGGTCTTTCTTTGCCGGATTTATCCGACATTTTCTCTGTACGAAACCGGTAATCTCGAACTACAGAAGGTAGAATTCCATCAGCCAGTACAAGATGAGTAAGAACGCCATAAAAATACCCACTATTATGGCTGCATACATCATCACGGCTACTGTCAGCCAGACCTTGGCTTTCTGAGAGAAATAAGGGCTTTTATAAAGGAGAAAAAGCCCAAAAGGGCCCAGAACCAGAAACAGCATAACCAGCACGCCGGTCTTACTGATGAGCCAGGGAACCTTCTCTAACGGCTCACTGCTGTCCTGATTTTTTGTAGTCTCGCGGACCGGCCAGTCCATAGGCTGCGCTTTCACGACTGAGTGTTGAATTAGACCTTCACCAACTGCGTCTCGTACAGGCTTTGATAGATTGGGCAACATTGAAGCAGCTGCTCGTGCTGGCCCTGGGCTATGACCCGGCCTGCGTCCATTACAATTATCAACTCAGCCTTCATTACTGTACTGAATCGGTGGGCGATAATAAAGCTGGTGCGGTTTTCCATAAAGCCCTCGATAGCTTTGTGAATTTTCGCTTCGCTGTCGGCGTCGACCTGGCTCATCGCCTCATCAAAAATTAGAATCGCAGGATTTTTCAAAATCGCTCGTGCGATAACTATCCTTTGTAACTGGCCGCCGCTGAGTCCTGAGCCTTCTTCCCCGATGACCGTCTCATATCCGTCCGGCAGGGGCTCGATAAACTCGGCCACAAACGCCCGCCTTGCAGCCTCTATGATTTCCTTCCTGCTTGCGCCGGGTTTGCCATAAGCGATATTTGCTGCAACCGTATTATTGAAAGTAATCACCTTTTGTGTGACTAGCCCAATCTGGCCGCGCAAACTGCTAAGGCTCGTCTGCCGGATATCTTTCCCGTCAATCAGGATTCGTCCGCTGTTCGGGTCGTATAATCGTGGTATTAAATTTACCAGCGTGGTCTTACCCGCTCCATTTGGCCCAACTACTGCCACATTCTGCCCCGCGGTGATTGACAGGCTCACGCCGTCTAATGCCTTTTTGTCCGTCTGTGGATAACTGAAGACCACCTCTTCGAATTCGATTCGTTCCTTCAAGCCCGGCAGTTCAATTGCCTGTGGCGATTCCTTTTCGATAGGCTCATCTATGATTGCATAGACTCTTTCTGCAGCCGCATTGGCCTGCTGAAGTCTGTTCCACACACCACTTACTCTCCGCACCGAGTCGGCCGTTGCCCCAAGCAGGATAAGAAGTGTGAAAAAGTTGCTTGCCTGCATTGTGCCTTTGTAGACCCAATGAGCTCCGAACGCCAAGCAAATCGAGCCGGCTATCATACCCAGAATCTCCAGTATAGGTCCCGTTGACGTATCTACTTTGGCAATCCGGAACTGCTGCTTCAATAGTTTTTTGTTAATGTTTCTGAACAGCTCTACTTCGTAAGCCTGACGGTTGTAAACTTTGACTACGCCTATCGAGGTTATCGCTTCCTTCAGCTTACCTAACATTTGTGAGAAACTTTGAAGGGTCCTTTTAGTTGCTCGCTTTATTTTGTGACCGAGTTTGCTGAGCACGAACAGTGATAATGGTGCTCCGCACAGGAATATCAGCGTCAACTCCGGGGCTAATATATAGGCGGTTATAACCAGTCCCACCGCTTTTAACGGCTCGCGAAGAGCCTTGCCGAACAGTGTTTTTATCCCGTTGCCGATAGTGGTTGTGTCGCGTACCAATCGGCTGACCGTATCACTTGAACCAGCTTTTGCAAAAAAGCTGATAGGAATATTCATTGCGTGTTCGAAAGTTACTTCCCGCAGACCTGCTAATGCCGTGTGCTCCAGTTTCTGAACCGTATAATCCTGGTAGAACCGAGCGATGCACCTAAGCGCGGTGACCACCGCCATAAGGATAATGATAAATATCACTGCCCGTTTTCGGTTGGCTCTGGTTTCCTGCTCCGGCACAAATCGCAGCAATTTCTGTGCAAAGTTGGCATAAAACGGTCTTCGGCCGCTGTCCAGTTGAGCGACTTTTAGTTCCATTTGCCCTTTTTCGTTGAGGCGTTTGAATTGAATGGTTATGACGGCATTATGTTTAGCGTTAGCGAGCTCTGAGAGAAGCTTGGTTGAATTTACCTTTTTGCCGTCCTTATTGAACAGGCTGCTTCCCGCCCCGATAATAAGGTCGCCTTCAATGAAGCTGGCTTTTGCCGCCAGCCCATCTTCTTTCACGTGGACAATCTGCAGATAATAAGCGGCCTGAGAATTATTCGGGTCGGATAGGTCAATCCGGTCGGGCACGTAAAAGTTCAGGCCATACCTGTTTTGGCTGATGCCTCTGTTCACCCAGCCGTGCAGCCCTTCCTCGCCCATCATTACTTTCAATAGCGGCAGGACTGTAGCAAAGCTGAATGAAAAAAGCATCCCTACAAAAGCAGCACTGCATACGATGATTATCAGCCTTTTCCACTGCGGCCAAATATAGTCAAATATACGTTTAAACGCCTTCATTTGTCGAGTATACCCATCCTGCTTATTATCTGTAGGCGATGCAAAATAGCAAACTTGCGGCCGGTAGTCAAGCGTAATCACTGCTATAATTGTCCAAAGGTTTGTGGGTAGATTTTTAATTTTTTTCTATAATCGCAGGCGCCAAAACCACTTTTTATAAACCGCGCAGCCCTCGTTACTTTTAAGATGCTCGGATAAATAGAAATGGTGTAAAGCCCTGTCCTTATATCCTGGAACCCCGTGTTATCTTGAATCTGAGCTCGAAATATAAATCTATAATACGTTTAGTTGAATTATTCTTCCGGTTAGATTTATTATTGATGATATAATCTCAGGTTATTTCAATGTGCTGCAGAAGCAGATAGAGCTTTCGTGATAAACCTTTGCTGTAATAACTCGTTTTGTATTGCCTTGCTTGTTGTAGGGATTTTATTAAAATATAGGGTTAGGATGAGAAAAGCCCTGATTCATTGACATTGGAAGAGGCCCGATTCCAGACTGATTTTCTGGTTTTTTGAGACTATGACAATCTCGTTAAAAACAAAACTGATTATAAGTTTCCTGACTGTGATTCTTTTATGCGGCGTGGTCGCTACTATTGTGGGCGTACGGCTGATTGGTACGGGTATAATCAATCAGGCTCAGGATAAAGTAAAGAATGATTTGAACTCCGCCCGAGAGATATACCGGGAAGAGGTCGAGAACCTTAAAGACATAGTTCGGTTCACTGCCTTAAGGTTTTTCGTAAAAGATGGTCTATCAAACAATAATTTAGAAATGCTCAAAAAGGAGTTAGAGAATATAAACAAGGCTGAGCATTTAGACATATTAATCCTCACGAACGAGAAGGGCCGGGTCGTTATCAGGTCCAGAAATCCATCGGTTTATGGTGATGACCAGGCAAAAGACCAGTTCGTAAGCAAAGTATTATCAAGCAAGGAAGTAATTTTCGGAACGACAATAGTTGCAAGAGAGCAACTCGTAAAAGAAGGGGCGGACTTTGCGGAGCAGGCACATATAAAATTCATTACTACCCCGAAAGCAAAACCAAGTCCGGAAACTCAACAAACCTCGGCAATGTGCATTAAAGCTGCGGCACCTGTTTTCGGGCATAATGGAAATCTAATTGGTGTGCTATATGGCGGCAACTTGCTGAATCGGAACTACAAGATTGTTGACAAGATTAAAGAGACGGTCTATCAGGAAGTCAAATATAAAGGCAAGGAGATTGGTACGGCGACAATTTTTCAAGGCGACCTGCGCATCTCAACCAATGTCAGGACGGAAAACGGAAGCAGGGCGATCGGGACGCGTGTGTCCGAAGAGGTGTACAAGCAGGTGTTAGAGAAAGGACTGCCCTGGATAGATAGAGCTTTTGTAGTGAATAACTGGTACATCTCCGCCTATGAACCAATAAAAGATATAGATGGAAAGATAATTGGCATTCTTTACGTCGGAATCCTGGAAGAGAAATTTGCGGATATGCGTCAGGGGGCTATCGCAATTTTCTTGGGTATAATGTTTGCCGGAATGGTCATGGCTTTTATAGTTTCCAGTTTTCTGGCTAATAGTGTGCTGCAGCCGGTCAGGCATTTAGTATCTGCATCCGGCGAATGGGCCAAGGGTAATCTTGATTTTCGAGTCAAGACCACGGGAAGAGACGAGATAGCTCAACTTACCGAGACGTTTAACGTTATGGCTTCCTCACTCAAGGAACGGGACGAACAATTAAAAGAATATACCAGCAGACAGATGATGAAATCGGAAAGGCTGGCCACATTGGGACAATTGGCAGCCGGGGTCGCCCATGAAATCAATAACCCACTTGGGGCGATCTTAATGTACACTCATTTGGCATTAGAAGATACGAAAGAAGGAGATATCCTGCACAAGAATCTGGAAAAAGCTGTCACGGAGGCTTCACGGTGTAAAGACATTGTAAAAGGGCTCCTGGATTTTGCTCGCCAAACCGAACCCAAGGTCGAGCAAACGGACGTAAATGAGATTATAGAACGAACATTAACCATTGTTGAAAATCAGGCATTGTTTCAGAATGTAAAAATAAACGAGTTTCTTCACTCTTCTTTGCCAAAAGTATTAATAGATGTCAGTCAAATGCAACAGGTGTTCACAAATATAGTCCTGAACGCTGCCGAGGCAATGGAAGGAAAGGGCGAGCTTACTATTACAACCAGATTGTTATATGATGGCGAATATGTGGAGATAGAATTTATCGATACGGGCTGTGGTATCGAGCCGGAGATTCGAGAAAAAATATTTGACCCATTCTTCACCACCAAGGAAGTAGGTCATGGCACAGGACTTGGTTTGGCTGTGAGCCATGGAATTGTTGACAGACATAAAGGTACTATTGAAGTAAAAAGCGAACCAGGCAAAGGAAGCAGATTTATTATAAGATTGCCTTCGAGTCGAAAGGAGAACTAAATGCTCAGAGAGGCTAAGATACTGGTCATCGATGATGAGGAAGCAATGAGAGACTCCTGTCAGCAGACGCTGTCTCGGGATGGCAACAAAGTAGAAACAGCAGAGGATGGTTTGAAAGGGATGGCTTTGCTGGAGAGGAAATCCTTCGACGTTGTAATACTCGACTTGAAGATGCCCGGTTTGAGTGGTATGGAAGTGCTGAAGAAGATAAAGGAAGATGACCCTGATGCTATAGTCATTGTTATTACCGGCTATGCAACTGTTGAGTCTGCCGTGGAAGCTATGAAAAGAGGGGCTTACGATTTCATTCCCAAACCTTTCACACCCGACAGCCTGAGGATGATAG
>CAYZTY010000088.1:0-9950 GCA_964481525.1 uncultured Pirellulales bacterium
CGAACACTCCGCGATTTTTCAGGCAATGCAGGCCGGCTCACCCGACGAGGTCAGTAAAATCATACTAACTGCATCCGGCGGACCCTTCCGAACCGCAAAAGAGGCCGAGATAAAAAACGCGACCGTACAGGACGCTCTTGCGCATCCGACCTGGAATATGGGCCCGAAAGTAACGGTCGATTCCGCCACGATGATGAACAAGGCCCTCGAAGTGATAGAGGCCCACTGGCTTTTCAATATGCCAGTGGACAGAATCGAGGTACTGATTCATCCCGAATCGATAATTCACTCAATGGTTGAGTTTGTCGACGGAGCAGTAATTGCGCAAATGAGCAATCCTGATATGTGTCTGCCCATTCAATACGCCCTGACCTATCCGCGGCGCTTAAAGGGAATCAGCCGGCCGCTGCAGCTCGATGAACTGGGTGCGCTTACCTTTGAAAAACCAAATCTGAAAATCTTTCGCGCGCTAGCGCTCGGCTACGAGGTCGCCAGGGCCGGCGGCTCGGCACCCGTCGTTTTCAATGCTGCCAACGAGGCCGCAGTCGAAGAATTTCTCGCGGGACGAATTAAATTCGGTAAAATAGCCGAACTTATCGAACAGTGCCTTTGTAAACATTCTGTAAAAACACTCAGCTCGCTCGAGGAGCTTTTCGAGCTGGATACATGGGCAAGGAATGAGGTCAAAAAATGTCTGAGGCAAAAGGTACATTGAGTAATCGTTTCAAGACCGTGCTATTAGCCGTCATTATCGCTGTGGCTGCTTACTTCGTCGTCAGTAACATCAAGACCTTCGGCAATTTACTTCTTGTTGCCCTGGGCTTTGGCGCGGTAATTATCATCCACGAGTTCGGCCATTTTATCACTGCAAAGCTCTCCGATATCAAGGTCGAGGCCTTTTCAATCGGCTTTCCGCCGGTGCTTCTGGCGATACGAAAGACCGAAGCGGGCCTGCATTTTTGCTTACTACCCAAGTCTGCCGAAAACAAAGAAGAACAAAAATCCGACAGCCCTGAGAATGCCGACCTTGAAAAAAATCAGGTAAGTCGCAGGACGGGGCTGTTCAGCTTTACTCTCGGCAAAGGCGCGATTACGGGCGAGCCCCGCCTGTCCGACAAGCGGGGCGAGACCGAATATCGCATCGGTCTTTTGCCGTTCGGCGGCTTCGTAAAAATGCTCGGCCAGGACGACACAGGCCCGGATGAGCAAACCGACAACCCACGTTCATTCAGTAACAAGCCGATACTGACCCGCATCGCAGTAGTTTCCGCAGGAGTAATTTTTAACGCCCTCTCGGCGCTGGTAGTTTTTATCATTGTTTTTCTGATTGGAATCGAGCTGACGCCGCCGGTCATTGGAAGTGTATTGCCGGATTCACCAGCGGCCCGAGCCGGCATTCGGCCTGGTGACAGAATAATTCAAATCAATACAAATACCAATCTGGACTTTAGCAATATCCCAATAGCTGCCGCACTTTCCGGCAGGGACGAGGCCGTAAAACTCGAGATACAACACGAAGACGGCTTACTCGAGAATGTTTCAATCGCAGCGGAGCTTTCGACCGAGTCCGGTTTAAGGCTCTTCGGAATCGGCAGGCCCGCCACGCTAACCATCGAAAAAGTCTCAAAACCCGAAGCGCTGCTTGCCGCTACAGGCCTTAAGCCAAACGATGAAATCTTCGCGGCCGACGGAAAAGAGATTCAAAGCAGCTGGCAGCTCGAAGAAATTGTTCGCAACCACATCAAGCCAACTATCAGCCTCTCGGCAAACAGGCTCGAGCCCAACACGGGCCAAACCCGCTCTTTGCAGACGCAGGTCTCACTCAGCGCGCCTGCGAGTAACCGCAATTTCCAGACCGAATATGAGCTTGCCCACATCTGCTCCATAGTACCACGCTTGCGTATTATTGAAGTATTAGAACCGGGGCCCCCTTCGCCGGTTGAAAGGCTACTGGCGTTATTAAAAGTCCCGGGCTGCAGAAGCCATCACGTACCTTTGCCGTTAAAACCGGGCGATATTATTACCGCCGTCGGTAACGTTGAGTTTCCAAACTATACGGAACTGCGCAGCGTAACAACCGAGTACAAGGACAAGACAATGTCCGTCAGCATTCTTCGTCCCGACAAGGCCGGTTCCCTTGAGACTGACATTTACAAACCACTCACCGTAACGGTAATTCCCCGGCGAACGCCCGGAAGTGACCGTGTCCGGATTGGCATTATACCTGTCCTTGACCTCAAACATCCCGTCGTCGCCACAACCATTGCCGCCAAGAACGGTCCTGAGCCTTTACCCATTCCGCGCGGCGCGAGAATTACCCATATCAACGGCACCGAAGTCGCGAGTTTTTATGACCTGGTGGAGGGCATTCGCCGCAGCTCCGGCCAACAAATCAATCTTAGGTATCAGAAAGACGAACAGGAAACAGGAACGGTCACCCTCGACGTACCGGCCCAGGACGACTATATTACCGTCCAAAGTATATTCGCTGAGTTTGTCCCGTTCAAAGAATTAAAGGAGCTTTATAAGGCAGCCGGTGCCGCGCACGCGATACAGTTAGGCTATAGCAAAACCCTGATGTTTATCGCCCAGGCTTACACCACCGTAAAGGGTCTTCTGGCCAGGCTTGTAAGCCCCAAAACGCTCGTTGGGCCGCTCGGAATACTCAAGCTCAGCTACACAATCGTGGCCGAACAGCCATTGTCTTATTATTTCTATTTCCTCGGAGTTATAAGCGCCATCATCGCCGTGATGAATTTTCTGCCGCTGCCAATCCTCGACGGCGGCCTCGTTGTCCTGCTGCTGGTAGAGAAACTCAAAGGCTCACCCATAAGTGTTCGGACACAGACAGTCCTTACTTATGCGGGGCTTGCCTTCATTGGGGCCCTGTTCCTTTACCTGACCAGAAACGACATAATTAATTTCTTCCTGAACTGACCGGTGGGATTCGTTTGGTATTATGAGATATGCTAATTGCGTGAACCTGCAGTAACATGTTTGGTTATTGATTGATTTGCTCGTCGTCCGGACGCTCAAAGTCTTCCTCCTTAACATTTCCGGCCTGAGCGGCAAGAACCAGCTTCAACTCATACTTCTTTCCAGCTTTTCGAGAACGGGACAACAGCTCCGCAAGCTTTCTCTTTACCAGTCTGCGTCGATTCAACCCTTCACTTATAAAACGAACCAGCCATCGATAGCATCCCAACACTAACATCACGACTCCCGCTAAGAAGCTCAGGGCTGACGCTGTTACAGTCATTTCGCTCAATTCCTTTTTCGCCTTGTGCTTTTCTACGTGCCCCTGCCAATTCTCTCCGTAGACCAAATCTGCATAAACACCGGGCTGCTTGTCGCCGGCCGCCAATTCATCGAGGTCGGCCTTGAGTCTTAATTTTTGTTCCGCCTTCCATTCAGCACCGTATCGACCACTGTCCTTCAGCAACTTGTACTCCTCCTCAGGCGTGAGCGTAGATTGGCGTGCAAATCGCGCAAGCAATTCGTCCTCCTGTCGGCTGTAATTCTGCTTATACGGAACTAACTCCAGCTGAGCTTTATTTCTATGGAAGCTCGTCACGCTAAACCCAAATAGCCCTGCAAAAATCAACAGCACCGCCACTATGACATATATGAACTTCACTTACCACAGTCCCCTAAATTCTTACGGTATCCTTACCTGCCTCTTGAGCATTCGCCCCCGACAACGATATACAGGATGCCAATTAAAATATAGATAACAACAATATGACAGTCAACCGGCAGTATGCAATACGGTTGCCGGATTATCTTTTTTATCCTGCCGTGCCCGATAAAATACAAGAGTAAGCACCCGCCACATGCAACCACAATCAAGATAGAAAAATCCGAAGCCCGATAATACTACAGGAAATCCACCAGCCTAAAGTGGCAATTTTAGAGTGGCGACAGGCTAATTCAAATGGTATCGGACGATACTGTGAAACGTGCGGATTTGCCCCGTCTTTCACCGCAACCGAAAGTAGCGAACAGGGCGTAATTTTATGCCTTGCGCTTTTTAAGCAGAATTGTGCCTCCCAAAGCCAAAAGCGTCAGCGTAGCAGGCTCCGGTATACACACGGTAAAACTGGTTGCGTCGCCCTGGTATGTTCCCGGAGAAAACTGCAGGGCTTCCTTGACGGGGGATTCATTCAAGACATACAGGACATAACTACTATTTGTATTTAGGTCAATGGTAAAAGTGTAGTAATCCACGGTGCCGTCCCAGGTGAAAGCGTATCTGGCCACAATATCACCCGCAAGCAGCGGTTCAGCGGAACCGTAATCCAGGTTGTCACCAAATTGGAAAGAGTTACCCCCAAGGTCTATTGCACCTGCGCCGGCTGAATTCCCGAAAACCCAGTAGTCAGGCTCATTAGCGACGGCCTCACTATCGGCCTGCTCAAAAAGAAGCCCCTCTCCTGTAACGCCTATCGTAGTTTTAAAGCTCTGCGCGGAAACGCCGGCCGGCTCATTAATTATAAAATCAAAACTAAACGAGTTCCCATCCAAAACACAGTTAGACGGCTCTATTATAACCGCGCTTTCCGCCGGAACGCAGAGTGCAGCAAATGCCAAAGCGACTATACAAATTACTGATTTCTTCATTACTATTCCTCCTGCCATCGAAAAACGTCATTGAAGTTTCAATTACATCTAAGATGCCGAACCGCCAAAGACTCACATTAGCCTTCGCAGCAGGCAATCATCAAATGCAACTTAAACATACAGTCTGATAGAAGAGGTTTTCCCGCCCATTTGAAAGGAAAAATACGCTTTTATTAAACAACTTTCCGGCGTAAAAGTCAAGCTTTATTTTCGAATCTTACCGGAACTAACGATTGTCCGGTAATTTCAATCGACACAGCTCAACTACGCACTATTTAAATTATGAACGGGGCGCATAAATTTTTTTACATCCTTATTTTTCCGAATAAGCCGGCCCCGGCCCGATAAATAGCTCGCTGATTTCCAGATAAACGCAAAAAAACTTATTAGCTGAACTCCAGGCCGGAGGTTCGGTGAATCTTAGCGAAACGGGCAGGATTTACTAATCGAGTTCTGCCCCAGATTACCACGCCATATAGAGTTTGCGATGGAGCGGTCAGCCACATCCACGAGTCCATCGCAGTAAACATCACAATCGCGTAAGGTAAAATCCCACGCGGAGCCGTTCCGCCAAAAAGCATTAATTATCGACCGGTCCGCCACGTCAACTATGCCGTCATTGTCAACATCGCCGAGAAGGGCTATGCCGAATTGTGCTTCTGCCGTACCTATATTGCCGTAATCATCACCGGTAACGGTCAGTTTAACCTTAAACGGCCGGCCTGAATCAGATATGCCATTGGGCTGGTCACATTCGGCCGCCGCGAAACTCCAGAACGAATCATCATCCTGTCCACCGGCTATGGTTGTCGGTGGCATATTGACATCAGGCGGCAGGACAAATTTCCACTCGTATGTGTAGCTGCTATTGCCCATCGGGTCGTTAATAATCGAACAACTCCCTGTCAAACTGGAAGCGGCCCGTCCCGACAGATTCTGATACATCCAAAGACCGTCCAAACTCATATCAACTGTTATCAGCCCTGCTTCGGTCGTAAAAGACCAAACGGGCCCATCGTTATGGTCGCAAAAATTTTTAGCTACAATCCGCCAATAATACGTAGTACCGCAAGCCAGCCTCCCGCCGGGCCTGCATGGGTCATAAGGCTTACATACCGGCTCATCGAGGTTACCGTATATAAGTTTGGTTGGCGGATTAGCGGTGCCAAAGTACACATCATATACCGCCCAAGGGAACAAAAGAGTGAATTCCGTGGTGCGCGTGACTTCTTCACATCCTGCACAACAAGAATCGGGGCAGAGATTGGTTTTATCACATGAGGCGCCCTCTTTCCATTCTCCGTTGCCCCTGACAAGAATACCCTCCACTTCTAGAGTGCCTGCGTTAAAAACCGCCGAACCAGAATTACTCATACATTTGTCCAGACTTGCCCCAAAGAAGGGCGATAATACGTTGTTATTTTCAACTTCCGCTCCTCCGGTATACTTCCTCGCAAGTCCCGCCGGATGACCGACCACAAGAAGTGGCTCACTATCGTCGATGGCATCGGTCAGACGAACACGCAAAGGACTGTGACCTACTACTTCCCTGTCCAACCGGATTAACGCCCAGTCCGAGCCTGACGCAGAGCCGATTACCTCACTGCAGTAATATATTTCAGACTCATCTATCGTCAGAACCGGCGTGTTGCAGTCAGGTCCATCCATAACAAAACCAAAGACAAAAGCTATCCGGCCACATTCATAATCGGTTACATAACGACCTGCGGTTGCTATAATATCCGGAGCGATTAGAAATCCCGAGCACTTCGCCGGGTTAGGTTGGTCATGATAAGGCTCATCAAGACATAGCGGATTACCCGTTCCTTCTGGGTCAACCCTCTCGTACCACTCGGCGTAAGTCTCGCTCGGCAGCGAGAACGTCCCATCGCCGTTATCAGTCAGCTCATCTACGACAACCAAAGCCACAATTGAGTCGCCAACCGACAAAATATCAGGCTCATAGACTTCACACTCTTCAAGAAAGTCATCTACTCCATAAATTACCTCCGGCATTACAACATCCTCCGGAGGCGATAGAGCATCTATATCACCTTCAGACTGAAAGCCTTTCGCCGAGCCATTGTTCCAGGAAAGGATAGTATCAACCGGTACAATAGTCGCACCATTTTCCGGACTGGGACTATTCGACTCATTCGGTAAAACGCACGGTGTACGGTTCACTTCAAGAGTATAATTTCCGGTATCGCCATCGTTTCCTGCTATACGGACAAGATACGTCTGTGCCCCAACCACTGCCATCGTTATCTCTAACTGAGTATTGCCGGAGGAAGAAATGTCATTGTTGCATGCTAATTCAGAACCGCCGCATCCATCGAAAACAGCCAACGTCGCATCAAATGTACTGTCTCTAAGACTTATCGTAGCTAAACCCGTACTCGGTGGTGTATACGAATGCCACACATCCGCCGTATCACCAAAACTACAACAACTCTCGTAACTTCCCGTCGCAAAGACCGTCGAGTCGGAATAGGGAACTCCGTCCACCACAGCTATAGCGTCCCGGCAATCGTCATTGGGCGGGGGTGACATTCTGTTAATGGTAAGAGTATAATCGTCCGTCCGGCCGTCAAATCCAGCTATGCGGATAAGATAGGTATTACCGACTGCCAGGTTAATAGTAACTTCAGACTGGAGGCCGCAGAAATCGTCGTTACACACCAGTTCAGTACCCCCGCATTCATTATATACCGCCAGCATTGTATCAAAACTACTGCCGCAAAGACTAATAGAGTAAACGCCCGTTGTCTTCGGCACAAAAGAATGCCAAACATCATTCGTATAATTGAATCCACAAACGCTTTCACCGATTCCACCCGCACCTACGCTCGAGCTAACGTATAGTCCCGATTCTGAAACGACTATGGCCTCGGTGCAATCGTCATTGGCCGGCGCCGGCGGCCCGTCATAGTACAACTTTATCCACCAATAGTCGATATAACCTTCACCCGAGGAAGGACCCGCATCCAACGCCCACAGCCGCCATAACTGGTTTACCGGCTCACCGTTAAATTCAGTAACGCCGGTCTCCGTTTCGTTGATGTAACAGCCGTCGTAATCTTTATATTCCCACAGGTGATACACACGCCTGAAGTCTTGATTAGTCAGGTCCACAAGAAGCCGGACGGCATAATTATGAATAATCTCATAGTGAACATCAAGGCAGCTTACTTTGGCCGTCGGCGGAGCCGCCGAAATGCAAATATTACTATAAGCCCAGTCATTACCGTCGCCAGGAATGTTAATATTAGTTCTACTCTCACCATATTTGTGAGCCCCTGAACAGCTACTCAGGTCGCTTCCAGAACCTTCGAGAAGAATAAACTTACTCAGTACCGTTGCCTTTGTCCCTTCGCTGACCAGAGCCGTTAATTGATAGGCCGGTAGTTGGACTTTGAGCCGCTTCGGCTTTTCGAGCAGTTCGAAAGGACTGTCCGGCGCAAGGTGGACAGTGGAGATGTCCTCGAGGGAAAACGGACCACTTAAATCAATCTCAGCTTCCACGAATTGAAGACTGGTTCTGCCCGCCTGAGTGTTATCGAGCTTCACGGGCTCAAGAACCTTTGAAAGCAAAGACGCCCTCTCTTGTAAGAGGGTTACAGGCATCCCAGCCGAAGTCATTGTAACTAAAAAACTGAAAACAAAAACTACGGCAAGTCCCAAAAGGGATATAAAAGCTGAACCACATTGGGGCTGCTGTCTGTGCCTTCTCGTCTCTGCAAATCCCCCAAACATCTTCCTTACCTCCATAATCCAATTCCCTCGAGAAAACAAAAACAGCAGAGATATGTGCAACTATTATCGCATAGACAAGCTGTTATCCTCATGTAATTACTCTTTAAGCGCGGCTTATCGCCACGATTTAACACGCTCGTCTAATCAAATCTTAAGGCCGTTGAAAGCGGTCTGCTGAGCAGCATCAGAACGGATAAACCACCCCAAGCCTCCTCTCTGTGTGAGTGGTTTAAGACATATAAGAATACAACGATACAACTCAACCGGCCAAAAGTCAAAGCCGGTATATAATTTTCCCCCTGCTTACCTGACATTGTGGTAGGCTAAAATCAGAAATGTATGGATTTTTGGCCGTTTAGCGAGGTTAGCCATTTATCGGCTGCGGATTAGCTGCTCCTGGCGATAGCCCACCTCGGGGATATTTTTCTGCAAATCTTCGATAAACCGCAAGCCGTCCTTCCAGTAGCCGGCTGTGGGCCTTAGCTTCGAATGAAAAGCGATAAAATAACGATTCATACACCCGACCAGAAGCTCACGCAGATATTTACTCACCATAGAAGCCAGCGATACCGGCAGAAACTTATCGTCCGCATCAACTACAAAGTGCAAACGCATCCGCCTGCCGTCCTTGCTCAATTCATAGCTGCTGGTGTCCTTATCCTCTCGCAGCACCGCCAGCTGCATATCCGCAAAGCTTCGCCGAAGCACCGAGGTATACCTAAGCCTTCCGGACTGCCGGTCAACGATTATCTGCAGATGCCGTTCAGGCAAACTATCAAAGACGTCTTTAATAAGTCCTGATATTCCGGAGAAAAGCACCCTTGCCTTGTTACGGCTTGCGGATACCATCCTGTTGTAATGTGCAACGTCAAGACAACAACTTCGTATCCCAACAAAACGGATACCTCGCGATTGAAGGTCCTTTGCCAGCACCTTCGAAGCAATCGCCACATCGGAAGTATCGCTATCAAGCCTGCTTGCCCAAAGGCCCTGATACCACGGGTATTCACTTAATCTGCCGACACAATCCGGACAAAGAATCTCAAACAGTTCTCCCACGTTACCCGGCCCCGATACAAAGAATCGGGGCTCAAGGGTCCTCAAGCACGAAAGAATACTCCTGGCCAGCACACCAATATCCGCAGGTCGCCTGTATACTTTCTTGCTGTCGTCAATAATCAACCGGCCTGCCGCTATCTTTGTCTTCCTGCTGAGACTATCTCCCAAAAGCTGCCAAAGGTCTGCACCGAGGAGTTTTTCAGGAAGTGAAAAAGCAGTCAAAGAAACAACCAACGGCCCCAAAATAGGCCCGTAACCCGCCTCATCTATACCCACCAGAATCGCCATCCCTGCAATTCCTTTATATCAACACTGACCACAACCTTTCGACTCCAAGACCTTTACAGTGTACCTTAACAGCCGGCTTTCCGTCAACCCAGAATTGACCCAGAACAATCAACGGTTTAATTATGACTCTTTAGTCTTCCCTTTTTCTTTGAAAGGCAGCTCTGGCACTTCTGCTTTTTTCCTTTTTGATTTTGTTTTCTTCTCTGGGTTATCCTTGCTCTCCGGTG
>CAYZTY010000089.1:0-9781 GCA_964481525.1 uncultured Pirellulales bacterium
TTGTAAATTCATGGTCAACACCCGAAATCTTAATGGAGGTAACGGCCGCTCCCTGCAATGATGAGAGTAGTATGCGCCTCAAGCTATTGCCAATTGTCGTGCCAAATCCACGTTCAAACGGCTCAATTATAAATCGTCCGTAATTGTTTGTAGATACTTCCTTGTCTCTTTCGATACGAGTAGGCAATTCCAAACCACGCCACGTAATCCTCATCTATCGACTCCCTAAAATTTGTCGCTGGTTCTCTGAGCTTTTCTGCCTTCGGTCAACACTCGCCAATTGTTGTTTTTGTCAGAGACCAAATTATATTACCTCACTGCTATCTCGAACAAAATTCGACCACAAGGTGGTCCTCAATAGGAAGCTGAACATCATCACGACTAGGCAGCGCCACAACTGTCGCCCGCGCCCCTTGCGAATCCAGCTGCAGCCACGCCTGAGTAACAAAGTTCGGATTACTTTCCAACTGCGCCCTTACCAGCTTTAAGCTCTTCTCCGATTTCTTCGTACTGATTTTATCACCAACTTTGAGCAGGTGGTCACACACATTAACCTCTCGGCCGTTCACATCGATATGGCCGTGATTCACTAACTGTCTTGCCGCTTTTCGAGAAGGGGCGAAATTGAGCTTGTAAACCGCATTATCCAGCCGTCTCTCGAGCAAACAGAGCAGCTGCTCGCCGGTGTTGCCCCTAATCCGCTCGGCAAGACGGAAAAACCGCATAAACTGATTCTCAAAAACTCCGTAGTAGCGTTTAACTTTTTGCTTTTCCCTCAGCCGAACGGCATACTCACTGCCCCGACCTCTACGCCACCCGTGCATTCCAGGGGCCGTATTGCGCGTACGTTTTTCGATCGGGCATTTCGCGGTCTCGCATTTGATGCCCTTAAGCATCAGTTTCATTCCTTCACGGCGACAAAGCCTACAGGATGGACCCAGATAACGTCCCATTTGTTATATCTATCTCCTATAAAATTCCACTTTGATAAAATTCCACTCTACGTTCGATTTACCTTCTGTTTTCCTGCCGAATCTTAGACTCGGCGACGTTTGCGAGGTCGACATCCATTATGAGGAATCGGTGTAACATCTTCTATTGAGGCAATACGCAGACCGGCCTGCTGCATCGCCGCAATCGCAGATTCCCGACCTGAGCCCGGGCCTTTGACCTTAATCTCAACTTCGCGGACTCCGGAGCGAATGGCCGAGTTGGCACATTTCTGTGCAGCACGCTGTGCAGCAAAAGGAGTGCTCTTACGAGACCCTTTGAAACCTACCGTACCCGCCGAGTCGTGACAAATTGTATCTCCGTCCATATCTGTAATAGTTATCAACGTGTTATTAAACGTCGCTTTAATATGAGCGACGGCCTTAGCCACATTTCTCCTAATTCTCCGTCTTGACATTTTTGCCATAGCGCCTGATATCTCCAACTTTCTTATTGGCTTAACGCCGTTAATTTACATTTGAAACTGCCAAAACAATATCTTAATGCATATCTTTAACGCCCTTTTTACCGGCCACGGTCTTTCTCGGACCCTTACGCGTCCGTGCATTGCTTTGAGTCTGTTGACCACGAACCGGCAGACCGCGCCGATGCCTAAGACCTCGATAGCATTTTATATCACGCAGCCTTGCTATATTCTGGGATACCTGTCTGCGTAATTGTCCTTCTATCGTACAGTTGCGCTCTATTACCTGGGTTATCCGACTCAATTCATCTTCAGCCAGCTTGCCGGCACGCACAGTTCCTTCAATCCCGGCCTCCTTCAAAATCTCCCGCGAGGCGTGCTTACCTATGCCGAAAATATAGGTAAGGGCAATCCATGCGGGCTTGTTATTCGGCACATCAACTCCAACGATACGCGGCATATTAACTCCCTGTTTTGTTAAACCTAAACCGTATAATCAGCCCTGCCGCTGTTTGTGACGCGGGTTCGAACATATAACCCGCACCACACCCTTTCGGCGGACAATTCTGCAATTCTCACAAATACGTTTTACTGAACTTCTAACTTTCATAACCTTTTACCCTTCTTATAAGCCGTTATATAACACAGTACTGCAATTCAGCTATTTACGCATAATTATTCGACCGCGAGTCAGGTCATAAGGGGACATCTCCAAAGTAACCATATCTCCCGGCAAAATGCGAATAAAATGCATTCGCATCTTTCCCGAGACATGCGCCAACACCTTATGGCCGTTCTCCAATTCGACCCTGAACATCGCGTTAGGCAACGCCTCAACCACTTTCGCATCCAGCCTTATCGCATCTTTTTTCGCCATTAACCGTAAACAGCCTGCAGAAAAAAGCTTAGTCTCGCCGTCCCTGGCCGGTCTTTGCCGATCATCTAATCCCTACTCAGTCAGTACCTCACACCCATTTTCAAGTATCACTATCGTGTGCTCAAAATGCGCCGAGCACTTTCGGTCTCTTGTAACTACTGTCCAGCCGTCCCTCAAAGTTTTCACATCACAAGAGCCCATATTAACCATTGGTTCAACCGCAAAAACCATCCCTTCTTGCAAAAAAATATCATCGGCAAGCAGCTCGTCACTGACAAAATTCGGCACTTTCGGCTCTTCCCACATTTCGGTGCCGATTCCGTGTCCAACAAACTCTCTTACTACCGAAAAACCCGCGGACTCAGCACACTCCTGCATTTGAGCGGCAATTTGACTCCACTTGATACCCGGGGCCGATTTTTCAATAGCTATATCAAGAAGCCGCTTCGTAACATCCATCAGCCGTTGCCGGTCGGCGGAAATACGCCCAACCGCTACCGTTAACGCCGCATCACCACAATAGCCCGCCAGTCTCGCACCGTAATCAATGCTTAGTATATCACCCTGTCGTAGTTTGACAACCGGCGAAGGTATCCCATGCACTAACTGTTCGTTTATCGAGGCACAAATCACTCCCGGAAAAGCAAACTTGGCAGTGGGGCTGCGAACGCCCTTAAACAACGCTTCGGCGCCCGCTTCAACCGTAATCCGCGATGCCAACTCGTCAAGTTCCGCCGTGCTAATGCCCGGCTCAGCATTCTCTTTTAATTGACAAAGAACCTTCGCCACCACAGCCCCCGCCCGGCGAAGTAACTCTATCTCTCTGCGACTGCGAAGCGTTACAGCCATTAAACTAATCGCTCCCGCAAGTCTGTGAGGCAACAAGGCTGTCTAATTTTCCAAATACATCAGCGATAATATTCTCAAGAGGTTCGTTTGCATCAATATGGTAAACCGTATGAGTCCTTTCATAATAGCCCACAACAGCAACGGTCTGTTCACGGTATGCTTCAAGCCTTCTTGTAACTACTTCAGGCTTGTCATCAGGCCGCTGAATGAGTTGGCTTCCATCATAATCACAGATGCCCTCTTGTTTTGGCTTCAAATTTTCAATGTGATAAACCGCTCCGCATTTGGGACAACTACGTCTGCCGGTAATCCGTGAGACAACAACCTCGTCAGTTATCCTCAGGTTTAAAACGATATCTATTTTTTCTCCCGCCCGGCTTAATGCATTATCAAGTCTATCGGCCTGAATAACCGTCCGGGGAAAACCATCAAGTATATAACCGGCTGGGCCGGATTTCTTTATCGCACCTAACATCATTTCTATGACTATATCATCCGGTACAAGCTCACCTGCATCCATAAAATCCTGTGCCTTTTTACCCAGCTCAGTTCCGTCCAAACGTTCCCTGCGAAGTATATCACCGCTGGATAAATGCGCCACACCGTATTTTTCAACAATACGCTTACAATGTGTTCCCTTGCCGGCCCCGGGTGAGCCGAGCAAAATTATTTTCATCTAAAAGCTCCTTTAATGCGTCCGGTCTCGCTGAAGCCCTCATAATGCCGCGTTATCAGATTCGCTTCGATTCTCTGAACCAGGTCAAGTGAAACGCTAACCACAATCAACAAGCCTGTACCGCCAAGAAACGTTGCGACACGCCAGTCAATTCCAAGTGACTGTGAGACTACCGTCGGAACAACAGCTATTATTGCTAAAAATATCGCGCCATAATAAGTTATCCTGCTCATAACCGTCTCAAGATATTCGCTTGTCCGGTGTCCAGGACGAAGACCGGGGATAAAACTTCCCATATCACGCAGCCTCTTGGCCATATCCTTGGGCTGAAACTGCACGGTTGTCCAGAAATATGCAAACAAAAATATCATTGCGGTATACAGGAGGTTATAGGTATAAGCCGCCGGACTTAACGCATTTCTTATTTCCAGTAGGGTCCGCGAGTTGGCCAGAAGTTCGACCCTCGCCAACTGCCCAAATATCACGGGCGGCAGCATCATAAAGCTGGAAGCAAAGATAATTGGCATCACGCCGCCGTGATTGACTCTAAGCGGCAGGTAATGCCTTTGACCACCGTACATCCGCCGTCCACGCATCTGCTTGGCCTGCTGAATCGGGATGCGTCTTTGTCCCTGAGTTATTAGTATGGCGCCTGCAACCACAAAAATAAATGCACCAATCAGGAATAATATCTTCGCCGGACCCAGCTTGCCCTCTGCAGCCCCCACACTGAAGTCAGCGTTTTGCCAGACCATACTGACCGCCCACGGAAGCCTGGCAAGAATGCCGGCCATAATCAGCAGGCTTATGCCGTTGCCGATGCCATATTCATCTATCTGTTCTCCCAGCCACATCATGAAAAGTGTGCCCGCGGTCATCCCGACCACACCAAAAAGCAGTGCCGATGTATGCATGCCTGCGTAAGTATATGGACCCAGCACCCTAAGGTACATCATCGATTGGATAACACATAACACAACGGTCAGGTATCGTGTATACTCCTGTATCTTCTTATAGCCCGTCTGGCCCTCCTGCCGCAACTTGTGCAAGGCAGGCACCACCTCACCAAGCAGCATTAATATAATAGAGGCGGATATGTACGGCATAATCCCAAGCCCGAACAAGCTGCTTTTGCTCAATGTACCGCCCGTAAATATTTGCAGGTATTCTGCCACTCTTCCTAACGGACTGTCCGTGTCTCTGCTCGTTGCCGCTGCTTCTATCTTGGCCTGGTCAAAACCCGGTACCGGTATATGAAAACCAATCCGGTAAATGCATAAAAGCGCAATGGTGAAAAGGATTTTCTTCCTCAGCTCGGGAATCTTAAATATGTTTATGACTGTTCCAAGCATAATTTTATCCTAACCCTTCGCAGCTTCCACCCAACCCAACATCTGTGCCCTGCCCCCGCAAGCTACTATTTTTTGCTCGGCCGTTTTCGAAAACTTGTGTGCCGCAACATGCAGTCTCTTGGTCAGTTCCCCTTCACCGAGAATCTTGACCCGGCTTCGTATACCATCCACCAGGCCAATACGCGCCAATTGTTCAATTCCGACGATATCTCCATCTTCGAATCTGTCCAGTTGGGAAACATTTACTACTTCATATTTCTTTGTGAAGCGCGCATTGTTAAAGCCACGTTTCGGCAATCTGCGGAACAAGGGCATCTGACCGCCTTCGTAAGTCGGCCGGGCAAACGAACCGGCTCTACTGCCACTGCCTTTATGCCCTCGGCCGCATGTCTTGCCCCTTACGCCGCCTTTGCCAATTCTCTTGGAAGCCTTCTTCCTGTGCACAACCGAAGTTATTTCATGACTCAACATCTTTTCTGTCACCGTCCTTTAATCAGTTCTATCTTTACTCCACGAAGAGCCTCTACCTGCTCTTTACTGCGAAGCCTCAGTAAACCGTCCAACGTGGCCTTAACCACGTTCTTTGCCGCGGTGCTGCCGTAAACCTTCGTAAGAACGTCTCGAACACCCGCGAACTCCAACACCGCACGGGCGCTGGAACCGGCAATAACGCCGGTACCCGGACTGGCCGGTATCAATGCTATCTTCGTCGCCTCGTGCTTACCTATGATTTTATGAGGCAGTGTCCGGCCGGATAATACTATCTTGTGTAGATTTTTCTTCGCACCCTTGACGCCCTTTTCAACCGAAAGCGGGGCTTCCTTAGCCTTGCCATAACCAACACCAACTGTGCCGGCGTGGTCTCCGACCACTACCAAAGCTCCGAAGCTAAACCGCCGGCCTCCCTTGACAACCTTCGCACAGCGAAATATCTTCACCACTGTGTTTTCCAGCGGCTGTTCCTCCAGCGAACTCACAGCCAATGCAACACCCGGCCGCTGCTCACTACGCGACTTCAAATTTACTGAACCACCCGGCGCCAATGATTTTCTGGATTCCTCTGCCAATCTTTTCTCTCCAAGTTCAACGTTAAAGTCCGAAGACCGGACTACGTGGTTACGGAATATCCCTCACACTAAAATACAAGCCCGGCTTTTCGAGCCGCCTCAGCCAAGACCTTCACCCGACCATGAAACTTGTACCTGCCTCGGTCAAATCGAACCCGCTTAATACCTACCTGAGCTGCGTGCCTCGCAACGGCCGTCCCAACAGCCTCCGCCGCAGCTTTATTACCGCATCCTGAAATTTTCTCCCTGACACTTTTGGACCTTGTGCTGGCCGCAGCCAGCGTCACGCCCGCAACATCGTCTATAATCTGAGTATAAATATGGCGGTTGGAGCGGTGCACCGACAGTCTTGGGGCCTCCGGCGTACCATAGACCTTCTTCCTGACCGCATATCGTCGCCTGTTTCTGGCTTTGTGTAACTTGTTGACCTGCATAAAAAGCAAATCCTAAATCGGTTTCCTCTCGCTCACCTTTATACCGCACCAGAGGCAAATGCCTTGCCGGCTTTCCGCCTGACCACTTCGTCGGCATAACGAATGCCTTTGCCTTTGTAAGGCTCGGGCGGCCGGATTTTGCGAATCTCGGCTGCGAACCGACCAAGTGTTATCTTATCAGCGCTAAACAGTGTAAACTTTGCCGGCACATCATTACCTCGTGTTGCAGCCACCTCTATCTTCACCTTAACACCCTCCGGTATTACAAGCCCTACCGGATGACAATAACCCACCTGAAGAACCAGTTTGCCGTCTTGCTCTTTAACATTGTAACCAGTCCCGTATATCTCCATCTTTTTTTCAAAGCCTTCACGGACGCCGGTTACCATATTAGCAATTAGCGCTCTGGTCGTACCGTGCATGGCCCTGCAGAACCGGTTGTCCTCTCGAGGATTCTCAACAACTATCCTCTGGTCTTCCACTTTCACTGAAATTGAAGGATGGTGCTCCATCTGCAAATTACCCTGCTTACCTGATACTTTGACAGTACGCCCACTTTGTTCGACCTTCACACCTTCAGGTATCGCTATTGGTCTTTTACCTATACGACTCATTCACATCTCTCACAATTAAGAAACAAACAATGCTCGTTTGTCCCTTTCGGTTTCACATTACTCAGCTCAATGTGCAAAGCACCTCGCCGCCGACGTTTTGCTTCCGGCAATTAACGTCACTCATTACGCCTTTACTCGTCGAAATAATTGCTATCCCTAGCCCTCCTAACACCACCGGCAGTTTTCCAACAGGTAAATATATTCTGTGGCCCGGTTTACTGGTCCTCTTTATCTCGCGAATAATCGGCTCGCCCACCTCACTGTACTTCAGTTCAATACGCAATATTCCCTGTTTGTCGTCTTCAATACTGTCATAATCAACAATATAACCCTCTTGTTTCAGCACCTCTGCTATGCCCCGGCATACACCGGAAGCTTTAATTTTAACACGAGGCTTATTAGCCCTCAAAGCATTGCGAATCCTTGTAAGCATATCTGCTATCGGGTCATTAAAACTCATTTATTACACTCCAGGCAATTGGGCCGTGCCTTAAACAATTCCTTCTTCCTCCGGCCTCGGCCCGCAACATATATCGAAAATCACCAACTTGCTTTTCTTACACCGGGAATCTTGCCCTCGTTCGCCAGCGTCCTGAAACATATACGGCAAATCTTAAACCTTCGATAGACTCCGCGCGACCTTCCGCAAAATTCACAGCGACTATACGCCCTGACCTTAAACTTAGGCTTCTTTTTGGCCTTGTTTTCCAGAGCCTTTGTTGACATTACAAGCTCCAACCAACGTATCTGTTATCTAAACCTGCCGCCCGCAACCGTTATTCAGGCACGAGCAAAAAACAACAGCAGGATACGGCTATAAATCTCACAGCTCACGGAAGGGCATGCCGAACAGCCTGAGCAATTCTTTGCCTTCTTCGTCGCTCTTCGCCGTCGTTACAAAAGTTATATTCATACCCTGTGTAAACTGAATCTCGGCTAAGTTAATTTCCGGAAAAACACCTTGTTCATTCAGGCCTATCGAGTAGTTGCCCCGCCCGTCAAAACTATTCGGGGCCAGCCCACGAAAGTCTTTAACACGCGGAATCGCAAGGTTGACCAACCTGTCCATAAACTCGAACATTCGTTCTCTGCGCAGTGTAACCTTCAATCCAATCGGATTTCCCTGACGAAGCTTGAAATTAGAAACGCTTTTCTTCGCCTTACAAACCAACGGCTTCTGGCCTGTAATTAGGGCTATATCCTTCGCGGCCGCATCCAAAAACTTCTTGTCCTGGGTTGACCTGCCAATTCCCATAGAAACGATTATCTTCTCTACTTTCGGCACAGCCATCGGGCTGCTGTAGTTGAATCTTTCCTGAAGAGCCTGTACTATCTGCGACCTGTATACGTCCTTCAAACGTGCCACAAAAAACCTCGCTCAAAAAACAATACTGAATAACCTTTTATTTCTTTGTTTTCATCCATCATTATTACAGCTTATTCCGAACTCCTTCTGACTACGCCTAACTCCGTTCCGTCAACCGCAACTCGTTTTTTACTGCCGTCCTTTCCTTTTTCATAGCGGACCCGGGTCGCCGCCGAGCTTTTCGGGTTCATCGGCAGAACGTTGCTTATATGTATAGGCTGCTCTATCTGAACTCGTCCTCCCTGCGGATTCTTCTGCGACGGGCGCACATGCTTGTATTTTCTATTGCAGCCCTCAACCACAACCTTGTTTGCATCGGGAATGACACGAAGAACTCTGCCGGTCGCTCCCTTGGAGTCACCTGATGTAATCTGAACCATATCACCTTTCTTTATGTGCCGGGCCATAACATTTTCCCATCGACTCTGTACGCAGCCAGGTCTCAAAAACAGTCAAACAACCTCGCTTGCCAGAGAAATAATCTTCATAAAGTTTTTCTCGCGTAACTCTCGGGCAACAGCACCAAAAATCCGCGTCCCTATGGGATTACCATCGTTATCAATAAAAACCGCCGCATTACTGTCAAAACGCACATAACTGCCGTCAAGCCGTCGGACAGGACTTCTCGTTCGAATAATTACACACTTGTGTACCTTCTTGTCGTCAAGCTGACAGCTCGGCAGCGACTTCTTTATAGCCACGCACACGATGTCACCTACGGTAGCTGTCGGTCGTGTAAATTTGCCGCGTGCGGTACTGCTGCCAAGAACCTTTATGCACTGCGCACTCTTTGCTCCGCTATTATCCGCAATAACCAACATGCTTTCCTGTTGGATCAATTTCACGCTCCTTTAGTTTCAGCGGTTTCTCCTGCTGCCGCACGGCGGTCTACTCCCCGCCGTTTTTCTTTATCACTCGAACCAGCCGATAACTCTTCATCTTACTCATAGGCCGGCATTTGACAATCTCTACCAAGTCGCCCACCTCCGCCTGATTCGAGGCGTCATGAACGCCTAATTTCGTACTCCGCCGGAGGTATTTACCATACTTCGGGTGCTTCGTGATATAGTCAATCGAAACCCTGATACTCTTATCACCACTTCGGCTCACAACCAGGCCCTGTTCAGCTTTG
>CAYZTY010000090.1:0-9656 GCA_964481525.1 uncultured Pirellulales bacterium
TCTGCTATCCGAATCACATGCTCAGGGTCTTTCATACTCATACTCATACTCATACGTTCCTGAACAGTACGGCGCAGTTTCAACAATCCTTTGCGAATCTCATCGGCACCCAACTCCTCAATCGTCCGAAGTCTCCTGTTGCCTAAATGGTCGATATCATCAATCGCCCCCTGATTGTTCCGCAATCCAAATATATATTTCATACTATTGAGAAAATCATTCGGCCGAAGCGTCATCTCGTCCTCCGTCACGTCTTGACCAAATTTGCGGTTCAATCTAAATCTGCCGACTTTTCCCAGCCTGTAACGGTTGGAGTCATAAAATTTCTCGGTAAAGAAAGTGTTCGCTTTGTCTATTTGCGGAGGATTGCCGGGCCTGAGACGCGTATAAATCTTCAACAATGCTTTCTCGTGATTTTGACAGTCGTCTTCCGCCAGAGTGTTAACAATCAGCATATCGCTCAAATCATCAATAATCTCGACCTCTTTGACCTTACTCTGTCGGATGTGCTGCAGTCGGTCACCGACCTGAGTGCCTGCATCAACTATTAACTCACCGCTCTTCTCATCGACCACAGGACAGACCGCCCACATCGACGCATCCAACTTCGAGGCGGAAAGCTTTTTCGTCGAATGGAAAACCCGAATAATTTGTTCCGTCGTGCCATAATCCTCGGCCATCGCACGCAAAAAAGTCGTCGCCGGTATCTTGCTGGACTGGTCGATTCTGACCACCATTACGTCCTTGCGTGTTACGTTTATCTCTATCCAGCTGCCGCGCTCCGGTATTATTCGACCCCCGTGCAATACCCGGTCGCCTTCCTTGCTCTCGATAAGAAAATCGACGCCCGGACTCCTGTGCAACTGGTTGACTATCACACGCTCGGCACCGTTTATGATAAATTCACCTCCGCCCACCATAACCGGTATTTCACCAAGATACACCAACTGCTCAGCAAGGTCCTCCCCAGCCTGGCGATGCAATCGACAACAAACCTTCAGCGGATAACCGTAAGTCAGACGCAGGTCTCTGCATTCCTGAGGACTGTAACGCGGTCTATCCAGCTCGTAGAAAACATATTCCAAACGCATCGTCTTGTCGTAGCTTTCTATCGGGAACACCTCCCGAAACAGCGCCTCAAGACCGATGTTTTTCCTCTTGGTTGGCTCAAGATGTTCCTGCAAAAACCTGCGATAACTGTCCCGTTGGATTTGTATCAAGTCCGGTATCCCGACGGCATCGCCTATTTTGCTGAATTCACGTAATGTTTCAGAAACCATCAAACACTCTCCAAGTTAATAGTTTCGCTATTCGTGTAAGCCTTATAAACTGGACACAAACTGTCTCTCACGTCAAAACTGCATATATCGAACGCTCGTAAACTCAACCGCTGCCTCATTTAATCTCTACCGTTGCACCGGCCTCCTGCAATTTCTTTTGTGCTTCCTCGGCCTCCGCCTTGCTCACAGCTTCTTTGACCGGCTTGGGCACCCCTTCCACAAGGTCCTTGGCCTCCTTGAGACCCAATGAGGTTAAAGCGCGTACTTCCTTGATGACCTGAATCTTCTTGTCACCAAACTCCTTCAGAATCACGTCAAAAGTAGTCTTTTCCTCGGCTTCCTCTACAACACCGGCCGCCGGCATAGCACCCGCTACCATCACTGCTCCGCCTGCAGCTGGTTCAATGCCGTGTTCGTCTTTCAGATAATCACCAAGCTCCTTGGCCTCCATCAGCGTCAAACCCATAATCTTATCGCCGAGTTCCTTGGCCTTTTTACTCCAGCTTTTGCTTTCTTTGCTGTCTGCCTCTTTTTCTTTTGTCATTTCAAAAAACTCCTATCGCTTGAAAACTTCTGTAGTAGCCGAGACTCCTTCGTCTCGTTTAACCCGTAATCGGGGCAACCGCAAAAGCAATTCTATTATTTACTTATCGCAACCCACCTCCTAATCGGCCTTCAACTCACAATCTCAAGTCTCTCAAGTTCTTACAAGTTTTGTCTTGTAGTTTCAGGCCTATGCCGCCTGCTTTTCGGCCTTTTCGACAATAGTTTGTATGCAGCCAGCTATAACTTGCGCCGGGCTTGCTATTACAGCGGCTATCCTCGAGCCGGGTGACTTTGCAAGAGCAACAATCTCGCTTCTGAGTTGCGAGAGGTTTAGCATCCTCGAAAGGGCCACAGCTGCTTCGGTATCCAGGGCCCGTCCATCGACATAAGCACCTTTAATCTCGAGCCCCGGCAGTTTATGGCTCCAGGAAGCAATCTCTTTCGCAACATCAACAATACTTTCACCGCCGTAGGTTACAGCACACGGGCCGGTAAATAAAATCCCCGCCGCCGCCATCCCGAGATTCTCGAGGGCCCTTTTCATCAGCGAATTTCTTACCACTTGAAGTTTTATCGCCTTCTCTTTGAGCACCCCGCGCATCTGATTGTTCTCAATACCTCCAATACCCGCTAAACTGACAATCAGCAAGTTGTTAACATCCTTGAATTTATTTTCCAGCTCCTGCTGAAGCAATTCCTTTACATATCTGCTCATTGTTTCACCTGTTTAGGAAACTGACCTCGATAAAACCGTCTAACCGGCCCTTCTCTGCAGGCCGGATGCGTCATAAACTGATTCTTACTTCATACGATTATCTGCACGCTCGGACTCATAGTCGCGGATATGAACATATTTTTAATATAGCTGCCTTTTGCCGATACAGGTCGAATCCTTTTTATATGCGTAATAAAAGCCTCGATATTGCCAATCAGCTTCTCTGCATCAAAACTCTGTTTACCCACAACAACGTGCACATTACCGCCGCCATCGTTTCTAAACTCCACTTTCCCTGCGGCGAATTCTGATACCGCTTTGGCAACGTCGGTCGTTACAGTGCCGTTCTTTGGTGTAGGCATCTTGCCCTGAGGTCCCAGGATACGTCCAAGCCTGCCGACCTTACCCATTACTTTCGGCGAAGCAATGGCTACGTCGAAATCCGCCCAGCCGCCCTGAATCTTTTCAACCAACTCATCACACCCCACCTCGGTAGCACCTGCCTGCCTGGCCCCTTCCACCTCGGATTCCTCACAAAAAGCAATTACCTTTTTTTGTTTGCCTATGCCATTCGGAAGTGAGACCGCACCGCGGACCTGCTGGTCGGCCTGTTTCGGGTCAATACCCAAATGAATCACACATTCAATACTTTGGTCAAAGCCGGTCGTGGCAACAGATTTGATTTGCCTGACGGCCTCCGCAAGCTCCATCGGCCCTTTCTCTAATACCTCAGCCTGCTTCATATATCTTTTACTTCTATGACTCATAAGTCGCCTTGCGTATAAACCTAACTTTCCCTCTTACTATACATCCTGCACGGCAAAATCTCGATAAACAGGAAAATGATACCAGGCTCACTACACCGTTCTGTCATCACCTGCCGTCCGAATTTAATTCTCTATCTCTATTCCCATACTCCGGGCCGTTCCTTCGATAATCTTTTCGGCCTCGTCCAAATCGTAAGCGTTAAGGTCGTTGAATTTCCGCTCCGCTATTTTGCGTATCTGTTCCCGGCTGACTTTGCCTGCTTTCTCTTTGTTTGGAATACCGCTACCCTTTGCAATTTGAGCTTCATCCTTCAAAAGAACCGCCGCCGGTGGACTCTTCACCTCGAAGGTAAAGCTCTTATCACCGTATACCTTTATCACCACCGGCACAATCATCCCGTTTAGCTCTTTTGTCCTTTCATTAAACTGCGAGACGAATTGGCCGATATTAACGCCGCGCTGCCCCAGCGCCGGCCCTATCGGCGGCGCAGGAGTCGCCTGACCGCCAGGTGCCTGCAATTTGATTTGAAATACTACCTTCTTAGCCATTATTAATACCTGTAAAAACTGCTTATAATTTCTCTATCTGCCAGTACTCTATATCCAGCGGCGTGCTTCGCCCGAAAATCGTCACAATTACCCGCACGATTCCCCGCTCTGAGTCAATGGAGTCGACAGTCCCTTCGAAATTCTCAAAGGCCCCCTCACGAATCTTGGCCAAATCGCCTTTCTTGAAATCCACTTTGATGCTGGGTGAATCATCCGGCTTCTCAACTTCAGACAGCATCTTTACCACATCCGTGTCACGCATCGGGGTAGGCACCCCTTCTGTTCCTACAAAATCACCCACTCCCATTGTCTCTTTTATTACGAACCACGCCTTCTCCGGGATTCGCCCATCCTCCTTTGGCTGCATCTCCATAAAGACATATCCGGGATAAAGCTTGCGTCTGTGAACCTTCTGCCTGCCGCTACGGATACGCTTAATCTGCTCCGTCGGAACCATTATCCTGCCTATAACGTCATTCAGAGCCTCCACCGTAACTTTCCTCTCGAGAGCGTCTCTGACCTGCTGTTCCTTATTTGACGCAACTCGTAGTACATACCATTGCATAATCGATACATAACCCTCTAATTCTTACTTTAACAGACGGATGGCTCTGAAAAAGAACTGAAAAAATAAATCGGTACACATCAATAATAACGCCACACAGATAACAACAAGGATTACAATAAAGGTCGAGACGGCTATCTCTTTCCTGCTCGACCAGCTTACCTTTTTCATCTCACCCTCTGCTGCAATCATAAAGTCCGCAACTTTGGGTTTATTTACCAGCAGGAAAACAAGTATCGCAAAGGCAACAAACAATCCGACCGGCACAAAGGTCTGTATCCATATTCTTGTGCTGGTAGAAGCAATCAAACCGCCCAGCTTCTCATAAAGCCGCCAACAACCTATTGCCGCACCTATTCCGCACCCCAGCGCCGTAAAAAGCCGCGTGTAGTAGCCCTGACCTCGTTTATATACTTCGAATAACATTATGCAGAATAATCCTTCACTTAATTATGTAACGTTCTAAAATCACCGCACAAAACACACAGGCCAGGAGGGACTTGAACCCCCAACCTGCGGTTTTGGAGACCGCTGCTCTGCCAAATTGAGCTACTGGCCTGGGTCCTCATTTTTATTTGCGTCGGATTTTATGTACCGTTCGCTTCCGTTCCTTCTTGCAGTACTTCTTCAACTCCAGCTTCGGAGTCCCTTTGGACACGCTTACCTCGGTGCGGTAATTGCGTTCCCGGCAGCTGGTACATTCCAGCCACACATATTCTCGTTTGCTGCCTTTCGCCATAACTGTTCTCTGCTATAAACACTCACGTAACTCGGCCTGCTGTAGTCAGACTAATCCACCAGACCGGGAAGCCGTGAAAAGCACGCCATCCTTGTTTGTTCAAATTCGGCTTATTCAACGACCTTCGTTACTACACCGGCGCCAACTGTCCGGCCGCCTTCACGAATCGCGAAACGAAGACCTTCCTCCATCGCAATCGGCGATATAATCGAGACTTCCATCGATATGTTGTCGCCCGGCATACACATCTCTGCAGGTTTTCCTTCGCGGCTCTTAATTGCCTCGACCTTGCCGGTAACATCAGTCGTTCGGAAATAGAATTGAGGTCTGTAACCCGGGAAGAATGGTGTATGACGACCACCTTCTTCCTTGGCTAAAACATATACCTCCGCCTCAAACTTGGTATGAGGAGTAATTGTGCCGGGGGCCGCTATTACCTGACCACGCTCCAGGTCTTTCTTTTCCACGCCACGCAGAAGAATACCGATATTATCTCCCGCCCTGCCCTCGTCCAGCGTCTTGTTAAACATCTCGACCCCGGTTACAACTGTCTTGCGTGTCTCTTTCGCCAGCCCCACTATTTCTATCTCCCCACCAACTCGCACTATACCACGATCAACCCTCCCCGTACCGACCGTCCCTCGGCCCTTGATGCTGAAAACATCTTCCACAGGCATAAGAAACGGCTTATCAATATCACGCTCCGGAACCGGGATATAATCGTCTACCACGACCATCAGCTCGTCGATACACTTGCATGCCTCATCGTCCTTGCCCTCGCTCTCCATTGCCTTCAACGCCGAGCCCTTGATAATCGGTATCTCGTCGCCCGGGAACTCATACTTCGAGAGCAGCTCACGCAGCTCCAGTTCCACCAGTTCCAAAAGCTCCGGGTCGTCAACCTGGTCGACCTTGTTCAGGAAAACCACAATCTTTGGCACGTTAACCTGACGGGCAAGCAGGATATGCTCGCGAGTCTGAGGCATTGGGCCGTCGCTGGCGGCCACGACTAAAATCGCCCCGTCCATCTGAGCCGCACCGGTAATCATATTCTTGACATAGTCCGCGTGTCCCGGGCAGTCCACGTGAGCATAGTGACGCTTGTCGGTCTCATACTCTACATGGGCAGTATTTATGGTAATACCACGTTCTTTTTCCTCCGGCGCATTATCTATCTCATCGAACCGTTTAATATTACCGCCGCCTCTCGTATGAGCCAGACGCATCATCATTGCAACGGTTAACGTCGTCTTACCGTGGTCAATATGACCAATCGTACCAATATTCACGTGTGGTTTTGTCCGCTCAAATACTGCCTTAGCCATCTGTTATTAACCTCCTAATACGGCGTTAGTACTCGCTCTTCCCTTTTCCCGGAATTATTAAATCCTGTTATGTTAACCGCTCAGGTCGTCCGCAGCCGCTTTTACTTTTACGCTAAGATTTCCAAAGTCAACTAAAACAAACCGCGCACAACCCAAAGTAAATTCCGAACTAATCCAGAACCCTATCGGTCCCGGCATTCCACCGACCTTATCGAGTCCCAGCCAACTTACAACTTAGCTGCTGATGGGATTCGGACCCATGACCTCGTCCTTACCAAGGACGCGCTCTACCGACTGAGCTACAGCAGCAAAGATAATATATTCGGCTAAGCGCCCGGCAAACGAAAAAAGCGAAAAAACCTTAGCTGTCTATTACCTAAGCGATTAGATTCTAAAAACCAAAATAACATCGAAGAGGATAAGTGTAGGGATTCCCTGTATCAAAACCTTTCAAAACAAAAACGCTATGTTAAACTCTTGCTTGTAACAGTTCAAATACAAAAAACTTAAAAAAAAGAAAAAATTATTATTTTTTTACTTCAATCACCCAAATAAAAGAACCAAAACCATCCCATAAAGTCCACTTATTCGTTTAAAACTATACCGGCCTCCACCGAAAATCTGGCATCTTCACCAGACTGCCGCACTTTGACTACCATAAACACAATCACACCACCAGACTGAGACTATCAACCACTCCACATCTATAGAGCACTTCCCATTGTAAAAGGGCCCTGCAGACCGCTTAACAGCCTGCAGGGTCCTTCATCATCTCAAGGCTCTGGCATACTCCTGCAACTTACTTCTGGAGATGCCGCACCGTAAACCAATTACTCCTTGCCTAAGGTGGCCACTTACCGCCAAGTGTGCAGTAAGGCTGACCCACAGGCGGCACCGACTTGTAGAAATTGTCTCTAAATGCGGGCCAATCGTCGGTATTCACAACACCATCTCTGTTGTAATCACCACAGGGATTGTAGGCCGGATCCGGATAGCTCTTATAGAAGGAATCCCGGAAAGCCGGCCAATCATCGGTATCGACGAAATGGTCAGCATTGGAATCACCATAGCACTGGGAATCGTCCCAGCACAGTGGGCCAGGCCAGGTAAACAAGATGAACGACATATCCTCGCTTGCTTCGGTCTGGTCATAAAGCGGATACCACGTAATCTCGCCGGTGTCGGGATTTACATCTCCTGTAACAGCGTTATCCATAAACACATGCTTATGGTTCGTCCAGCCCCAGTCATAGTTGGGCTGACGGCTTTCGTAAACCGCCTCGACGCTCAACCAGTAGATGTTGTTGGCCTCATTTTGTAAGAACCATTTGTCGATAGGCAACCTTACCGAATAACGGAAGACCGGCTCATTCGGGTCACCATAGTACTCTGGATGTTTGTCATAGCCAACCAGGACCTCCGTGTAATCATTCGCGTCATACTGCCATACTAACTCACCCGGATGGCTGTATGATTGTGGGTCAATCGGGACGGCCGGCACGTCGGTCCAGATGCCCAGACGGAAGTAATCCGGACTAATAGGCAGCGTCATCCACGGACCTTGTGAGCACGCCTCGAAGTCGTAGCCAATATACGAGCCCCACCAGGCAACCGCTATCACCGGAGTATTTGCCTCGCAAGGCCAATCATCGGCTACTATCTGCTCTTCCTCAGGCACCTTCGTTGTAATTTCAAATGCCAAATCTATGCTGTCATACTCAAATTGATGCCCTTCTGGGTAACGCAGTTCGTCCCATATATCACCCGAAGGAACAACATGCCCATTACTCCCAAAGGTATCAACATCTGCCCATACTGCATCATCCTCGAAGTGCTCCAGCGAGGTCTTCCAGCCAAAGGGCCCGGATGGCCAAGCGTTCAATAACTGCGTCAAATCGTTATTGTCCACTACGCCGTCACCATTGAGGTCGAACGAATGGTGAACACCAAGCCAGTAAATTCGGCCTTCTTCCTGCACAAATGCTTCAGCAGGGTCGATATCGAAGTCGAATTTCCAAACCGTCCAATCCATCCCGACTATCTGGTGAGGATTGGGGTCATAGAAAGATTCTTCACCAGTCGCAAATATCATCTCGGCGGTCGGCTGCATATACGTGCTCCACAAAACCGCGCCGGGCCTGCTCCAGGGGATGCCGTTCGCACCGGCAGGGACATTATCGTAGATAACCAGGCTGAACCACGGTGTCTCAGTAAGCCTTGTATCCTCGTTGTACGAGCCCCAGATATGAATATCCGTGATAGGCCCTGTCATCGTGCATAGGAAATCGTCAGCAAGGAACTTCTCATATACAATTGTGCCTTCTAGGTCTACCGAACGCGGACCGGCCAGGACGTCCATTCCGCTGTAGTCCAAATCCGGATACTGAAGGTACTTGGTTGCAGGCTCTTCGCCGGAAAATGCCATAGAAAGCTCATCCTCATAGTGAGGCCAGTTACGGATGCCCGTAAACGGCTGCTCCCACTTAATCCAGTTCGGGTCGGTATCAAGCTCAAAGGTCACATCAAAGCTTTCTTTAAACAAAGGGTCTTTAATAGGCTCGACAGTGCATGGGTCAATCGCAGAACCAACCGGCGGTTCGTCCGTAAGCTTAAATCTTACTGCGTCATCTTCCCAGCTCCACGGTCGCGTCTTCCAACCCCACGGATGGTATGGCGGCTGACACGGGTCGGGATAAACAGCCACGATACTCAGCCAGAATATGTCGTTAAGAGTCTGGTCACGGTACTGCTCCTGCCAGAATATTTCATTAGGCTCCAAATCAACATAATACTGGTAGCAGACATCCTCAGGGTAGTAGCTATGGTAGTAATCGGTACCGACCTGCTCGACCCGAACCCGTGATGACGGTACTCTGAAGGAGTGCAGCAGAACCTCCGGGCTGCTATAGGTACTGGCACTTACTACCGCATCGACGATGGCGTCTTCAATGCTCGAACCACCCGACCCAACGCTGCAGAAAAGCTCGCCGCCCGTCGCGGAGGTGATGTCATCCGCTTGCTGGCGTAAGGCCGTTTGATTGTATAAGCCGCCGTAGGGCTTATTTATTCCGTTGCTGCAATCGGCTGTGTTTAGTGCAAATACTATAACGCCCCGGTTAGTTAACGCATTAATAGTCGTATCGAGCGTGGGGTAATAACCGGCTGGTGGA
>CAYZTY010000091.1:0-9575 GCA_964481525.1 uncultured Pirellulales bacterium
CCAGGTATTTCAAATAGTTATATCTTCGAAAAAGCTCATACTCAATCGGCCGAGTCAGCAGAGGCGTATTCTTGATGGCCTCGAGATATTGCGGCAGGGAATCTTTTACCGGCTCTAATGAACTTAGATGCTCTGATATTTTTGTCGTTTTGACTTTGACCGGCTCAGCAAGGATTTTCTCATTTACGTCCGGCTCGAGAAATTCGTCACTGTGGATATACCCTATTTTCATATTACGCAGTTCTCGTGCTCTTCGCTGATTGATGATGCGGTAAACGGAACTTTTACTCCTGTGAAATCTTTCCATAAGTTCCTTCGCGGCTGCACTGGATTTGTACATTCTGTACAGCTCGCCGGCTCGTTTTTGTGTCACCACTCCAGCAGGCTTTTTGAAAATATTCCTTCGTGGATTCTGCTCTTCATAATCTATGAGGATATACCTGATTGTCTCTAATGAACGGTTGAGTTTCGTTGCGAGCTGTTCGATAATCTGTCGTCGAGACAAAGTGGTTTCCCCGGCCATAGCCCGTGCCTGTTCGACGATTGATTCTTTTTGTTTGGTCGTTAGTCTTGTGAACCGCGTGGCTTTTTTGACGAGATTCGGGTTTTGCCGCACAAAATCATCAACGGCTGATTGGAGAAAACCAAGCCGTTTTATTCCGTTCTCAAAGATATATTTCCGGCCGAGAAGTCCTCTGTTTCGCCAGCGGTCGACGGTTCTGGTAGACACGGCAAAGCGGTTCGCAAGTTCTTCGATGGTATAAACAGGCTGTTTTTCCACCGTTACCGGCAGCGCCAGTTGATTGCTTATCTTGCCGATAAATGCCTGCAAATCTCCCCTCAATTCTGAACCAGCCAGGAGTTCCTGGGCCGGTTCACCTTTCGGGCGATAACCGGTTATATGAAAGCAGACGAATTCGAAGGGGTATTGTTTGTCCGGCTTGATTAGGGGGAAAAGCCGTTCCGCGGCCTGAAGCTGTTTTAATCGCTGTTTCGGAGGCGCGAATTTAAGCTGCATTAAAAGCTGAGCCAGAATTGGATTCTTAACCGTGCGCATAATAGTTTCTGCTATAACAAGTAGATTACATTTTAGCAAATTGGGCGCAAAAAAACAGCCCCGATTTGTCGGGGCTGTTTTTCGTTAGTTATTATCTAAGGCCGGCTTAGTTGTTAAGCAGACTCTTGGCCAAATCGACGGCTGATGCCGCGTCTGGTGCGTAGCCGTCGGCACCAATCTTGTCGGCGTAGTTCTGGGTAACAGGCGCGCCTCCTATCATAACCTTGACGGTTATGCCGGCGTCTCTGATGGCCTTCAGCGACTTCTCCATCGAGGGCATTGTGGTGGTTAAAAGCGTGCTCATACCGACAATCTGTGCGCCTGTTGCCTTGGCCTGCTCGACAAATTTTTCGGCGGGGGCGTCGATACCAATATCGGTAACCTCGAAACCGGCGCCCTTAAGCATCATTGCGACCAGGTTCTTGCCGATGTCGTGCAGGTCACCCTGGATGGTTCCGATGACGCACTTTCCGATCGGCTCAACGCCGGCCTCGACCAGTCTCGGTTCGAGAATTTCCATCGCCATCTTCATAGCGCGGGCGCTGATTAGAACCTCCGGGATATAGACCTCGTTATTTTTAAAACGGACTCCGATAACGTTCATTCCCGCTATGAGTCCGTTATTGAGGATGTTTTCAGGTTCATCGCCGTCCTTCAGTGCCTGCCTTGTAATTTCTACCGCTGCATTTTGGTCCCCCTTGATAATTGCCTCACTTAAGCCTTTCAAATCCGCCATTTACAATCACCTTAAAAAATAACAATTCTGCCTTCGATGTTCTTTACAGAACGCGGCAGTATAACTGTTTTGTCTGAATAAAACAAGTCAGGTTTTTTGGCTTTATCCGGTAAAAGGCTTGTTTTTCAAACGCTTGCGTAATCCGGCGGCGGTGTAATCAGATTTTTTCGAAGGTGAATTTGTGCGCGTCGGCGTCGATTTTTATGGTATCACCGTCGGCGAATTTGCCGGCTAGAATCTCCGCGGCGAGTTTGTTTTCAATACGCTGCTGAATCGTTCGCTTCAAAGGCCTTGCGCCGAAGACAGGGTCGTAGCCCTCGTCAATAATCTGCTTGCGGGCGTTCTCGGCAAACTGCAGCACAATATTGCGGCTCTTAAGCCGTTTGGCAAGATAGCCCAACTGTATCTCGACAATCCTGCTGAGATGCTGCTTTGTGAGCATATGAAAGACGATTATCTCGTCGATGCGGTTGAGGAACTCGGGCTTGAACACCCGCTTGAGAACGTCTTTAACGTGTGCCTCAATTTCCCAGTCGGCGCCCTGCTCCTCAGTCAGCTCCTGAATCTGCTGGCTGGCGATATTGCTGGTCATAATTAGGACGGTGTTCTTGAAATCGACGGTTCGTCCTTTTCCGTCGGTCAGTCTGCCTTCGTCAAAAACCTGCAGCAGGACATTAAAGACGTCCGCGTGCGCCTTTTCAATTTCGTCTAACAGAATCACTGAGTAAGGTTTTCGGCGAATGGCTTCGGTTAATCTGCCGCCTTCTTCGTAGCCGACGTATCCCGGCGGAGCACCTATCAGACGCGCTACCGAATGTGGTTCCATAAATTCGCTCATATCAATCCGCACCATAGCGCTTGCATCATTAAACAAGAATTCCGCAAGTGCCTTCGAGAGTTCGGTCTTACCGACGCCGGTGGGTCCGAGGAAAAGAAAAGTTCCTATAGGCCTGTTGGGGTCGCCGAGCCCGGCCCGGTTACGCCGGACCGCATTACACAGGGCGCTGACGGCCTCATCCTGTCCGACCACTCGCTCACGGATAGCCTCCTCCATCTTCATCAGCCTTTTACGCTCGCCGGTAAGTAGTCTGGCCACCGGTATTCCCGTCCACTTGGAGACTACCTGGGCTACCTGCTCTTCGGTAACCTCATTCTGGATTAAATTCGACGGGGCCGATTCAGCGGCAAGGGCCGCCTCTTTTTTCTCGAGCTGCTTTTTCAAATCGGCAATGGTGCCGTATTTCAGCCGGGCCGCGGTCTCAAGCTCACCTTTACGCTGGGCGTTATCGAATTGATTCTGGGCCTCCTCAATCTTCTGCTTCAATTCCTTTATGACCTCGATACGCTGCTTCTCGCTTTCCCATTGGGTACTGAGTTTAGTATCTTTTTCCTGCAGCTCGGCTAATTGTTTTTCAGTATTCGTAAGGTTCTTTTTACTGGCCGGGTCGCTTTCTTTCTTCAGGGCCTCGCGTTCGATTTGCAGTTGCATAATCTTTCGGCGGACCTCGTCAAGTTCAGCCGGCAGCGAATCGTTTTCTATCCTCAGTTTCGAAGCAGCTTCATCAATCAGGTCTATTGCTTTGTCGGGAAGCCAACGGTCCGAGATGTAGCGGTTGGAAAGTGTTGCAGCAGCGACAAGAGCGGCGTCGGTTATGCGCACACCATGGTGAGTATCGTAGCGGTCCTTCAGGCCGCGAAGAATCGCAATGGTTTCTTCCACCGTGGGCGCGTTAATCACAATCGGCTGAAAGCGTCTTTCGAGCGCCGCGTCCTTTTCAAGGTATTTACGATATTCGTCGATTGTGGTTGCACCGATGCATCGCAGCTCACCGCGGGCAAGCGAAGGCTTAAGCAGGTTGCCCGCATCGACCGAACCTTCGGCTTTGCCGGCACCGACAACGGTATGCAGCTCGTCGATGAAGAGTATTATCTGGCCGCCGGAATCTATTACTTCTTTAAGAACGGCCTTGAAGCGCTGCTCGAATTCTCCTCTGAATTTTGTTCCTGCAATCAGCGAGCCCATATCGAGTGCGACGACTCGTTTATTTTTCAGGCCCGTCGGCACATCGCCCGCGACTATTCGCTGAGCAAGTCCCTCGACGATTGCGGTCTTGCCGACGCCCGGTTCGCCTATAAGGACGGGATTGTTCTTGGTCCTGCGATTCAGGACTTGCATACACCGCCGGATTTCATCATCCCTGCCGATTACAGGGTCGAGCTTGCCCTGCCGGGCCATCTCCAACAAATCGATGCCGTATCGTTCCAGCGCGTTGTATTTATCCTCGGGGCTCTGGTCGGTTATCTTCTGGCCACCGCGAATTTGCTTAACAGCCGATTCAATCTGCTCGGGCGTGATTGAGTTGAGTCGGAGTATCTCTTTGGCATCACTGTCGACTGCCGCCAGAGAAATGAGAAGATGCTCAAGACTCAGATATTCATCGCCCATAGCCTCGGCGCGGTTTTGCGCGTCGAGGACGACCTGTGTGAAGACCGGTTCAGGCATTATCTGCGCCTGGTTGCCGCCCTGAGCAAGCCGGGAAAGCTCGCTGTCGGTCATCTGCTTGATGCGTGAGACATTGGTGCCGATTTTTTTCAGAATCATAGCCACGACACCTTCGTCATCGCTGCAAACGACGTTTAGCAGATGCAGCGGAGAAAGTACGGTATGTGACTTGGCCATTGCAAGTTGCTGAGCGGTGGCCAGCGCTTCCTGCGCCTTTAGTGTAAATTTGTCGAATCTCATAGTCCGATATACCTCATAAATCCGGTTCGGATATAAACCGAGACCTTCTCTTTTTTTTGTATCGTGCAAAAGGTATGCCGCGTCAAGCAAAAACATCAATTAAGGCTAAAAACCGGCTTTGCGGCCCTTCTGTCCCAATCGTATGTGCCAATTTGGCAGGTCTGTGGTGGCATTCGAAAATAATGATTACAGCGATTATAACCGGGAGGCATCTCGACAATCCCCCGGTTTTTCTGCCTGCCGGCGCAGCCGTTACAGGCAAAAAATACTTTGCAACTACGTTCTATAAGAGTATAATTTATGTTTGAAGGCGTTTTGCCCGAGACAAGGGCGTTTTCTTAACAGGGGTCTGGTAGGATGAGGCGTCAAACCGACAAGTTGCTGCTGTTTGGGACCCTGGCAGTGGCGGTGATTTATATCTGGGCCGTGGGCAATCGGATGAAGACGCCGAACGCCGCAGAGGCAATACCGCAGGACGGCTCCCAGGGACGGGTGCTGGTTGTGCCGGTTCAGATTGACCGCGACAACTATGGCATTGCGATGGTCGATACGACATTGCAGAACCTGTGGGTTTATAAGCTGGACGGGCGTGCCCTGGGACGCAATCGACTAAGACTGCTTGCAGCAAGAAGCTGGGAGTATGACAAGTTATTGGAAGAGTTTAACACCGCCGAGCCGACGCCAAAGCAGGTCAAAGAGCTGTTGGAAAGGCTGAGCAGCAGGGAGAAAAGTCGTCTGGAAGAAGAGTATGAAGAGCTGATAAATGAGGGTGTCTCGGAGGAGGCCGAACCGAGACAGAACAAATAACAATGGATTAATCCGGATTTTTTTTGAGAGAACGTTACAATGGCAGAGATGTTTTATTCTTTACAGCAGGTTATGGAAAAGCTCGGCAAAAACGCCGACGGTGTTAAAGACCTTATTCAGCAGGGTAAGCTCCGGGAATTTCGAGACGGAGACAATCTGCTCTTTAAAATCGAACAGGTTGATGCCCTGTCGGACGAAATGAACGTAATTTCAGATGAATCGTCCATCGAACTGACACCGATGGAAACCACGGAGGTACCGTTGGGACTGGACAGCACTGCCGGTGAAGAAACCGAGGTCATTAGCGATGCGGACACGAGGGTGGACAGCCAGGGGATAAGTATTCTCGGTGAGACGGACACTGAATACCAGTTGACCGAGGATACCAGAGCCGAGACGCACGAGATTCCTACCGGTGATAAGGAGCTGGGCAAGATCGAAGACGATGTGAGCCTCGATAGTTTCGGCAGCGGCTCCGGCCTTTTAGACCTTTCTTTGCAGGCTGATGATACCTCTTTGGGAGCGGATATCCTGGACGACATTTATCCCGGCAATGGTGCTGAAGCTGCCGCCGGTGTCGAAGCGGTGCCTGATGTAGCCGCCGAGGCCGAACAAATGTTTGCAGAGGCTGCCGAGCCTGAGTCGAAGGAGGAAGAGGCCTTTGCAGAGCAGGAAATCGCGCCGTCGTTGCAACCTCTTGCCGTATCGCCGGAGCCGGTCAGTAATGCCTTTGGAATTGTGTTGTTTTTGCCTTTGCTGGTTATCATTTATGCTTCGATAGTAGTTGCAGCCAGCGCCACCGGCTTAAGACCCGTGATTCTGACCGCGGTACAGGATATAATTTGGTGGATTCTTGGCGGCGTGGCCGTAATTGCAATAGCGATGAGCATTGTGGCCTGGGTGGTTTCCGGCAAGGTGGCGCAAAAGTAAGGCTGTCACGACCCAAGCGGCAAAAAAACCGGCAGGCGAGATTTTTTCCTGGCATTATCATTACAGGAGAGGTACAAACAAAGAGCGTTCAAAAAAAGCCAAAATAAGGATGTATATGGTCAAGCTATTCTGGAAAGGATACAGTATGCAAGCCGCTAAAGTTTCAATCATTTCATTATTTGCGGCCTCCGTGGTGCTCTTCAGCGGTTGTGTCGCAGCCAGGGATTATGAAGACCTTAAGGTCCGCAATCGCACACAGCAGCAGCATATAACCGACCTTGAAGGCCAATTAGCAGTGGCTAAACTGACTGTTGAGCAGTCGAAAAATCAGCTTGCTACCCTTGAGGACCGCATCGCTGCCGAGAGAGACTCGTTGAAAGCGGAAGTTGCAGCGTTTGAAGAGGCTATCGACCAAAAGAATCAACTGATTACCTCGCTTCAGGGACAACTGCTTCGCGGCGGGGCCTCATTGCCGGTGGAGCTGAATGTTATGCTGCAGGATTTCGCCGCCTCCTCCGACATGGTAAGTTATGACGCTGGTAATGGAATGGTAAAATTCAAAAGCGACCTGCTTTTTGAGAAGGGCAGTGACCAGGTAGCGGCCGATGCCGTTGCCCCGCTCAAATCACTATGTAAAATTCTGAATTCCAAGCAAGGCAGCAATTTTGACGTTATCATCGCCGGTCACACAGATGATATACCTATTAAAAAGGCCGAGACACGGACCAAGCATCCCAGCAACTGGCATCTCTCGGCGCATCGGGCGATAAGTGTACTTAATATTATGGGAGCCAACCAGATAGCACCTACAAGGATTAGTGCGCGAGCCTTTGGTGAATATCGGCCGGTCACGCCGAATGCGCCGAATAAAAAAGGCAATCCGAAAAATCGGCGAGTTGAAATCTATATTGTTCCGGCGGGAGCATAGTGGCGTCGCCGGAATTTTTGCCCGCATCCGGGGCCGCATTGAAAGAGCTTTGTGCCGCTTATAGGAAAAGCAATTCTACTTTAAACTTGTAGAGTTTATCCTTGTTCATCCGTTGCTGGTAAGGTTCTGGGATGCGGGTAGCATTATCGCTATGAGCCTGAAAATAATAAGAGCTGCATTCGGCTGCTAAACCGAGCCCGGCATAACTTTAAAACATCAAAGTTTTTTAACATTTTCCTGCTTAATTTTGATATTTACGTCCTTTTGCCTTGCTCATTCTGTGCTTTAATATTAAGATAGTAAGCATAACTGTCTGTAAGATAAGAAATTATCTATGTTACTAAAATCCAGGTCACACATTAGTCTTGGGCTGATATATGTGCAGGGGCGAGTTGAATGCGACAGCTAACGGGAAATTTGTTGGGGCGCTTGTCTCGGCCAAGGCCAGGCCGCAGCCGGTCAAGCCGTAGCTCATACCTGGTCTCTTTAGGGTTTTTCGTCGCGTATTTTCTTTTCCTGTGGTTATACATTGAGCCCCAGCTTGTCTATCATTATTACGAGATGACGCGGAAGGGCCTGTTTTTCGAAACAGGCTGGCAGTTTTTACAGGATTGCCTCAACTATCCCGGGGGACTGAGTGAGTATATAGCATCGTTTTTCACACAATTGTGCTATTTTCCCTGGGTAGGTGCGCTGTGTATCAGCCTGATTGCCTGGGCGATTTACCGGCTTACCGCTTCTCTTGCCGCTGTCGCGGCGGACAGACTGTGGCGCTTTATCTGTTATGTACCGGCCCTTCTGATACTGATGATATGCGGGCGGTATGAGAATCCTCTGAATACGGCCGTGGTGTTATTGGTCTCGATGTTTTTTTCGGTTTTGTATGAAAAGTTCTCGCTGCGCCTCGGCCGGGCGCGAGTGATTTTATTCCTTATAGTCTGTGGGGTTCTCTATTATATTGCCGGCAGCGCTGCTTTGTTATTTGTTGCTGTGGCGGCATTGAATGAAATCTTTAAGCGGGGCAAAATTGTTTTCGGATTACTTTATCTTTTATTCGGAGCCGGTGTTTGTTGGCTTTTGGGCGCCTATGTTTTCGAGCTTGAGGCGAGTGAGGTGTACCTGTGCTTGAGTCCTTTTATTCCAACAAGGCAGAACGAAGAGGAGGAAAGATGGGCAAGACTGTTCGAAGAATGTTTATTCGTCATTCTACCTGTTATTGTTCTATTAGTTGACTCAGGTCGAAGACTGACCGGCATCAAAGATGCTTCTCGCCCAACCAGCCCAGGTCCGCCGGAGAAATCCTCGGGTGCAAAGAAAGCTTTGTACTTTTTTTACCGGAGCTGGTTTAAGCAAGTTATACAAATATCGTTGCTGACCCTCATTGCTGTGCCGAGTGCTTTTTTTTCAGTCGACCGGGAAAGCAAGAAAGGAATTCAGGTAAGCTATTTTGCCTGCCGGAGGATGTGGCCGGAGGTGCTGACTGTTGCTCGAAAGGTTTCTTTGAAGCGATATTTTCCCTTTTGTAATCACTCTGTCAATCGAGCGTTGTATTACACGGGCCGATTGGGTGACCGGATGTTTACCTACCCTCAGGATTATCGCACCGCAGATTTGGTCTTTTGTCTTGTCGAGGGCGGTAATGTTGTCTTTATGGAACGGCCGGAGTTGTGTCTGGAACTGGGGCTTGTCAATGTAGCCGAGAAGATTGCTCACGAATTCCTGGAAGGAGCTTTCGACAACCCGTATACCCTTAAGCAATTTGCGTTATTAAATATTGTCAAAGGACAGGTCGATACGGCTCGCGTCTTCCTTGGTGCGTTGAGCAAAAATCTGGTATACGGCAGGGAGGCGAAGGAGCTTTTACGACGTCTTGAGAGAGACCCGAAACTTGAAAATGATAAACGTGTTCAGCAATTGCGTTCGGTTATGATGAATAGGGATATTGCCTATTCTGCTTTCAATGAGGACATCTGGCTGACCGAGCTTCTTCACAGAAACAAGTACAACAGGATGGCCTTTGAATACCTGATGGCTCATTACCTTTTGACAAAGCAGCTGGATAAATTCATCGAGAATTTACCCCGCCTTGACGATTTCGATTATAGCAGCATTCCTCGGCACTATCAGGAAGCTATTGTGCTTTATATAGGCACAAGGCAGAAGAACGTTGATTTGGGCGGCCGAGAGTTAAATCCTGAGATAATAAGGCAGTACAGTGAACTTAACAGAGTCGGCAAGAAGTATAGCAATGACCGGACAACAACCTGGCGGGCGATGGCGCCGAAGTTCGGACGTACTTACTTTTTCTACTTTGCTTTCGGCGCCTCAGGGATAACACAATGAAAAATTAATACGACTGCCTCACGATTTTCTG
>CAYZTY010000092.1:0-9230 GCA_964481525.1 uncultured Pirellulales bacterium
CTGTTTGTGGATGCGCTTACCCAATCGAGCTTCATAGATTCCACGTCACTCGTTAGTACGGGCAAAAACGATGCCGACGGCTTGATTACATATTCACTCAATTGCTCATTAGCCAAAGAGGAAGGAACATAACAAATGATTGTTGAAAGCCTTGCCAAATTACCTCAGTCCACAAGAATTGCTATATCTGTTATAGCAGTTGTTCTTCCGACTGCGGCCTGTTACAGCTGGATAGTGACACCTCATACCAAGTATCTGTCCGTTACTAAACAATATGAATATGTGGCTTGCGACATCGCAAAAAAGATTCAGATTATCAAGAGCAGGACCGCCCTGAAAAAAAGAGAGCTTCAGGAGCTGCAGCAGCGTCTTGAACAGACTCGGGAGAAGTTCTTTAAGCCACAGGAGGCACAGAAGTTCTTTCGGGAGATTGAGACCGTTTCTAATCAAACTAACTGTACCATTATTTCGAGTGAGTATATTCTGAAGGCCAAATCAGAGAAAAGGACGGACAATCAGCCTTCTGCTATAACCTCGAACGGTGCAATTGTCACTTTTGTCGCAAGCTATGAAAACATTATATCTTTTCTGACAAAAATACTCGACCGCCCGCAGAAGGTCTCAATTGATTCGCTGGAAATGGGGGCGATTGACTATAGTTCAAAAGCTCTGCAATGTGAAGCAACCTTCACGATTTTCGTAATTAATGACAAGGAGATTTTTTGAAATGAATAATTCAACATATCTCAAAATACTGCTTGCTTGTGCGGTTATAACGGTTTTTGTCTGGCAAGCCTGGGCGCAGAATGAGCCTCAGCAGGACGAACAGACGGCCCAGCAGGACATCGGCCGGTTTGACCCCTTTGAGCGGGTGTCGACGCAGAAAAAGACATCGGTGGTGCAGAAAGTTTTTCAGCATGACGGCTCAGTGACCTCCATGCCTGAGCTGTATGCGAAGTCTGTGATGGTTAAATTCCTTGATGCCAGAAATCTTCAGGCAGCTTTGGTAAATATGACAACTGATTATGGAATTATCACCACCGATAAAAACAGTAACTCTATTATCATCTGCGATACGGAAGAGAATCTTAACAAAATCATCGGCGAAATAAAGAACGCCGACAAAACACCACAGCAGATTATGGTTGAAGTGGTTATTCTTGATGTCAAGCTTGATGATGATACTAAAATAGGTATTGACTGGGATATCCTTTTGGATGACGTATACTCTTCGAGTTATAAGCAAACCGTCAATACTTCCTGGCCGATAGGCGATGTATTAAGCGCGGCAAACTTCACAATTACTGCCGGCAACATCACTAATATTGTTTATGCTCTGCAGGAAAAGAGAGACGTTGAAATCCTTGCCAGCCCCAGAGTTATGATGGTTAGCGGTGAATCATCCTCTATAGAAGCAATCGAAGAGATTCCGTATCAGGAGCAGAGCCAGAGCTCTGAAAGTCAGACCGTTCTTACCTACACGGAATTCAAAGAAGTGGGCGTCAAATTGAACGTAAGCGCTACCTTGACTGATGACGATGAGGTTGTTCTTGCACTCAAAGCCGAGCAGAACGTTCAGACGGGCACTAGTGGTAGTGTCCCTGTAGTTGATACGAGAAAAGCCAGTACTTCACTTCTATTAAAAGACGGCGAGGTAGTCATTATGGGAGGGCTGAGACGTAAAGAGAAAACCATAGACGTGGAACAAATTCCGCTTCTTGGAGATTTGCCGATTATTGGCGGGTTTTTCAGGGGCACCAATACAATCATCAAGAATTCCGAATTAGTCGTGTTCTTATCACCTCATATTTACAAAGGTGAGACCCTCAGCGGCGAGGAATTGAAAAAGTTCAACTATCTTAGAGACAGACCTCTTCTGAAATTGCCCGACAGTAAATGAAATTGATTGCTAACACAACAGCCATGGCTTGTTATTCTTAGGCTGATTGTTTTAGAATGTTGGCCGAGCTTTAAGAGTCCAATTTGACCCATGGCGGCCAACTGTGTTTTACTTCCCCACATTCCGGGCAGGTCCATTGTTTCGGCAAATCCTGAAATGCGATCCCCACCTCGATTCCCTTGTCTGGTCGACCTATTTTCGGGTCATAAATGTATCCACACCTCGGGCATTTATATTTTTCCATCCGCTGTCTCGTTTAATGAAAAATTTCTACACATACCAGCCAGGCAACGTTCGGGTTTTGTGACCATAAGCTTGATTATTTTGGCAATGACAAGTTTAAATGTCAATAACTTTAATATGAATTTTTTCTTTTTTTGTTGTTCTACTATATTTGGATTTTTACTTTTACTCTTGGTATTTGGTTTGAATTCAGCAAAGGATTTGAAGTAATTTCAGTCAACTTGTCGGACCAAAGTAAGGGGTTTTATCGATTATATCAGGGCTGCCCGTTGGTGTCCGGTTAGTTCGGACAGCGCATAATAAAAGCCAGATTCTAAACTCACAGAATCTGGCTTCGGAGGAGGGTGATGAAAAGGCTGAATTATAGCTTTGGATACGCCTATTGCCCTCCGACGCTACCAGCCCTCCATCCCTTTATATCGAATAAAATCGAATTTCTCTTTAAAAGTAACTTGGAAGTCTATAAACAAAGTATTACTCTACCTTTCGCAAAAGTCAAGTTTAAGCTGAGAAAATCTACAAAGTCAAGCTGAAATTTCCTTTGTGTCCTATGACAATTGAACGGGCGCAAAGGTTAACCATTCATTTTAAAGAGCACAGATACTTGTTTTTACGGTATCAGCCTTAAATAACGATGTTTTTTTAAACTGTGACTGTCATAGTTAGTCCGATAACAGAATTTATAAAAGAGCCGTTTATTATTATCCTCCAGATTCTCAACCGCTTTTGTGACAAAGAGTTATCTTCCATTTTGTTTACTGACGGAATTATGCGAAACCGTTCAGTTTAATAATGACACAACGGGAATTTCCCCTAAGTTCCGATAATCATTCGACCCAAGGCCGTATTTTTACGCTTGCTGAGGTTTGCTTGTTCGAATATCTTAACAGAAATGTTGTTATTTTGAAGCCTTTGGTGATGGCAGTGAGCTAAAAGTCCTGCCGACGTATCCTGGACGGGGAAATGGGGAATTTTTTCGGTGGAAAGCATTTATCGACATGCCGGGCTGGTTGATTTTTTCAGAAGCATTTCCCTGCTGATGGGTCGGAATTTCGAACATTTTTCAGCGTAATATCGTATTCGACATATATAGTTTTACTGTTTCAATCCTGTGCTCTGATATAGGTCGGTTAATGGACATCATTAAGTGCTTACCGAAGGCGGGCAAAGTAGTTATAATCTCTATATTGATAGATTGCTGCGCCCGGCTAAGCTGTTTTCGCAGTGAAAATCCCTCAAACAATAAGCAATAAAAAACTTAGGAATTGGAAAATGTTGGAGGCGAGACGTAAATTAGTTGAGGATGGAGAAATGAAATCCGCAAAAAACATTTCCTGCTTACTACTGGTGTTTTTTCTGTGTTCTGCCTTGGTTGCCGATACCTCGACGGACAACGGGCTTGAACGACTTTCCCTGGCGTTTCGCGAGGCCGTTAAAAAAGTAAGGCCGGCCGTTGTTTATATAGAGGTAACCAAGGAAGATGAAAGGAATTTATTGGGCCCGAGGTGGGGAAGTGGAAGCGGCGTGATTATTGATGCACAGTCGGGCTATGTTCTGACGGCCAATCATGTTGTGGAGGGCACGTCAAAGGTTAAAGTTCGCCTTTCTGACGGTAGGATATTTGCGGGCAGTGATATCCGAGGTGACCCACAGACTGATATTGCGGTAGTGAAAATTGATGCGAACGATTTGCCCGAAGCCGAGTTCGGGGATTCCGATAGGCTTGAGGTGGGCGACTGGGTACTGGCTATCGGCTCGCCGTTTGGCACGAGGTTGGAGAATTCTGTTTCTGCCGGCATTGTCAGTGGAAAGTGTCGCAGGACCGGTATCCTGGGCAGCCTGGGACTCGAAGACTATATACAAACCGACGCGGTTATCAACAGGGGAAATAGCGGCGGGCCACTGGTAAATATCAAAGGGGGAGTAGTAGGCATTAATTCAAGCATAATCTCATCGACGGGTATGTATGCGGGTCTGGGATTTGCCGTGCCGAGTAATCTGGTTAAACCCGTCGTCGAGAAGCTTATAAAAGAAGGCAAGGTAGTAAGAGGCTGGCTTGGCATTACAATGGTCTCGCTAAAAGATGCTAAAGCCGATAAACGGGTAAAAGAAGCATTGTCGGATTTGCCCCCGGAAACACAAGTCCCGGACGAGGGGGTGTACGTACTTCTCGTTCATCCGGACAGCCCTGCTGAAGAAGGTGGCCTGAAGCATGGCGATATTGTTCAGGCAATAGATAAGGCACCGATTACCGATTCGGGCGAACTTATCAAGGTCATAAGCTCAAGGTCCCCCAGTGAAGTTGTAAACTGTCAGGTCTGGCGTAATGGCAGCGAGAAGACACTCAAGGTGAAACTTGGCAGAAGGCCGGAGAAACTGGATGTTGAGCAAATGGAGATAGCCAAAGGACCCGGAGAGACAAAGACGGGGTACAACAAGCTGGGATTGATAGTAGCTGATTTTAAGGGATTAATTGCTGAGCGGATGGGGCTTTCCGAATTAGAGGCAGTTATCGTGCAAGCTGTTCAGGCCGGTTCGCTTGCCGGTGCGTTTGGTATAGAACCGGGCGAGATAATAACAGATGTTAACGGTAAAAAGGTGGAGCGAACCGAGGATTTCGAAAAACTGGTCGAAAAAGGAGACCTCAAAAAAGGAATAAAGCTTACCATTCTCGGTGTGTTCGGCGAGCGTGAAGTAATAATTAAATCAGGGGCTGATTAACCATATAACCTGCAGGAAACCGCAGGCTGAATATAAGATTTACATTCGCCATATGCCCGCCGCGGCAAATTAGGTGGGCTCGTGAGAGAACTGCTTGGATATATTTTTATTTGCTTTCCGAGTCGCTTGGCAAATTGGCCAGACTCTGTAGAAAATTAAGTCTTTGGGCAACGTCCTTTTTTGCCAATTCCATAAGCTGTGGAGCAAGTTGAGGTTGTGACTGTTTCAAAGCACGGTATCGGTTTTCACTGTAAGCATATTGCTCAAAGTCAACCGTTGGGGCCTTTGAATCGAGCTGCAGTGGATTCTTGCCTTGCTGTTTCAGTTCGGGATTGAATCTGCACAAAGGCCAATAGCCGGAGGCGACGGCCTGTTTTTGGTGCTCGTATCCGTTGGTAAGATTGTAACCGTGGGCGATGCAGTGCGAGTAGGCAATAATCAGTGATGGTCCGTTATACTTTTCGGCCTCGATGAAGGCCTTGACGGTATGGCCCGGATTCGCCCCTATAGCTACGCGAGCGACGTATATATTTCCATAAGTCATCGCCAGCACCGCAAGGACTTTTTTGGCCGTAGGTTTGCCGGCGGCGGCGAATTTTGCAATTGCTGCACGCGGAGTTGATTTCGACATTTGTCCGCCTGTATTCGAGTATACCTCGGTATCGAGTACGAGAACATTCACATTGGCCCCGCTGGCCAGGACGTGGTCAAGTCCCCCGTAGCCGATATCATACGCCCAGCCGTCACCTCCAACTGCCCAGACGGACTTGTGAACAAGATAGTCCGCAAGCGTCAATAGCTCTCGGCAGGTGGGGCAGTTACTTTCTTGACACTGCTTTTTGAGCTGTTCGATTCTTTCCCGCTGTTTTTCGACAGCGGCCTGCTCGGCCTCCTCAGCGAGTGTGCTGGTCTTGATTTCACCCGCCAGTTCGGGATTTATGCAGCCGTCAGCAAGCGATTTTTCCAGCAATTCCAGTCCACGCTTTTTGAACTCGTTAACCGCCAGCCGCATGCCCATAGCGAACTCAGCGTTGTCCTCAAAGAGGCTGTTGCTCCAGGTCGGGCCTTTGCCGTCGGGCCTTTTTGCGTAAGGGGTGGTGGGCAGGTTTCCGCCGTAGATTGATGAGCAGCCGGTTGCGTTTCCAATAAGGGCCCTGTCGCCGAAAAGCTGGGTCAGCAATTTTACGTAAGGTGTTTCACCGCAGCCCGCACAGGCGCCGGAGTACTCGAACAGCGGCTGAATAAACTGGCTGCCTTTTACAGTGGCGGGATTGAAAAGCTTCGCATCGGTGTTCGGTATCGAGAGGAAGTATTTGTAGTTTTCGCTTTCCTGCCGGCGGAGGGGCTCCTGTGGAACCATATTAATAGCTTTTCGACCTGTGGGCTGTTTCTCGGCATCTTTTTCGGTTGCAGGGCAGGCCAGTACGCAGGCCCCGCAGCCGGTACAATCCTCCGGAGCAACTTGAAGTGTGAATTTCATACCTGCGAGGTCTTTGCCCTTAGCGTCGGTGCTTTTGAAAGTTGCCGGGGCGTCTTTGAGGTACTTTTCGTCGTAGGCTTTCATTCTTATTACACCGTGCGGGCACAGGAGTGAGCACTGGCCGCACTGAATACAGATATCAGGTTCCCAGGCGGGGATATTTACGGCGATATTGCGTTTTTCGTATTGCGTTGTTGCGGTTGGGAATTTGCCGTCGACGGGCATCTTGCTAACCGGCACATTGTCTCCCCGTCCGGCCATAATCTCAGCGGTTACCTCTTTAACGAACTGTGGCGCATTTTCAGGAACCCACTGCCGCATTTTAATATTGCTTGTCGCTTTTTGCGGAACCTTAACTTCGTAAACTTTATCAAGAGCTGCATCGACGGCGGCATTATTCATATCCACGACCTTCTGGCCCTTCTTGCCGTAAGTCTTCTGAATAGCATCCTTGATGGCTTTGACCGCCGTCTCAAGGGGAATGATGTTGCTGATTTTGAAGAAGGCCGTCTGCATTATTACATTTATTCGCGCCCCTAAGCCAAGCTCCTGAGCAAGCGAGATAGCGTCAATCACATAGAATTTCAGCTTCTTATCAATAATCTGCTTTTGTACATCTTGTGGCAAAGATTGCCATACTTCATGTTTATTATGCATGCTGGTCAGAAGGAATGTAGCGCCTTCTTTGGCCGCCGAGAGCATATCATATTTTTCGAGGAAGATGGGATTGTGGCAGGCCACGAAATCGGCCTTGGCTACGAGGTACGGACTGCGAATAAGCTTTTTGCCGAAGCGCAGGTGTGATACGGTAATAGCACCTGCCTTCTTGGAGTCATATACGAAATACGCCTGGGCGTAGTTGTCGGTCAGCTCGCCGATAATCTTAATTGAGTTCCTGTTTGCGCCCACGGTTCCATCCGAGCCGAGCCCATAGAACATCGCGCAATAAACATCCTTGCCCGTGGTATGAAACGACCGGTCGACTTCCAGACTGGTGTTTGTTACATCATCGGTGATGCCGACTGTGAAACCGTTTTTCGGCTTGGCTGCGTCGAGATTGTCGAAGACGGCTTTTACCATAGCGGGTGTAAATTCCTTTGAGCCTAATCCGTATCGACCTCCGACGGTTAACGGGTACTCTTTTAGATTTGTTGTTTTCTCTGCCATTGTCTGGCCGATAGCGGTTCGCACGTCAAGGTATAAGGGTTCTCCGATTGAGCCGGGTTCCTTGGTGCGGTCGAGGACGGCGATTTTCTTTGCCGTTGCGGGCAGTACATCGACGAAATGCTTAATGCTGAAAGGCCGGTAAAGACGGACCTTTACCAGCCCGACCTTCTGGCCTTTGGCGGTGAGGTATTCGACCGTTTCGTGCGCAGTATCTGCACCGGAGCCCATCATCACTATTACCTTCTCGGCGTCATTTGCACCGATGTAATCGAACAGATGATAGCTTCGGCCGACGATTTTTTCGAATTTGCTCATCGTATCCTGAACGATTTGAGGCGTTGCGAGATAGTACTTGTTAACTGTCTCTCGGCCCTGGAAAAACACGTCTGGATTCTGCGCGGTTCCGCTTATCATAGGTCTGTCGGGAGTTAGCGCGCGACTTCTGTGGGCTGCGATTAGCTCTTCGTCAATCATAGCTCGCATATCGTCGTAAGTAAGCTCTTCGACTTTCTGGACCTCGTGGCTTGTCCTGAAGCCGTCGAAAAAGTGAATGAACGGGACGCGTGATGCAAGGGTAGCCTGCTGGGCGATGAGTGCAAAGTCCATTACTTCCTGGATATTATTTGAACAAATCATAGCGAAACCGGTCTGCCGGCAGGCCATCACATCGGAATGGTCACCGAAGATCGAAAGGGCCTGACAGGCCAGCGAGCGGGCCGAGACGTGAAAAACCGTCGGCGTCAGTTCTCCGGCAATCTTATACATATTCGGAATCATCAGCAAAAGTCCCTGAGAGGCGGTAAAGGTGGTCGTAAGCGCGCCTGCCGCCAGGGAGCCGTGAACTGCGCCGCTTGCACCGCCTTCGGACTGCATCTCGGTTACCGATGGGACCGTACCCCAGATGTTCGGCTGGCCTTTCGCAGATTTAGCGTCGGCAATTTCTCCCATTGACGAGCTGGGCGTAATCGGGTATATGGCGATAACTTCGTTAGTTGCGTGGGCCACGTGCGCCGCGGCTGCATTGCCGTCGATCGTTACCATTTTCCGTTCCATAATATCTCCAATATTTTAGAAAACCGTTCTAATCAGCCCCAACCTGGATATACTTAGGCGGGACAGTATCGAGCAACTAAACGAAAATATCTCTTTATACATTTTTTTGTATCTTCAGGCAATGTAAAATTCAGGATTTACATAAAGAAAACATAACTATGCCGGCGTAGATGTTCGGTTGGAACGGGGCGAAAAGGCCGAGGAGGACCCGGGTGAAGCCCGGGTGTAAAAAACAAGCAGAGCATCACCAAGGCTGTGTTATTCCGGTTTTTACTTATTTGCTTAGTTGTATAGACCCAGTGGTTTGTTTAGAATGCCTTGTAGCAGCTGCCAATATTGTAGGATTTGTGAAAATGGTTTCTAAGGCTTTGAAAACTACTTTAGAGCGGTTTATTGTTGTTGTTCTGTTGACCATCGCCTTTGCGTACATTGAAGCGACAGTAGTTGTTTATTTGCGGACTATTTTTTACCCCAATGGTTTTAACTTTCCACTCGAAACATTCGGTGCCACGCCGCTATGGAGAAAACTTCTTTTGATAGAAATCGGCAGAGAAGTGGCAACGCTCGTCGTGATTTTTGCGGGCTCATTCCTTTCCGGCCAAAATAAACAGCAACGAGCCGCCTATTTCCTTACAATCTTCGCCGTATGGGACCTTTTTTACTATA
>CAYZTY010000093.1:0-9215 GCA_964481525.1 uncultured Pirellulales bacterium
TTTTATTGAGTTAGCGCAATAGTGTACTACGTTGGCGCTAAATCCTGCTTAGGGATGACAGGGATATGGTATTTGTCACTGTGAGGGTGGGCATATCTTGCCTTACGGCGTGAAGTTGAATATAATTCAGCCCAGCCGGTTTTCTTTACGAGTCTCTTTAGTCACGGAGCGTGTCAATGAGTCGGATTTGGGGTTTCTTATCCTTCATTTTGATTTTTCACGCCTTGTATTTTGGGATGAATTTTTATGTGCTTGCCCGATTAGCCGGGCTGTTTGGGCTAAAGAAGAATCTCGTTTTTTATCTCGTGCTTATTTTTTGCACACTGTCTTTGTTTACGGCGAATTACCTCGAAAGGAGCATAGGCAATCGCCTCACCGGCATCATTTATTTCTTCTGCTCACTGTGGATGGGAATTTTGTTCCTGTTCTTTTGCACTTTGCTTGCCTATGAAGTGCTGCGACCGATTGTAAAGGTAAATCCGCAGACTGCCGGGCTGGTGATGGTAGCCGTCGTAGCGGTTCTGAGTTTATATTCGATGCTGAATGCACAAAGACTGGTCGTAAAAGTCATTGAGGTACCGTCTGTCGTTGACTCGCCTCTCGGCGAAGCAGGTATGAATCTTGTTCAGTTGAGTGATATTCACCTCGGCTCGACCGGCGTGGGCTTTTTGAAGCGTATTATAACAAAAACAAACAAGCTGAAGCCGGATGCGGTGCTTATTACCGGCGACCTTGTTGACAGTGTCGGTAAAGATAATCTGGCGGCCCTGCAATTGTTTGACCGGCTGGATGCACCTGTCTTTCTTTCGACCGGCAATCACGAGCGCTACACGGGCATCGAGAAAGTTACAGCTACGCTGGCTGCGACGAAAATCAGGTTTCTTAGAAACGAAGCAGTAGATTTTAATGGTATAAAAATTATAGGAATTGATGACAGCGACAATAAAGACCAGTTAGCCAAGCAGTTAAAACGCTTAAATTTGAATCCTGCTGATTTTACCGTATTGATGTACCATCGGCCTGTAGGTGTGAGCGCGGCCTGCGAAGCGGGCATCGACCTGATGCTGACGGGGCACACACACAACGGGCAGATATTCCCCTTTAACTATGTGGTTGGATTGTTCTTCGAGTATATGACCGGCTTCTTTAAGGTAAACGGGACCAGCCTTTATGTTTGCCCGGGCACGGGAACATGGGGGCCGAGGATGCGATTAGGCTCACACTGCGAGATTGTCCTGATAAAGCTTAGAAAAGACTCGTAAAGCCAATCTTCTAAAAAAGCCCCTTTTTTTCTTGATAATTCGTAAAAATCTTGTATGCTGGTTTTATGTGCCATCCGGTTGTCCAGAAGGAGGACAACTAAAATGCACCTCTTTTAGCACTTTTCCTGAATGGCCATACAGGCAGCGGATTTCACCAACACCCAGAAGCGGAAAATAAAGACTTTTTTAAGGAGGGAAAAAATGCGGAAAGCAAATCTAAACATTCTTGTGGCGGTTTGCGTGCTCATAATGGCACTTGCAAGGCCGGGGGCGGCTGTTATCCACTATGTCGATCCCAACGACAGCAACGACTTTACCACCATCCAGGCGGCTATCGATGATCCCTGCACGGTCAACGGCGACGAGATCGAGGTAGCGCCGGGAACCTACAATGAGGCCATCAATTTCATTGGCAAGGCAATCACGCTGCGCAGCAGCAACCCAAACGACCCGAACATCGTGGCAGCCACGGTCATCGACGGGACGGGCTCCTATCACGTCGTCCAGTGCGTAACGGGGGAAGAGCCCAACACGGTGCTCAGCGGCTTTACCATCACCGGCGGCGACGCAAACGGTTTTTCTCCGGATGACCGGGGCGGTGGGATGTATAACAACTCCAGCAGCCCGACGGTGACAAACTGCACCTTCAGCGGGAATACGGCAGACTACGGCGGCGCCGGGATGGGAAACGAATACAGCAGCCTGACGGTGACAAACTGCACCTTCAGCGGGAATACGGCAGACTATGGCGGCGCCGGGATGGGAAACAACTACAGCAGCCCGACGGTGACAAACTGCACATTCAGCGGGAACAACGCTGCCGTTGGCGGCGGCGGGATGGGAAACCTGTCCAGCAGCCCGACGGTGACAAACTGCACGTTCAGCGGCAATGCAGCGTCCGGCGGCGGCGGGATGTATAGCGAACTCGGCAACCCTACGGTGACTAACTGCACCTTCAGCGGCAATTCGGCCACCTCCTACGGCGGAGGGATGTATAACTATAGCAGCAGCCCGACGGTGACCAACTGCATCCTCTGGGGAGACACGGCACCAACCGACCCAGAGATTTCTGGCAGCGCCACTGTCAACTACAGCGACGTTGAGGGCGGCTGGGGTGGCGCCGGAGGCAACAACATCAATGCCGACCCGTATTTTGTCAATCCGGACAGCAACGACTTCCACCTGTTACCGGATTCGCCATGCCTCGACGCCGGAGACAGCACAGGCTTATGGCAAAAAGGAATCTGGAAGGACATAGACGGTAAGATACGTTACTTCGATATTTCCGGGGTGACGGACACAGGGATCGGTCCCGTTACCTTTGTCGATATGGGCGCGTATGAGCTTCAGTGCAGCGGTATTGCCGGCGACAATAACTGTGACGGCGTGGTGAACTTCAAAGGCCTAGCAATACTCTGTAATAACTGGCTGGTTGGCGCCGAATAGTTTTTTGTTTGACCTGGATACACAAAATAAAAGGCCGTGAATGTTAAGCTCACGGCCTTTCTTCTTTTTTTCGGCCTTTCGGTGTGATACACTGCTTGCGTATATGGCCAAATCAAATATAGAAATTAGTGACACTAAAGCAGCCTGTGGATACGAAGTGGTAAACATCAATAGCACCACCATGAGGGGGAAGATGTTTCACCTCATCGGAGCCGGAGGAGTGGGAATGAGCGGGCTGGCCAGGCTGCTTATGAAAAATGGTGCGGTCATCACCGGCTCCGACCAGACTCATACAGGTGTGATTGATAAACTTTGCCGGGAAGGCGCCGATATCAAAACCGGACACAGCGCCGGCAATCTCGCCGAGCAGACCGAGGCGGTGGTTATTTCCGCCGCAATAAAGGACGACAATCCTGAGCTGAAGCTTGCCAGGAAAAGAGGTCTTGCCGTTTATAAATATGCCGAGTTATTGGGCAAAGTTATGGACTGCTATCACGGAATTGCAATCTGTGGAACGCACGGCAAGAGCACCACGTGCGGCTGGCTGGTATTCGTTATGCAACAGGCGGGTCTGAGTCCCAGCTTTATTGTCGGCGCTGATATCACCCAATTAGGCTGCTCTTCCGGCGTCGGGAACAGCAAATTCTTTCTTGCCGAGGCGTGCGAATATGACCGAAGCTTCCTAAATCTCCACCCGAAGCTTGCCGTGGTGCTTAATATCGAGCAGGACCACCTCGACTACTACCGCGATGAAGATGAAATAGTCGATGCGTTCAGGGACTTTATGCTCGGCGTTGATGGAGACGGGGTAATAATAATCAATGGCCAAGACGCTAATATTGCCAGGTCCGCCGCCGTTCTTAAAGGCAAATGCCGGCTTGAGACCTTTGGTATCGGCAGTGATTACGATTTTTCCGCACGAAATATCAGGCAGACCGAAGGCTTCTACGAATTCGACTTTTATCACGGGAGTGCTTCGCTGGGAAGCACACGAATATCCCTGCCCGGCCGACATAATGTCTTAAATGCCCTTGCTGTAGCGGCCTGTGCCGTTCACCTGGGGCTGGAGCCCAGACAGATATTTGAGATATTACCCGAATTTCACGGCGTTGACCGCCGTTTAATGCTGAAAGCCAACCTTGCCGGCGTAACTGTTCTCGATGATTACGCCCACCATCCAACCGAGATAAAGGCCTCTCTGAAGGCGATACGTGAAAGGTTTGGACCGAAGCGTATCTGGTGTGTTTTTCAGCCGCACCAGTACAGCCGAACGAGATTTTTACTTGATGATTTTGCCGAAAGCTTTAAGCTTGCCGATATTACAATAGTGCCGGACATTTATTTTGTCAGAGACACAGAGGCGGCAAAAAGAGAGGTTAACTCGCAAATGCTGGTTGAAAAGATGCGCGAGCAGGGTTCGCAGGCCCTTTTTATCAGCAGCTTTGGCCGGATTCGTGGGTATCTCGAAGAGAACGTCCGGCCGGGAGATTTGGTGATTACGATGGGGGCAGGCGATATTTGGAAGCTGGCCGATGAATATATTCAGTGGCTTGGAAAAAATTGTTAAAACCGATTGTTCGCTTCGCGAATACACCTGGTTTGGTCTGGGCGGCAAGGCCGATTTTCTGATAATACCGCAGGATGTGAAGCAGCTCAAAACGGTCGTGCAGCGCTGTAACGAGAATAGCTTACCTATGTACGTTATTGGCTTCGGTTCGAATCTTTTGATTAAGGACCAAGGCGTTCGCGGCGCGGTCATAAAACTCAGCGGCAGCGAGTTTGCCGAGACAAAATTCGAGGACGAATGGGTTACGGCGGGCGCCGGTGCGAACCTTAACGACCTGGTTTTGGATTGTGTTCGAAGGGGACTGTCCGGCCTTGAGCCGCTTACGGGTATACCCGGCTCAGTTGGCGGGGCGGTGAAAATCAACTCAGGTGGAAACTTCGGGGACATTGGTGCGGCGGTTCAGAGCGCTATGCTGATGGATAAAGATGCAAACGTCTTCGAGAAAACAAAGCCCGAGCTGATGTTCGACTATCGCCGAACAAATATTACTGCCAGCTTTATTCTCGGGGTAAAAATGAAACTTGCCGCCGCCGAGCCGGAACAGATTATGCGCTCCACGAAAGAGATATGGATTCGTAAGAAGAACAGTCAGCCTTTGAACAGCAGAAATTCCGGTTGTATATTCAGGAACCCGCCCGGCCTCTCGGCAGGGGCGTTAATCGACCGCGCGGGCCTCAAAGGTTTGCAAATCGGCGGCGCCGTTGTCAGTGAAAAGCACGCCAATTTTATAATCGCCAAAGACGGCTGCAGCAGCAACGACGTAATAAGACTCATAGAAGCCGCCCGGCAACGAGTTAAGGAGAATTTCGACGTCGAGCTCGAACTCGAACTCGAAATCTGGTAAGGCCTTTGCCGCAAATCGGCGATTAGTGCGAAAAGCCGCCGTAAGCGAGACGATGATTCATAAGGAATGTTTATGAATTTTCGAGAAGACCCGGATGTCTATGAGCAGAAAAATAAGGATAGCAATTCTGTTTGGGGGTAAATCCGCAGAGCATGAGATATCCCTTCTATCGGCAAGAAATATCGTTGAGGCTGTCGATAAGGAAAAGTATGAACCGGTCCTGATTGGCATCGACAAGAAAGGCTGTTGGTATCTGGTTGATGCCTCAGAGCTGTATGCCTGTACCGATAGCTCCACGCTGAAAAGCCTGCCTGCGACAAGCACGCCTTTGGCCCTTGCATTCGGCGAGAAGAAAGGGCAATTGATTAATCTTGCGAGCCGGCAAACTATTGAGCTGATTGATGTTGTCTTTCCCGTGCTTCACGGGCCGTTCGGCGAGGATGGCACGGTTCAGGGCCTGCTGAAAATGGCTGATATCCCGTTCGTAGGTTGTGGTGTCCTGGCCTCCGGCGTAGGTATGGATAAAGAGGTCAGCAAGAGACTGCTCAGAGATGCCGGGATTTCCGTTGCGGACTTTGTTGTTTTTACTCGCCAGGAACAGGACAAAATTGACTTTAACGCTGTTGAAAAGCAATTGGCGATGCCCGTCTTCGTTAAGCCCTGCAATATGGGTTCCTCAGTAGGAATCAGTAAAGCCGGTAGTCAAAAAGAGTTTGAGGAAGCGGTGAGGCTGGCCTTTCAGTATGACAATAAAATTATAGTCGAAGAATACATCAACGGCAGAGAGATTGAATGCTGCGTTTTGGGAAATGAAGAGCCGATTGCCTCTGTGCCGGGGGAGATACTACCGCAGCACGAGTTTTACTCATACCAGGCCAAGTATCTTGATGAAAACGGCGCCATTCTCGATGTACCTGCAAAACTTTCGGAAGATACGGTTAAAAGATTGCAGGACTGCGCGATTAAGGTGTTCAAGACGCTCTGCTGTGAAGGTATGGCGAGAGTGGATTTCTTTCTCAAAGAAAACGACCGGATAATTGTCAGTGAAATCAACACCATCCCGGGCTTTACCCAAATAAGTATGTATCCCAGACTGTGGGAGGCAAGCGGTATTTCTTACCCTCAGTTGATAGACAGACTCATCCGGCTTGCAATTGAAAGATTCGAAAGGCAGCAGGAACTGAAGGTCGATGCGCCGGACCTTTCTTCTGTACCGTCTTGTCAGACAGAAAAGAATCTCAAGGCCAAACGGAACCAACGGATTTAAAGCAGTTTCTTACTACAGCGATGGCAAAGCGAAAAAAGAGAAAACAAAAACCGAGGAAGTTTTCCTTTAGCCTTCGAGGCCCAAAGAAAAAAAGCGCCGAGAAGCGGCCGCGGTTTAGTTTTACCTGGGCAGGATTGATAAAGCCTGCTGCTATCCTTGGTCTTTTGGGCATAATAGGATTGGGTTTGTTTTTTCTCGACAGATACGTCAAAACTGTCGTGCCGGTTGCCGAGAGCCAAGGCCCACTTGAGCTAATTAATCCGCCCGGCTGGGTCAGCCCTGAGCTGAAGGAAAGAGTTATTACAACCGCCGGTGCCGGATGGGCCAGCTTTCGACTTGATAGTGATGCAGCTCGCTCAGTCGCACAAAATCTGGATTCATTTGCTTGGCTGGAAGAGTTTCAGGTCCAGACCACCGGCCGGGCTATACGGATTAAGGCTGAATTTCGAAAGCCAGTGGCCCTGATTAAGGTTGGTCTTGAGAAGTTCTATGTTGATGAAAGTCTGGTAGTTCTTGATTATATGCCGATGCCGAAATTGCCCATCGTGCTGGTTAAAGGCGTGCAGGCATTAACGATTCCGCCGGCCGGGCAGTCGTGGCAAAGAGGCGATTTGCAGGCTGCCGTGGCGCTGCTGGCTTTGCTGGGTAAGATGGACGCGATGGTGGCTGCCGAGCGACCCCTGCTTAATCAGATACAGGCGGTGGACGTGAGCAACTTTCAAGGCCGGCGGGAGGCCCGTGAGCCTCATATCCTTTTGTATGCCGCCGACGAGACCCAGATTATTTGGGGCGCCGAGCCCGGCAGCTCACAGCAGTATATGGAAGCGCGCGAAGACGAGAAACTCGCGATGCTCTATCACTTTTACGAGGAAAACGGGACCCTGACTAACCGCGTCAAGTATATCGAACTGCGTTACCCGCGAAAAAGCGTTCCCCAGCCGCTCAACAGTTTTTGAAAAAGTGGGCCGGCAGGCGCGCTAAACCTGACAGTCCCACTTCGTATAGTCGCTTATCAGCCTGTTCTGCAGAATCAAGCCGACTACCGCCGGTATTAGCAGCAGCACCGGCAGAAACCATCTTTCGTGAAAGAACATTTCCTGAATCCGTGATGAACCCAAGTCCGGATTTAGCCAATACAGATGCAGCAGCGCCAGTCCGCCGGCCACGATTAACGCTCCTCCCTGCAAGCTGGTGAACAGAATCACGGAATACTTGAATATGATGAAGGAAATCATTCCGCCTGCGACAATTCCTATCAGGGCGCCGGCGAGTATATATTGGTCGGGCAGTTTGCATGCATACCAAACCGCGCCGCTGAGTATTCCGCCGGCGACCGCCCCCAGCGCACTGACGGCCCACCGCATAAGGGGGAAAGAAAGAGCAGCTGTGACGCAAAAGCCTATGATGCCACCCCAGAGGACATTCTCAAGTCTTTCACCGATTTTCAATCCGACGTACAGGCCGAGAAGCCCGAAACTTATCGCTACCACGATTCGGAAGATTCTCCAGCCGTAAAACAGGTATATCGTTCCGAATGATATCGCGATGACGGCTTCAAACCAGTTAAGCGCTACAATCTGCTGCCAGAAATAATTTATGGGCACAAGAGGACCCTCGGCCTCTGTGGCCGGCGGTGTTGCTGCAACCGCTTGTATAAGAATGGGTAACTGGACCATCATTTCACTCCTTTTGCCTCAATTTTTACCGATAAGATGCAGGGCCTTTTAAGGCCGTGCATCATCTGCTTACTGTTTTAGCCAGGGCATTTTTGTGACATATTTACTTTTCGGATGCTCCGGCTCTTTCTTCGTGCCGGGCTCGCTTTTTATACGTCGCGGCAGGAAAAGTAACAATTGCACGGCTGTGCCGATGCCAATCATCACAGCAAAGACGGCAGCGAAAAAAAAGCTTCTTCGGCCGATGCGGCTGACAGGTTCGGCGCCTTTGTAGAACAGAAGCAAAATCATTCCCGCAAAGTTGAAGACTGTTCCCAGCGTCGCACAGCAAAGCGCACTAACAATGCTGCCGAAGTAAGTCGACAGGATGGCAGCGAGAAAACCGAGGCCGATTACCGCCGCCCAATGCAAAAGAGAAAACTGCGCGTAAAGCGCTTTTGTCCTTTCTGCCAGATAATCGGTTATCCTGCCGAGTATTACGGTTGTCTCCGATACGCTGATTGTCTCGGTGCTGCTGTTGTTGATATACAGCACAACTTTGTCATATCCCTCGATATGCCCGTTGGCCAAGAAGAAAGTAACTCCGGCAACGACGATTAAGACCGCCAGAAGAATAAAGACGAGTTTATGAAGAAACATCGCGATAAATCCGACGAACAGAGCAATGGATGTGTCCGGCAGCAACTTTCGGCCAATCAGAAACAGGCCGCAGATGCCGCCGGCAAGGACACCCAGAAGGCCGGCGATGATTTTTGCGTAACGCAGGCCGGCAAGCCAGATAAAAAGACCCAAAAGGACGAAAAGCAATCCTGGTAAAACCAGTACTATCGGCTCAAGCCTGGATGAAATACCCTCAAAAAATTGCAGAAATTCAAGCATACAATGCCCACATAGTAAGTAAACCGGCTGAATAGCCGTACTTATTTATTATCGGCCCGCCAGCGTCGTTTTCGTTAAATACTGACATAATTCGGCCTCGCAGGGGGACATACGGGATTCTTTTCAGCGTGACGGGTCCTTCGACAGGCTCAGGGCAGGCCCTTCGATAAACTCAGGGCAAGGTTTTTTACAGGGTGGAGAAAATGCGGATGAGAGGACTCGAACCTCCACGCCCCGAGGGGCACAGGCACCTGAAGCCTGCGCGTCTGCCAAT
>CAYZTY010000094.1:0-997 GCA_964481525.1 uncultured Pirellulales bacterium
TTTATTTCTTACTGCTAAGCCCAAGGTTACAGTCGATTATGTAGCTGAGTATAACAGAATAACACGCCCGGAAGACTGTGACCCGAATAACAACGCGGCTCCATATTACCAAAAGGCGTTTGATGCGTTTGTAAAAATGCCCAGTGACTTGCGGAATCCTTACATAAACTGGCCCACAGATTTCAATAGTTCCGAACAGGCTTTACTACTTGAAGAATGGCTCGCCTCAAACTCACAAGCCTTCGAATACCTTAAAGTTGCAGTAAGTAAGCCTTATTACTGGCTGGAAAGGCATACTGAGGAAAAGAAAGACAACATTATGTTAAGTATGATGCTTCCTGAATTGTCTCCGTTTCGTTATTTAATAAGAGCCATTCTTTGGGATGCAAAACTCAAGGTTGTTAAAGGTCAATTTCAATCAGCGTTTGATGATATCCTTGATTGCTATAAGGCAGGCCAACATAAGTGTCGACCGAATTTATTGCTAATGCATCAGTATAATGGAATCTGTATTAAAGAAGAGGCTATTGAAAATGCATTTATCATTCTTAATAAATCTGAAGTCAAGAGTAAAGCTTTGAAATTTTTTCAGGACGAATTGCAGGCTGAATTTTATAACGATACTTATGTTCCTGATTTTACAGCGGAAAAGCTTGTTTTATATGATGCTTTGCAAAGGTCTTTTGTCGATAACGGCAGGGGCACCGGCCGACTGGCCTTTAGGATGGCTGAAGGCTTCACTGCTTTGTGTGGCGGATGGTACAATTATAAAGTTTATTTGAGTTGCTTCATAGGCCCGACCAGGAATGAGATAGTTAAACAAATTGAACAGCTTTTTGCATCTTTCGAGTTGTTAAAGACTCAGAATCCCTGGCAGCTTCACAAGCAGGATTACTTCGAAAAAATAGATGCAATTCTCCGAAAGAATTTCTTTATGGAAATGCTCGTAACAAGTCATCGTGGAATTTTCAAACTTCATTATAGAGTAAAAGCACAA
>CAYZTY010000094.1:1007-9204 GCA_964481525.1 uncultured Pirellulales bacterium
CTAATTACAGTTCTTGCAATTTTACGCCATAAAATCGACACCGGACAATTTCCAGAATCACTTGATAAGCTTGTATCAAGCGGCTACCTGCAATCTGTTCCGATGGACCCATACAGTGACAGGCCATTAGTCTATAAACTTACCGAGGATAACTTTGTTTTATATAGTGTAGGCGAGGATTTCAAGGACGATGGTGGAATAACCAGTGATACTTATATGTCAACGTCCCAATGGTCTTCGTCATGTCCTAATGAATTTTTCAAAGATATCGTTTTTTGGCCTGTTAGGCGGCTTGAGGATCCTCTTAAAAACTTTGATAAAATGAAAGCAGAGAGGGAGAGACTAAATCTCAGGAGAAGGTAAAAGAGAAATAATGAAACCGTTAAGGCCGGATAAAAAGTGGGTATTAGCCGTTGTTGGGTTTTTCTTTGCCTTGTTAATTATTAAAATCACTGTATTTTTCACTGCGAAGCATACCTTTTAATCCGCCGCGGCGGATAAATCCGGCATTGAGAACAAGCCGCTGATTATGTTATAATACATACTGAACGGCTTGAGACAACTTTGCCCGCATACTATCCGACATTTCGATAATCGTTTGCTACCTGTGGCATAGCTATCAGTGTGAAAAAAGTGAGATATACCTCAAACTCTTAGGAGGGCTAAACAATGAGTCGTGTCGCTGAAACGATGTTAATAATATTTGTTACGCTTAATCTATGTTCGGGCCTTGGGGCCGAGCCTGCTGAGGATTCTGCTGATGAAGCGGCCATGCAAGCTGCAGAGCTCGAGCCTGCAGGTAAGAATGAGGATGAAAAGGACAAAGTAAGACTTGCTGCTGTCAGGACAATCAGCTTCTATCTGAGAAGCGGCAGACTCGTTACAGGAAGGCTTATCTCGGAAGATAAAAATCAAATCACGGTCGAGGAACTGGATGAAAGCAAAATCTTTGTATCGACGTATAGCAAAAAGGAGATAGACTCCAGGACCATGCGCCAGACAAAAATGCCGGAATTGAAGTACTATCTGGATTTAGCTGAATATTTCGAGAGCAGGATTTGGGATTTCAGAGATGACCCGGATGATTTTGTGCAGGCAATGCGATTTTACGAAAAGGCCAGGGAGATTATAGAGCAAAGCCAGGAGCGAGTTCCCACAAGCGCAGAGGAAATAGAAGAAAAACTTAAGCAACTGCGCGAACAAAAAGACCTCTGGGCCAAAGAAGTAAAAAAGCGAGCGGAGCTGAAAAGACTGGAGTTTGAGGCGACGTTTGATGTAAGGCTGGATGAGATTAATAATGAAGTTGATGGGCTTGCGCAGGCACTGCGAGAGATGGGTGAACGGCTTGACGGGCTGGCGAAAAGAAAGCAGGATAATTACAAGAAAATTGAAAACAGGCTTTCCAAGATGGACCGTTCAACGAATGCGAAGCTTAAGGAGCTCGAAGCCAGAATCGAAATGAATGAGCGAGAAATCGACCGGCTGTGGCGACGACGATACAGGTACAATCTAAGACCTTACTACCGTGTGCCTCGGGAAAATGACGGCTCATCAAAGTAAGCAGAGCAGGACAAAAACAAACTCGTACTACGTAGCGAGTTACTTCACAGAGTAGCATAGGGCCGCAAGTTTATTTGCCTGCCTTTTCGAGGGCGGCCTTGACCTCGTTGATAAACCGACTCATTTCAGTCAGCATCTTTTTCTTATCGTTCAGATTATCTTCGATAATTTTCACGATTCGGCTGCCGATTATAACGCCGTCGGCACCTGCAGCGGCAATTGCTACGGCGTGCTCAGGTTTGCTAATCCCGAAGCCGACGCAAATGGGAACATCAGTGAGTTTCTTTAGCTTAGCAACCAACTGTTCCACTGTACCGGAGAGCTGTTTTCTGGCGCCGGTAACTCCCAGCAGTGAGACCGTATAAATAAAGCCTGTCGTCTTGCCTGCAATAACTTTCATTCTTTCTTCAGAGGTGTTCGGCGTTACCATAAAAACAGTATCCAGCCCCGCTGAATTGGCAGGGGCGATTATCTCGTCGGCGTCGTCGATACTCAAATCGGCAATCAGCACGCTATTGACGCCGGCGGTGTGAAAGTCCCTGAAAAAATTCTCAATGCCATATTGATAAACCAAGTTGTAATACATCAAAAGCCCAATCGGGACATCCTTGTATTCTTTAACAGCACGGATAAACTCCAGCCCTCGCTGTACAGTCATACCCGCCTTTAGGGCGCGGACGTCCGCTTTTTGAATTGTTGGCCCGTCTGCGATTGGGTCGGAGAAAGGTATCCCCAACTCCAGTATATCCGCACCGGCATCGATGGCCGTTTTGACAAGCTCGAGGCTTGTCTCGTAATCCGGGTCGCCGATTACAAAAAACGGTATAACTGCTGCTCGACCTAAGTCGGCAAAAGTTTGTTTGTATGACTTCATTGTAATTATCCTCTACTCCAAAGGTCGATGTTTTTCCACGATTCCCACGTCTTTATCACCTCTGCCTGAAAGGTTTACCACTACAATTGTATCAGGGGGCAAAACACCTTTTTGACTCATCAAATAAGCCAGAGCGTGAGCGCTTTCGAGTGCTGGCAAAATCCCTTCCGATTTGGTCAGGGCCTCGAAGGCGTCGAGGACGGCTTCGTCCTCCGCTTCAACGTATTGTGCCCTGCCGGTATCTTTCAACTGGCAATGTTCGGGCCCGACGGCGGGATAATCCAGCCCGGCACTAACCGATTCGGTCTCGTGCACCTGGCCTTCGCTGTCCTGAAGTAAGTACGCTCTTGCACCGTGCAGGATGCCGACCTTCCCCACCACTAATGTAGCGGAGTGTTTACCGCTGCTAAGCCCCAGGCCGCCGGCTTCGACGCCGATTAGTTTTACGTCCCGGTCTTCCATAAAGCCGGAAAAAATACCGATAGCGTTGCTGCCGCCGCCTACGCATGCGACTACCATATCGGGCAACCTGCCAATCTGCTCAAGGCACTGGCGGCGGGCCTCCGTCCCGATGCAGCTCTGGAAGTGCTTGACAATAGTCGGATAGGGATGCGGCCCACAGGCCGACCCGAAAAGGTAAAATGTGTCGGTAACGTTTGCCGTCCAGTATCGAAGGGCGTCATTGATAGCGTCCTTAAGGGTACCCGTGCCGCCCTCGACGGGAATTACTTCCGCGCCGCAAAGCCGCATCTTGTGTACGTTGACGCTCTGACGTTCGATATCGACTACGCCCATAAAGATTTTCGTCTGCATTCCGAAGAGTGCGCCAATCATTGCGGTGGCCAGTCCGTGCTGGCCCGCGCCGGTTTCAGCAATCAGTTTAGTCTTACCCATATATTTGGCCAGCAGGCCCTGACCTAAGGTATTATTTACCTTGTGTGCCCCTCCGTGAAGAAGGTCCTCGCGTTTGAGATAAACCTTAAAGCCCACTTTCTTGCTGAATCTTCTTGCATAATAAAGCGGGCTTGGCCTGCCGGCGTAAGTTTTAGAGAGCTCCGAAAGCTCAGCCACGAATTGCTCGTCCTGATAGAAACGATAAAAGGCCTGCTCCATCTCTTCCAGTGCCGGAATCAAAACTTCAGGCACGTAAAAGCCGCCGTAACCGCCGAATCTTCCCTTGTGTTTCATAATATTTCCTAACTTCTAAAATCCTGCAGACATTCAAATAGTTTTCTCATTTTCGTATGGTCTTTTTTGCCCGGTTCCGACTCGATGCCGCTGCAGACATCAAGCCCGTAAACCCCAAGCTCCGCTGCTACTCTGGCATTGTATGGATTTATACCCCCGGCCAGGAACACGCGTTTTCCGATATGGCCCACGATGTTCCAATCGAAAGTCATCCCTGTTCCGCCATATTTCTCCGGGTGGTAAGCGTCCAAAAGGACCGCGTCAGTGGCATAATCTTCGGCGATCTTAATATCTTCCGGGCAGCTTACGCGAATCGCCTTCATAGTCCTGACGCTGAGTGAGCGAAGTGATTCGCAATACTGGGGCGTCTCATCGCCGTGCAGTTGAGCCCAGTTCAGGTGGCCCTCGGCGACCATTTGCTGTATTTGAGTAATATCGACATTCACAAAAACCCCGACGGTATCGACGTAGGCAGACAGCCTGTCTATTATTTGCACCGCGGCTTCAGGCTCAATGTACCTCGGGCTTTTGGGATAGAAATTAAAGCCCAGCATGTCCGCACCCATCTCGGCCGCTGCCTGAGCGTCCCGCAGATTTGTAATGCCGCAGATTTTAACTTTTACCAATAACATAATAGTCTCTCAGCTATTCGAAACGGCAATTAACTTATCGAGACACGCTTGTGCTTTGCTATTTGTAATTGATTCAGCCGCTAAATGAAGCGCCGAATCGAAACCCTCCGCCAGGCCGGCAACAATCACAGCGGCTGCGGCGTTGAGCATGACAATATCTTTTTTAGGGCCGGTTTCTTTGCCGCTGAGTATGTTACGCAAGATTGCGGCGCTGTTTTTGGCGTCGGTTACTTTCAGCTCGTTAATATCGACCGGTTGAATTCCGAAATCCTTTGGATTAAGCTCGCCGGTGCTAATTGCCCCGTTCTTCAATTCGACTATCTTTGTTAAGCCGGTTGTGCTTATCTCATCCAGGCCGTCACTGTGAACGACCATTGCGCGGCGGGTTCCCAGCAGCTTCAGCGCTTCGGGAATAATCTCGAGCAGTTTCTCATCCGCCACGCCCATCAGTTGACAGGGCACCGAAGCAGGGCTGGCCAGCGGCCCCAGAATGTTGAAGACAGTCCTAAAGCCCAGGCTTTTTCGTATCGGCTGGACGTATTTCATTGCAGGATGGAACATAGGGGCAAACATAAAACCGATGTGTGCCTCCTTTATGCACCGGGCAACCACTTCGGCGGATGCGTCGATTTTAACACCAAGTTCCGCAAGCACATCTGCCGAGCCGCAACCGCTGGTGATTCCCCGGTTGCCGTGCTTGGCTACGTAGGCGCCGGCACCGGCGACCACAAAAGCAGCGGCGGTGGAAATATTGCTCGTCTTAAAGCGCCCACCGCCCGTTCCGCAGGTATCAATCAGGTTTTCAATGTCAACCTTTACCGGCACAGCATGACTCCGCAGAGAACCCGCCAATCCGGCCAGCTCGGCGGATGTCGGTCCTTTTATTCGCATAGCGGTTAGAAATGCCGCAATCTGAACCTCAGGAGCGTCGCCTTCGAAGATAGTATCGAGAAGTGCAGCGGCCCGCTCGGTAGAAAGGTCGTCTCCATCCAGCAATGTTTGTATGTATTCGGTTATCACAGCCATTTTGCAATCCTCACTTCTGTTTTTGTTTCGTTGCGATTTTCAGAATATTTTCAATTATTCTCCCGCCGGTCGGTGTCAGAATACTCTCCGGATGAAACTGCACACCGTAAACCGGCAGAGTTTTATGCTGTATGGCCATCACGACGCCTTCGAATTCGGCCGTTTTATCAAGACAGTCCGGCAAAGCTGCCGGTATCGCGCAAAGACTGTGATACCGACCGGCCTGAAGAGGATTCTCCAGGCCGTCGAATATACCTTTTTCGTTATGTGTTATTCTCGAGGGCTTTCCGTGCATAACTTCGGGTGCGTGCCCGATTTTGCCCCCGAAATATTGAACGATGACCTGGTGTCCAAGACAGACGCCGAATATAGGCAGCTTGTCCTTGAAGTGGCCGACGGCTGAAAGACTGACGCCGGCTTTGTCCGGTGTGCCGGGGCCCGGCGAGATGACCAGAAGATGAGGCTGGAAATCATTCGCAACCGAGCTTAACTCATTCAGCGGAACATCGGCACGATAAACCTTTGCCTCGCAATCCCGCTTACAGAAATCATCGACCAGATTATATGTGAATGAATCGAAGTTATCGATAAACAGGACTTTGCGTTGTTCGGTTTTCATATAACTGTCCTCTATTGAATCTGGCCGCGGATAGCTCGCAGGCAGGAATTCGCCTTGTGTTCGGTTTCTTCGAATTCCGTCTTCGGAACACTATCGTGTACAATGCCGGCACCTGCGCGCACGTAAGCAGTTTTGTCTTTGACCTGGAGGCTTCTTATCGTAATGCAGCTATCGAATCTGCCGTCAACCGTAAGATAGCAAACAGCCCCGCCGTAATAACCGCGTTTGGTGTTTTCGAGCCTGCGGATTATTTTCATTGCTTCAATCTTCGGTGCACCGGTCAAGGTGCCCATATTCATAGTAGCAAGGTAGGCGCTCAGGGCATCGAGGTCCGGCCGAAGCCGGCCCTTGACGTTACTTACCAGATGTTGCACGGACTCGTATTTTTCGGATATGAGCAGCTCGGTAACGACTCTGCTGCCCGGCTCGGCCACGCGAGCAATATCGTTTCGCGCCAAATCCACAAGCATCATATGCTCGGCCAACTCCTTGCGGTCGAGTTTTAACTCCGCCTCGTATCTGAAATCCGTGTCCGGGTCGATTCGGCCGTCAATCTTTCCTCTCGGCTTTGTGCCGGCAATCGGTCTAATCTCAACATATCGTGCGTCCTTGCCGCTGACACGCAGATTCAGCTCGGGGCTGGAACCCATTAATATCGTATTTGGTGTGTGCAAGTAGAACATATAGGGTGAGGGATTCAGCTTGCGCAGTCGGATATACACATCCAGCGGCTCATCGGGACACGGCTCGATGATAGTTCTGCTCAGAACTACCTGAAAGATATCACCGTCCACGATGTGCCGCTTGGCGGTCTTAACCATATCTTCATATTCGTACTGAGGGGTGTCGCTGCCTGCAAGCGGTGGTGTGGCCGAATAGCTTTGAGCTGAGGATGATTTAAGATTTGCCGAATCAAAATAATAATCGAAACACTTATATGCCTCGTCGATTATCGCATTGCGGTCGCCATCGGTTACTATAACGTTGACAATAATGAAGCTTTTACCTTGTCGAGGGTCCACGAGAAAAATATTATCAGCAAAATAAAGCTCATAATCGGGATTGCCTAATAAATCTTCACCGCTCGGCGGGAGTTTCTCGAACTGGTCTATGAAATCGTAGCTTAAGGCACCAAGCAGTCCGCACGTAACCCGGAAGGGCTTGCTGGCAAGCGTAAATGCAAAGGCGACGGCGCGGAGAACGTCCATCTGGTTTGTGGTTTTCAGCCGGGATGCCTCGTCGGTTGTTTTTTGTTGTTGCTTTATTGTCCCGTTGATTTGCTCGGCTCCGAATTCTACCGACTCACAAAAATCAAATCGACTTCTGGCCGGCCCGGCCAGGTAGGCCAGCATTCGTTTGCCTATATTGCTCAGGGCCTTAATGGTAAACTCCTGACCCTTCCCCGTTAGATATAGCGACGGTTGTGCCGTGCCAAAGCTCAGGGCGTTCTCGGCCAGATAGTCGCTGGCTTCGAGCAGGGCACAATGGTCCTTTTGGCCGTAATCGCTCAACCGCGCAAAAAAGTCCACGGGGTCGGTTATGTCGATTTCCTTGACAATCGGCACGATTTGGCCCGGCCTGGCATCAAGTATTGTTTGTCTGTACTCGTCCATTTTCTAAGAATCCTTAGAGACCATTTTTTATCCAGAAACCTCATCAAATACAAATAAAAAAAATCGCAGCCCGTTTTTCCAACAGGCTGCGATTATTCACTGAGTTTGTTATGTATAGCAGTTGTCCGCCGCCTGTCTACGTCTTGACAGGCCACCACCAATCAGCGGTATTTTTGCGGTTCATCCGCTTCATACCTATATTTGACCAAATAAAATGAGTTATGTCAAGGAGAATCAGATTTTTTTTATCCGCAGCCGGAGTCGCCGTCTTAATAACAGGGCCGGATAGCATTTGGCTTTTTCTGTAAAACACCGCATCTATCCTTTACCTTCAGTGAAATCCGGCGACTTAAAAAAATTGGTACAAACGGGTTTTTCCCGTTGCATTACAAGAACTTGAAGTGCAAAGCATTTATATATCTAAATAATACAGACAATTAAACATCTTATATAACTAAATACTGTCTTTATGGAAAGGAGAAGAGACCATGAGGAAGAAAATTTGTCATATATTTTTTTTAGCCATCGCGACTGATGTTCTGTGCATGACATTTGTAAACTCTGCCCAGGCAGACTACCAAAGCACAGTCTTAGCCGACAGCCCGCTTCTGTATTTTCGGTTCGAGGACGCCAATATGTCTGACGGCGCGCCCGTAGCCGACCTCGGTAGTGTCGGAAGAGGTGG
>CAYZTY010000095.1:0-9065 GCA_964481525.1 uncultured Pirellulales bacterium
CTTTCTGCTGAGCCGCAGGCAGAAAGTGAAGAACCGGCTACTGACGAAACTGACGATGCCAACCAAACTGCGCAGGGGGATTGATTGTTATGCCTACTTACGCCTATGTATGTCAAAATTGCGGCCACGAGTTCGAGCAGTTTCAATCCATAACCGCCGAGCCGCTGCAAAAGTGTCCGCGCTGCAGTAAGCGCCGGCTCAAACGCCTCATCGGTTCCGGGGCCGGCATAATCTTCAAGGGCTCCGGATTCTATCAGACCGATTACAGAAGTGAATCTTACACCAAAGCTGCGAAAAAAGAGAAGGACACCGGCGATAAAGACAACGGCAAAAAAGAAACCAAGAGCCAAACCAAAGAATCAAAGCCGGGTGGGAAAGACAAATCCAAAAAAAGCGACAAATGAAGCTGACGCAGACCCGTAAAAAAGATTATTGATAAGACATTTTCCGGAAAGGGGAAAAACAATGTCTACCGCCTTTAAAGTAATGCTTGTTTTAATTTGTATGTCAGTTTTACTGGGTGCCTCGAGCAGCCAATGCGATATGCCCATTGACCAGCAGAGGGATATTGAAAGAGAAATCCTTAAAGTTCATTCGGTGATGAAGAAGGCCGCGGAAAATCTGGATGCCGATACTCTTTACAATTGTGTCCTGGACATGAGTAAGGGGGTTATTATCGAAAACGGCAAGCTGTTTCTGACACGTAAAGACTCGTTAGATTCTACAAAACAAGGCCTTGAGGGATTCAAAGGCTTATATTATTCTTACAACCAGAAATATATCACCGTGATTTCCCCGACGAGCGCACTTTGGGTCGCGGAGGGGGTTGTCTTGGCCACCCTCGAAGATGGACGCAAAATTTCATCGCCCTTTGCTGAGAGTATTGTTTTTGTCAATAAAGGCGGACAATGGAAGGTCCTTCACGCGCACAGGTCCACTCCGATTCAGGGGTAGATTAAGAGGAAAATTCCAATAGCATTAAACTAACCTTACAGAATTTGAGGGCGGTGCTAATCTAATGAAAGAAAGTTAGAAGCACAGCGATTGAGGGCATAACATTATTATTTGACCGGCATCATTTCGTAATCTTGTAAAAATATTACCGCTACTTAAGCCAGTCTTTTGCAAGCTCAGCAAAATCTTTGAAGTCAACGGATTTATCACCCAACGGCGATGGATATATATCAGCGCCGGGAAAGGCCGGTATATCGAGCCATCGCTTGATTAACAGCTTAAGGTCAATCAAATCAACTTTACTATCGAAATTCATGTCGCCGGGAAAGCTGGTGGTAGGTTGTATTAAAGCTATACTATAATCACTGCCAGCCCCGATTGCTACGCACTTATAGCCGTCCGGCGGAGCAAACTCCTCTGCCGGGTCATTGTGTTTCCACTCAACTATGTTTCCGTTTTCTCGTAAACAAAGGCTGTGGTAATCACCAGCGGCAACGGCGACAAAATCGGTACCGTTGGGCGTGTTAGTATATCGCCCCCAGCATACTACACTGCCGTCATTCTTTAAGGCTATATTGTGATAACCACCTGCGTCAATGGCGATAAAGTCGCTGCCGGCCGGTGCTGTTGCCTGCCCGTCATCGTTTAAACCCCAGCCGATAATACTTCCATCTTCCTTTAGCGCAATGCTATGATGGCCGCCGGCGGAAATGGCCGTGAAATCATTTCCTTCGGGCACATTGATTTCTCCGTTGTAATTTATTCCCCAGCCGACAATGCTGCCGTCATTCTTTAATGCCAGGCTGTGACATGCAGCTTCTACAATTCCGCCCGCTGCGATTGCGACATAATCATTTCCCGCTGGCGGTGTTGCCTGGCCGTAATAGTCGTAACCCCAGCCGACGATACTTCCGTCTGTTTTGAGGGCAAGGGCGTGGTCGTCACCGGCAGCAACGGCGACAAAGTCATTGCCTTCAGGCACGTTTATTTTTTCGAAATTGTTGGACCCCCAGCCATCGAGACTTCCGTCATATTTTAGGGATATAACAAATTCTGTACCTGCGGCAATGCTTACAAAGTCTTTATCCTGCGGGATGTGAACCTGCGCACAGGAATTATCACCCCAGGCAATAACCATTCCGTCCTGTTTTAAGGCTACACAGTGATAATAACCTGATGAAATGCTTACGAAATCATTTCCGTCCGGCACATCCGTCTGGCCGCAATAATTAGCACCCCAGACAATAACAGTACCATCACTCCGCAGGGCCATTGAATGATAAGCACCGGCTGCAACTGCCGTAAAGTCATTACCGTCGGGCGATGTGGTTTGCCCTTCGTTGTTATTACCCCATCCAACGATCGTTCCATCATTTTTTAGTGCAAGGCCGTGGTAACCACCGGCGGCAATGGCGATGAAATCATTGCCTTCGGGTGGTGTGGCTTGTCCATAGCTGTTGCTGCCCCAGCACTCTATTGTACCGTTTTCCTTCAGGGCAGCGCTAAAGAACGAACCGCCGGCGATTGCCGAGTAATTATTTCCGTCGGGCGGTGTGGCTTGTCCATAGTAATTGTATCCCCAGCCGGCGATACTTCCATCTTCTCTTAATGCCAGACTATGATAACCACCTGCGGCAATTGATACAAAATTACTGTCATTGGGGGCGGTAGCCTCTCCGTGGCTGTTGTATCCCCAGCCGACAATGCTTCCATCTTCTTTAAGTGCCAGACTATGGCGGCCCCCTGCAGCTAATAAAGTAAAATCATTTCCATCCGGTGCTGTAGCCTGACCAGAACTATTGTTTCCCCAACCGATTATCCTTCCTTCTTCGTTAATTGCGAGATTAAAATAACCACCTGTAGATATTGTTTCGATATTAACAATTTCTTCATCTGGCATTGACATACTGCCCCACGATAAGACCTGAGCGCTGAAAGAAGGCGGGCAATACGATAATACGATAGTTAAAATGAAGGTAATACTGATATGCGGCCTTTTCATATATCCTCCTTATGAATTTGATATCTGTATATATTATCATATAAATTCGTTAGATGCAAGAAAAAGCCCGACGTGTGGTTAGAAAAGCGGTCAAATGCAGAAAGGAAATTTCAGACCTGAAGGTGAAAGAGTCAGAAAAGATGCTGGATACTCGTAGCTAAAATTTATTCAGCGGCTTTGACTACAATAGTTAGATTGATTTTCTCGGCCTGCTTTTCTCCAGACAGGGACCGGGCTTTCAGGTCCCGGCCGGAAGTCAAGACAGGCTTGTCGACCGTAAGTAAGTTATATCCACGGCCCTGGATGTTATTAAGAATGTTACGTCCCGGCATCAGTGCTGCCATTGCGTTTAAGGCGGCAAAATCCTCTGCCAGCTTGGCGCGGCTCTTGGTGTCTCTCTGAGTCAGAATCGTCACTAACTGTTCGGCAGTAATATTGTTTGCTATTACCTGCCGCCCAAAGCTTTCTCGGGCCAGTGACAGGTTTGTTGCCTCGATTCTTCCCCAAAGCCCTCTTAAATCCGAGGCCAAAGCGGCGGTATTTTCCTGGCCGCAACTTAGTGAATAGATGTGCTCGTTGGGCAGATGCTCTATATTTGTGCAGTCCAGAAGGCCGCTGTCATAAATGGCCCTTCCAATTGCAGAGTTAACCGCACGCAGTTCGGTTGTCCTAAGCTCGAGCACCACAGGCAGGGCATCAACGCCGAGGACTTCGTCTATTGTTAGAGAGGCCGGCTGCGGAGTTTCAATAGCCACCTCGTGTATAACTTCACGGGCGGTTTCAGGCCGGGCAATTTCGGCCGGTTGACTTTGCGTTGGACTTTCAGGTTTTAGTATGTTGAAAACGAGAAGTGCCAGAACCGATACAAGTCCAATCATCGCCGCTGCCGCAAGTGTTCTTCGCAGCATCAAATGTCTGGCCCCTGCGCGACGCTCTGTTACGACGGGGAATTTGCTCCGTAGCATTTTTCCTTCCAGATGTGTTTTTACTCCCTGCAGTACCGCCGGCGGTGCAGGTGATTTGGGCAGGGCGCCAAGCAGTTCCTTAGTCCTCTGCAACCTCTGCAACTTTGCTGCTACCTGTTGGTCGTGCGATATCAGACGCTTGATTTCTGTCAGCTGTCTTTCATTCAGCTCCCCGTCCAGATAGCTGTTGAGCAGCTCTTCCAGATTAGGCTCTTTTTTCTCGTTCATTAGAGCATATCCTCCAGAATTTCTCTGAGGTTGTTTCTTGCCCTGTTTAATCTACTCTTTACCGTTCCCAGCTCGATGCTAAGCGTCTCCGCCATTCGGGCATAATCCATTCCCTCGATATCCCGCAAAACAACTACGGCCCGCTGCGGTTCCTCTAATTTTGCCAGGGCCTTGTAAAGCAATTCGCATAACTCCTTATTCTGTGCTATTTCAACGGGGTCCGGCGAGGCCTCGTCTTCCAGAAGCATTTTTAGTCGTACCTTTGCCCGCAAGTATTGCTCAGTCCCTTCGTCATCCAGTGATTGAAAAGCAATTTTGTCGCGTCTTTTGCAGTAATTCAGGGTCAGGTTCACAGCAATCCTGAACAACCATGTATAAAAACCACTTTGACCCTTAAAATCTCCAATGTTCTCTAAAGCTTTGACAAATGCATCCTGAGCAAGTTCCACCGCATCGTCGCGATTTCCGCAAATTTTCAGGATTACGTTATAAACCCGCCCCTGATATTTGATAATTAGCTGTTCCATAGCGGCCGGTTCGCCCTGTTGGCACCGCCTGATAAGGGCCGCTTCGTCGAAATCAATTTGCCTTGGCTCGTCCTGCACGCTGTTTTTCCTGATTAGACCGATATTCTCCATTTGGCTTATCCAAAATCCTAGGCCCTGTTATGTAACTAAAATCGCACATTTGTTGCCGGCGGTCAACCGAAATTTGCCTTCCAGGTGGTAATAGTCCTATTACGTCTTACGTCGTGTCCCTAGTGGTTGTTGGCTGTGCTGATATTAAAGGCCTAATCACGTGCGGGCTGTCACTTTTCCTGATAAGGTTGTTGTGAATTCCTGTATAGTTCCAGCCGTTTACGTAGAATCTGGACCTCTTCCTCCTGGCCTGAAGAAATGGCCAAATCCACCGCCTTCTGAGCAGTAGTTATCGCCTCGTCAAATTGCCCGGCTGCTGCGTAGGCGACAGCCAGTGTGTCGAGTAATTCTGCGTATTTGTAGTCTGTCAGCTGGCAGGCCTTCTTTGCAAACCGTACAGCCTCTTTCGGATTATGAATCGTTTTGTCCCGATGTGTTGCCAGAATCCACGCAAGGTAATTCAGCACACCAGGCTGGTTCGGCTTAAGGCGAACCGCTTCTCTAAGGTGTAAAACAGCCTCGGCGACTTTATTTTGTTTGGCTAGGACCATACCCCACTCCCGGTGTGCCGCGGCCTGTTTAGGCTCGAGTTCAAGACTCCGCGTCCAATGTCGGAGGGCTTCAGTGATTTTTCCCTTCTCAGCAAGCAGCATCGCCAGATTGGTATGTGCCTGATAGTAGCCGGGATTCAGTTGTACCGCTTTGAGGTAGTGCTCTATCGCCTGATTAATATCTCCTTTCTTACTCAGGGCGAATCCCAGATTGGAGTAAACGTCGGGTTGCTCAGGATTTATCTGGATGGAGCGCTTCCAGTATCCAATCGCGTCGTCTACTTTGCCTTTTTGGTATAATATTTTACCCAGATTTTCCAGCACATCGGCCTGGTCTGGTTTTATCCTCAATGATTCAATCCAATATCCGGCCGCCTCGTCCATTCTGCCCTGCAGGGCAGAAACATTTCCCATGTTATAATAAGCGTCAGCACAGTCAGGATGAATTTCCAGTGCCTTTTTGAACAGGCTGGTAGCCTGTTCCAGCTCTCCCTGCTTGGCCCGTATTACCCCAAGACTAATGTAATAACGATACCATTCAGGCCTCAGTCGCAGGACCTCCTGGTAGTGTTTAGCAGCTTCATCAAGTTTGCCCAGGGTTTCCAGTGCGCTGGCCAGGTCCTCGTGCACTTCACATACTTCATTGTTAAGTCGAAGCGCCTCCTTGAAATAAGCAATCGACTCGTCTGGTTTGCCCCGTACCACAGCTATTTTGCCCAGGTAACTGTAGGGGTCTGAGTAGTTCGGTCGCTGTCTAATCAACTCTCGGCACAGCTTCTCGGCTTCGTCATACTTCTGTTCTTTAATAAAAAGACGATGGAGCTGCATGTGTAGTTTGTAAAATTCGATTAAGTCCTTTGGGTCGTCTTTGTTTATGTCGAATTCGAATTCATCACTTACACTACCTGCCCCTATATATCCCAACGATGCCAACCGCTGCAGGCTTACATGGTCTAATGCTATCTCGCCGTCTGTTTCGCCAAGGTAACTTTGTTCACTCATAATACGTTTCAACTGACCTCGAAGTGCCTGTGCTTGTTCCTGCTCGGTTTCGGCCAGATTTTTTGTCTCGTCCGGGTCTCGGCTAAGGTCGTACAGCTCCGGCCTGTTTGTCTCGATGTATTTCCATTGGCCCTGCACTACGCCGAAGAGAGGATTGCACCCGTATCTGGTTGCATCCACCGCTTCACAGTAAATGGTATTCTGTTTTTTACTTTGTTGCTTCTGTGCAAACAGGCTCGACAAATCCCGCCCCTGAACCTCGGCCGGCACCGGAATTCGAAGCATACTCAGTATGGTGGGTACTATGTCAGTTACCGCCACCGGCTCACTTACCGTAGAGGGCTTAGAGCCACCCGGCGGCTTGAAAATCAACGGAACCCATACAGTACTTTGATACATAAAATAGCCGTGCTTTTCTTCACCGTGCTCGCCGAGGCTTTCGCCGTGGTCGCCGACAATGATTATAAGCGCCGAATCATACAACCGCAGCGCCTTTAACTTCTCGATTACCCGGCCGATGCAATAGTCCGTATAAGCGATTTCACCGGCATAGAGATTGTCCGCGAAATTTGAGGCAAAAGGTTCGGGCGGCTCGTAATCGTTGTGGGGGTCGAAGTAATGCAGAAAAAGGAAAAACTTATCGTCGCGATGCTCCTGGAGCCACTCACAGGCAAGATCACTTGCCTCATTGCCTTTTCGTTCGAAATATCCGCCGTGCTGCTGTGCCTCGATAAAATCATCGTGGTAAGTTTCAAAACCCTGATTCAGGCCGAACTGCTTGTTGAGAACAAACGCACTGACAATTGCACCCGTACTATAACCGTGCTCTTGCAGTATTTCCGCAATGCTTGTATTGCGGTCGTGAAGTTTGTAGTTAAAGTTGTTTCGCACGCCATGATACGGGGGGATGGTGCCTGTCAACATCGAGGCGTGTGCAGACAGGGTCGTTGGTATTTGTGTTATCGCTTTCTCGAAGCGTATAGCCTGCTGCGCAAAGGTGTCAATATTAGGTGTGGTTTGGCGCGGGTAACCGTAGCAGCTTAGGTAGTCGGCCCGGCAGGTGTCGATACTGACCAGGATGATTTGTGGAATGTTCGGGACAAGGAATCCCGAGTAGTGCAGATACCAAAGGCCGCCTATAGCGACCGCTGTAAACAGCACAAAAGTTAAAGTACAAAATTTAGTTGTTAATTTCATAATGCACACCTGAGAACACGAGTGAAAAATCCTGCACAGATTGCCGGCCGAAGCTCATATGAGAAGGCTGTAAGAATCGTGGGCCGGGTGTTGTCTGATTACTTCTTTCATATAAAATACCAGACTGTAGCCCGCTTTGCAACGAATTTGGCATTGTATAATCTCCTCGGAGATTGTGGAAGATTTTTAGGTTTGTTTTATATTGCCATTTGCCGGACAGGTTTTATAATCGTTCCTTTGTACCCGTGAATCGGGATGCGGTTTATTTTATTGATTTACGAATGCTGATTAGTTGACATTGAAAAGGAGGTTTTTGTGACGGGCGAGCAATGGGAAAAGATGCTGCAGGTGATTGAAGGCAAGGTCTTCGAGCCGCCGGTGGTGGGATTCATTATCGACAGCCCCTGGCTGCCGAACTGGGCGGGGATTTCGATAATGGATTATTTTTCGAGCGAGCAGAAATGGTTCGATGCGAACCTGAAAGTAATCAAGGAATTTCCGGAGACTACTTTTATTCCGGGATTCTGGTCGGAGTTCGGGATGTGCACGGAGCCGTCGGCGTTCGGGGCAAAGTGCGTCTGGGGTGAGAATGAATTTCCAACGCCTTTGAAATTAGCTGGTGATGCGAAGCAGATAGCCGCAGCGGGAAAGCCGAATCCAAAGACCGACGGATTTTGCCCGTTTGTTTTAAAAAGGCTGAGCAGTTTCCGAGAGCAGATAGAATCGAACGGCCACAATATCAAATTCGCGGTCTCGCGCGGGCCTTATAACCTGGCCAGCTTTCTTATGGGGACGACCGAGTTTCTTATGGCGATGAAGATGCAGCCGGATGATGTTAATAAGCTGCTTTCGATAATAACGGAATTTATTGTTGACTGGCTAAAATTGCAAAAGTCCGCAATCGATTCGATTGAAGGGATTTTTCTTCTGGATGATATTGTCGGCTTCATCGGGCCGGACGATTTCCAGGAGATGGCCAAGCCGTATTTCAAACAGGTCTTCGGCGCCTTCGATACGAAAGTTAGACTGTTTCACAATGATGCGTCCGGCCTGGTTTGCGCGCCGCACCTTGCAGATATGGGCGTGAATATGTTTAACTTCAGCCACAACCATTCAATGGCCGAGATGCGCAAGCTCGTTGGCCCTGATATTGTGCTTTTAGGTAATATACCACCCCGTGATGTTATGGCGGCCGGCAGCGCTGATGAGGTTACTGTGAGTGTTAAAGAGATGATTAGTTCGTTGCCGGAGGATAAGCGGGTAATTCTTTCGTGTGGCGGCGGTATGCCCCCGGCCGTGAGTACTGAAAATATAAAAGCCTTCCTCTCCGCGGCGGGTTCAGTTTAGAAATTGTTTATATTCTACTCGTCGGAAGCCGGGTTTTGGTAAGGGTTGGTTTTGTCTGCGTAGCGTTTGGGGGAGGCCATAATGTAACAAAATAAAAAAAGTCCAATCAAAACAAGTCCTACGGTTATTGCAAAGTTGGATAAGGCCATCGGGATATCTGATAATCGAAGGATTTCAAATG
>CAYZTY010000096.1:0-8926 GCA_964481525.1 uncultured Pirellulales bacterium
TTCATTCAAGGTGATTTACAAGATTACGATTTGCTGCTGCAAACTTTGAAGAAATACGAAATTCAGGCCGTAATGCACTTCGCAGCACTTATCGAAGTCGGTGAATCAGTTCAGCTTCCACTGAAGTACTACCAGAACAACCTTTGCAATACCCACAATCTCCTGGCGGCAATGGAAGCGGCCGGTGTGGAAAAATTTGTCTTCAGCAGCAGCGCCGCAGTTTATGGGATGCCACAGGAAATCCCGATTAAGGAAGAGGCGCCGAGATTACCAATCAATCCCTACGGTGAGACTAAAATCGCCGTCGAGCGAATGTGCCACTTCCAAAGTGCAACAGACAAACTACGATACGCCAGCCTGCGGTATTTTAACGCCGCCGGTGCGGGAGACGACTCGGCCCTTGGCGAAGACCACCGTCCTGAATCGCACCTTATTCCGCTAACCATCCAGGCTGCGATGGGTAAAAAAAGCGAAGTAAAAATCTACGGAACAGATTATCCAACACCGGACGGCACCTGCATCCGCGATTATATTCACATCGACGATTTGTGCTCGGCCCACCTGCTTGCACTTGAAGAACTGCAAAGAAGCAGCGAACTTATTTACAACCTTGGAAACAGCACCGGGTATTCAGTAAGAGAAGTAATCGAGGCCGTAAAGAAGGTCTCAGGCAAAGATTTCAAAATAACCGAAACTCCGCGGCGTGCCGGCGACGCGGCAGTACTCATTGCTGATTCTACAAAAATAAAGAAAGAGCTGGGTTGGAAGCCGAAATTCGAGACGCTCGAAAAGATTATCGCATCCGCATGGGAATGGCACAGCCGGCATCCCGACGGCTACGCCACAGGCGTATAAATACAAGGATTAAAGGAATGAACAAAGTTTGCATAGGTATCGACCTGGGTGGGACCAATATCAAAATCGGCTGCTTCGATTCGGACTTAAAGCTGCTTGGTAAAACGTCCGTGCCCACCGAGGCCGATTTCGGCCCCGAGCACGTCGTAGGACGTATCGATGAAGCATCGAGAAAACTGCTTGCCCAATCCGGCAAAAGTATTGATGAGCTTTGCGCGGTGGGTATCGGCACACCCGGGCCGGCAAACTATGCAGAAGGCATTATTATCCGGGCTACAAATATGCCTAAATTCAAGAATACACCCCTGCGTAATATGGTGGCGCAAAAACTCGGCAAACCTGCGATTCTCGAAAATGACGCGAACGCGGCCTGCTGGGGTGAATTCGTACTCGGTGCCGGGAAGGATATTACGGATATGGTATTTTTCACACTTGGCACCGGCATCGGCGGCGGAATCGTCTCCAAAGGCAGACTTATTCGCGGCACCGGCGGCAACGCGGCAGAGCTTGGACACATTATAATCTATCCAGACGGCCGGCTCTGTAATTGCGGCCAAAAAGGATGTGTCGAAGCCTATGCCTCCGCCAGCCACACGGCCCGGCGGGCAACCGAGGCAATCAAGGCCGGCAAGTCCTCAAGCCTTAAAAAACTTCTCGACCAAAACGGCCAAATAACCTGTAAGGACGTCTATAAGCATCTCGCCAAAGGAGATGAGCTGGCAAAACAAATCACCGACGAGACCGCAAAGGCACTTGCTTTAGTTTGCGTAAATATGCTTCATATTACCGAGCCGAACAGAATCGTCTTTGCAGGCGGGATGATAGGTGCCGGGCCGATTTTGCTGGACCGGATAAAATATTACTTCAATCAATACATCTGGAAACTCAAATCCGAAACGGTTGAGATATGTTTCGCCACGCTCGGCGAGGATGCGGGCATCATTGGAGCGGCCGCCCTTGCCTTAGAAGAGCTGAAAACGAAGAACCAAACCAAATAACATCAGCACCAATACTCCAAACTAAACACTAAAAGTCTTGACCCTCATAACAGGAACCGGTATATATTTGGATATTCAACACAGCAGGAATTACAACAAAAGACCTTATAAAAGGCTAAAAGGTGTGAGTGGGGAATAGTGTAACGGTAGCACGACTGACTCTGGATCAGTTAGTCAAGGTTCGAATCCTTGTTCCCCAGTGGTTCGACGCGGCAGATGGCTAAGAAGCTATCTGCCTTGCTCACCACCTATTGCGTCGAAACATCCCGAGCAAGTGAGGAGCGCGTCGAGGGATAAAATGTGGTATGTATATATTGCTTTATGCCGTAATAATGCTTTATATACAGGGGTAACTGGTAACATATAACGCCGACTCAAAGACCATCAAACAGGCAAAGGCGATCATTAAACAAGTTATAATAGGCCAAAGAAAATTTTATATACGGAAAAATTCACAGATAAATCAGAAGCTAAAAACCGAGAAGAGCAAATCAAAGAAATTAGCATTAATAAAAGGTGACCGAGCAGAATTGAGAAACCTGAGTAAATCGAGAGATTAAAAATTAACCAACATTGTCAAGCAATCAAAGGATTATGCCTGCTAATAAAAATCGACAGGATTTCCACTGACTTATCAACATAGCGAATTACACAGAACAAATAATACACAGATAACGGAAGGAGAAAACACCAATGTCACATATACGTATTCTCGTCACGACATTGTTTTTGTTGGCTGCCTATGCCACAGCCCAAACGCAAAATCAAACACCCCTATCAGCGAAAGCATTAACTTTTCTGGCCCACGTGGATAGCTATCGAGTCTGTGATTTTCAGAACGCTCCTTATTTTATCTGGGATAAAGTATGTTGGCAATTCCCGGTCAGAGTCACACAAAAACTCAAAGGTGATTATGTTGCAACGGGAGATTATCTGGTTCAGGCCAAATATATCTCCGAGCCGAAGAAGCCCTTTCCCATAGGCTCTTTCAAGTCGTTAATGAAAAAACACGTTCCTAATCAGTCATTTCCTAAATGGAGAATGCCAGGCAGAATAACAATGATCGCCGTTCTATTCGACGAAAAGCAGAATTATCTAGGCTCAATCCAGATAGATACAAATTACGATGCTTTTAGGATACTGGCCGCCCAAGATTTCTATTTCCGATTCGGTAACGGCGCCGGTAGCAAAAATGTTACTGAAATCATAACCGCTTTATACGGTGGTAAAAAGGAAGATAGCTAACAACTACATCGAGTGCACAACAAGGACTGAGCCAATCACACAGGACATGGGGACTTTCTGGCTTTCAGACTAATTACATTTTATCAACGGTTCTACAAGCCAGATATTTCATTCATGCTAAACTTTTACGGTATTTTTTTTATATAATTCTGTGTAATTCGCAATAAAAGACCATCCTAAGGCGTCTAAAACTATGAAAAGACATAATTAAGTGCAAATTAAGGAGGCAAAAAAATGAAAACGTCAAGAATTACATTAGCCAAATCGGTATTAGTAGCACTTCTCCTGATGGGATTCTCGAGTTCGGCTTTGGCAGAGACCCGCATAAATATAGGTTTCGGCTTTGGTAGTCCGCGTTTTAATCGCACTCAACGCCAGCACCAGAGATCTAACCGTAACCGCCGGAACCAGAGACTTAATCGTCAACCCTCCCGTCTAAGACAGAATCGACGGCAACATTCTCCACGACGAGAAAACATTATTCTCAGCGGAGGATTCCGATATAATTATCGTTGGCCGAATTATTATGTTGTCGCTGCGCCAACGATAATCAGAAGAAGCCCGGTGATAGTTGAAGAAAAAACAGTAGTGGTTTCGACAAGCTCACCACAGGTTACGCAGCCTGTGGCATACGATGAAGATACACAGTTACTCTTCGAGACCCTGCGACACAAGAAACAAATACTTCTTAAACAGCTTCAGACAGGAGATGAAGAGCAGCGCAAGGATGCAATAAAGGAACTGGCGGGATTTTCCTTTGATGATACAGTCAGGCTGGCCCTTGAGAATGTTTTACTTTCAGACCCTGATGCGGAATTACGAAAAGAGGCCATAAAGGCATTTGCCGAAGTAAAGAACACAAAAGCCCTGGCCGCGCTGGAAAAGGCAAGGGTGGAAGATTCGAGACAGGATGTTCGCAAAGAAGCCGATGAGGCAATCAAGAGCATAAAAGGGAACTGATACCAGAAATTTCCTACCCGCCTGCCGGACGGGCAAGAAGTACACGGCCATCCCCAATACGCCACAGGTGGATTGGGGATGGCTTCCAGGTTTAATTCAATTCTTACCAGTCGAACTCAGCGATGTAACACAAGCCTTTACGTAAATTTATGCTTGTTTATCGCCTGCCGTTTGGTTATGATAAGCGGCCGTTCTTTTGCATTACAACATATAGAAATCGTTATTGCAGCCGGTTGCTTAGTTGCTGCTACTGCTACGAATTACTGCAATCATTTATTGTAAAGGAGTAAGAATGAAATATGACGTCAAGAGCCTTTCGCTGGCCCCAAAAGGTAAGAAACGTATTCTTTGGGCCGACGCGGACATGCCTGTTCTGGCACAAGTGCGTAAAAGATTCGCAAAAACCAAACTGCTCAAAGGCATAAATATATCGGCCTGCCTGCACATAACCGCAGAGACGGCAAACCTGGCAAGGGCTTTCAAGGCAGCAGGAGCAAATACTGTATTATGCGCCTCCAATCCCCTGAGCACTCAGGACGACGTCGCCGCTTCCTTAGTCAAAGACTTTAAAATCCCGGTTTTTGCAATCTGCGGAGAAAACCGCCCTACCTATTACAAACACCTAAACGCTGCAATCAATCACAAGCCCGTCATTACTCTTGACGACGGCGCCGACCTTGTAAATGAACTGCACACTCGCAGGAAAAACGACGCCAAACGCATCATCGCAAGTATGGAAGAGACAACAACCGGCGTAATCCGCCTGCGGGCGATGGCGAAAAACGGCATGCTGAAATTTCCCGTCATTGCCGTCAATGACGCAGCCACAAAATATTTGTTTGACAATCGCTACGGCACCGGTCAATCAACGGTTGACGGCATAATCCGCGCTACCGATTTCCTGATGGCAGGGAAAAAAGTGGTGGTTGCAGGTTACGGCTGGTGCGGCCGGGGCTTCGCAATGCGGGCAAGAGGTATGGGAGCCATTGTTATTATCACCGAAGTTGACCCAATCTGCGCCCTCGAAGCGGCAATGGACGGCTTCGAGGTTATGCCGATGGCACAGGCCGCAAAGGAAGGAGACCTTTTCGTAACCCTAACAGGAAACAAAAGTGTTATTCGTCCGGAGCACTTCCGCCTAATGAAAGATGGGGCGGTGGTGGCCAACAGCGGTCATTTTGACGTTGAAATTGATATCAAAGGCCTGAAAAAAATGGCTAAAAAGATAAACCGTGATGTCCGCAATTACGTTGATGAATACGTCCTCTCGGCGAACAAAAGAATCCATCTGCTTGCCGAGGGCCGACTGATTAACCTTGCCGCTGCAGAGGGACACCCCGCAAGCGTGATGGATATGAGCTTTTCCACCCAGGCACTGGCTACCGAGTTCGCCGTAAAGAAAAAAGGAAAACTGGAAGCCGCTGTATACGACGTTCCCGTAGAAATAGAACAATGGGTAAGCAAACTCAAGCTGAAATCGATGTCGATACAAATCGACAAACTTACGGAAGAGCAAATCCGATATCTGGCATCAAGTGGGGAGGGGACATAACGGCCTATTCGTGCCGGAGCGACTCGATAGGGTCCATATTGGCTGCACGATAAGCGGGATATATCCCGAATGTTATCCCTATAAGGGCGGATATTCCAAACGACAATACCAGGGATATCCCGGTAACAACGGTCGGCATATCAACAAAACGCGTAACCAGATACGGTATCAGCGAGCCCAACACAATACCCACCAGCCCGCCGGTTAACGTCAGCATAACCGTTTCGGAAAGAAATTGAACTACAATATCGCGCCGCCTGGCGCCAAGGGCCCGCCTGATGCCTATCTCGCGAGTACGCTCCGTGACAGTAGCCAGCATAATATTCATAATACCAATGCCGCCCACCAGCAGCGATATCGCTGCAATTGAGCCAAGTACAATACTGAAGATACGCTTGGTCCGTGCCGCCTGCCTGAGAAGCTCCAGCGGCACGACTATCTGATAATCTTTCTTCTCGTGAAACCGATCCAACAAGCTGTCCAGTATATCCCGTGTCGAAAGCACACTCTGCATCGAGTTAACTTTGACAATGATTTCCTGCAGCTCGACTTTTTCTATGCTTTCTCTGCCGCCGGAGAATTGTGCGGACAGCTCACCAAAAGTACTCTTGAAGGTAGTAAGCGGTATATATATATTGCCTATAACACCTCCGCCGCCGGTTCTCGGAGCCGGTTGGCTAAGAGTCAAACCCGGTTCGGTCTCTATTGGCTCTACGACGCTAACCACACCTACAACACGATAGTAGTTATCCTTTACCTTTATGTGTTTGCCAATCGGTTCATCCACGACAAAAAGCTCGTTTATCACCGACTCATCAACAACACAAATCCCACGCTTGTAGTGTAAATCGATGCTGCTTAGAAACCTGCCTTGATTCAATTCAATAGGCGATATTTCAGGATACCAGGGAATAGTGCCAATCACCTCAACAGCAACTTTACGGTTACGATACCAGACCTGCTGTGTAATACGTCGCACAGGGACAACCACTTCCACATCCGGTATCGTGCCGCGAAAACGCTCAGCATCATCATACGTCAGGCCGTAGATAGTCGAACGGTTGGCCTCCTCTCCGCTGGCGCTTTGCTCTTCAGCCGGCTTTACCGTCTTAACTATGATATTGCGACTGCCCAGACGCGCAATCTGCTCCTGCGCCTCCCGGCTGGCTCCCTCCCCGATTGCCAGCATCGCAATGACCGAACAGACCCCAAAAATAATACCCAGCGACGTCAGAATCGACCGCAACCGGTGCATCCACAAACTCTTTGCACCCAGTCTGATTAGCCGTTTGACTCTAAAGACAAGCATAAGCAGTTACCGCCTTTTACTCTCCACCCGCTCAATACGACCATCCAGCAGATGTATAATCCGCTCCGCCCGTTCGGCCACGCTATCCTCATGTGTTACAACAATAATAGTCTTACCCTGATGACACATTTGGTCCATAATATTCAGGATTTCCAAACCACTTTGCGAATCAAGATTGCCCGTCGGCTCGTCTGCAAGAATAATCAACGGGTCATTTGCAAGCGCCCTGGCAATGGCCACGCGCTGCTGCTGGCCTCCGCTTAACTCCGACGGCCGATGCCCAAGACGGCCGCCCAAACCAACCATTTCGGCCAGCTCGCCCGCCCTTCGGTAGCTGCGACCCTCGGAAAGCCCCTGGTAAAACATCGGTATCTCTATGTTCTCTATCACATTAAGCTGCGCAATCAGGTTGTATGACTGAAATACAAATCCGATTCGCGCACCACGAATCAAGGATAACGCGTCATCATCCATTTTAGAGACATCCTGGTCGCCGAGCATATACCGACCGCTCGTGGGACGGTCCAGACAGCCGAGTAAATTAAGCAGCGTGGATTTGCCGGAACCGCTCGGCCCCATAATCGCGAGGTATTCACCCGCTTCAATCTGAAGGTCCACTGACCTCAGGGCCGGCAGTTCCAACATCCCCAATTGATATACCTTGCACAGATTTTCCGTAGCAACGATAGGCATGTATTATTCAAGAGTTTACGGTCTATTTTCCTTCTTGCTCACGTAGGTCGGCTTGTTTTGCTTCAGCGTCATCACGCGGCAACGAATCCTCTTTCTCGCCGAGCCGGCTTTCTGCATATCTCGGCGGCGCAAGCAGAATACTTTGGCCTTCTCTTAATCCTTCCTTGATTTCTATAAAACTGTCATTGAACACACCGGTCTTGACCTGGCACGGTTTTACATCCGATGAGTCCAGCACATAGCAGACCTTTGAACCCTCGCGGTTAGCCACTGCCTGCACGGGGACACTTATAACATCACTCAATTCCTGAATAACGATTTCAACCTTCGCAGACATACCGGGCTTAAGAGAAGAATCTGTTCCCTCTATATTAACTTCCGTCGAATAAACCTTTAAACCGGTATCGAGCCAGAATGCCTGGGGGTCCGCCAGCGGCGCAACTTTCAAAACTTCACCCTCGAGAGCCTTGTCGGGAAAAGCGTCAACGGTAATTCTGGCCGGCAGGTTCGGTTCTATCTTATCAACCCAGGCCTCGTGTATCTTCACATCCACGGCCATCTCACTCGTATCCGGTATTGATATAATCTTCTGCCGCTCATACACAGAGCCGCCCACCTCGATGGGTCTGTTCCTGCTTGCCCAGAAGTCACCACTCGAGCCGTAAACAACCATACCAGGCTCTGGTGCCCTGATTGTGCAGGCCTCGAATTGCTTCTGTAACCTCTCCAGCCGCTCACTCTGCAGCTTATATTGTGCTTCGCTGCTGTCAAGTCTCGCCCGGGCCTGCGCCTCTTTTGACCGGGCCTTCGCCTCGATACGCTGCAGCTCGCGCTGCGCTTCCTGATAGTCACTCAGGAGTTTTTCAGATTCCTTGGGAAACTCATACCGTCGGAAAAGCTCAAGAGAAGTACCCGACTGTTCAAGCTCTATGCCCAGACGCTTGACCTCCAGCTTGTCGGCTTCCAGCTCCGTTCGCGCAACGTATTCCTTCGTATGCAACTTTTTAGTCCAGTCCAGCTTGTCCTCGGCCCGCTTGAGCTTTTCTTCTGCAAGGTCAATTTTAGATTGAAGGTCTCGCAGCTTTTGCAAAGCCTCTCCACCAAGCTCCGGGTCCTCTGACATCGAAGCTATCTGGTCGGTTGAGTCAGGCTTCTCTTCAGGATTTCCTTTCAGCTTGCCTGATACTTTCTGGCCAAGATATTTTTGAAAGTCCATCAGGCAAAAGCGGACTTTCATCTGGCCGGCCTTGATGTCGCTCTAGTTCTGCTTTATTTGAATGTCGTAAGCCTCTTTGGCCTCGGTATAGTTGGCCT
>CAYZTY010000097.1:0-8808 GCA_964481525.1 uncultured Pirellulales bacterium
CTTCAGTAAAAAGATTCTATACGGCAGTTGCCACAAGATAAAGGCAAAAATAACAGGGCCCAAAGGATGATAGCTCAGGGCGGTTTTCAAGTCGCCGTCAGCGGCCGAACACAACGACCTGCTTATACCGCACAGTGCACATTTCAGGCCGACCGTCTCCTTTAAAAAACAGCGCATCGGCCATTTATAGCCGAACAGAAAAAGGCCTGTCTCATCGGCGCGAAAGAGAAAACAGCCAATGATAATCATACCGCATAAAACTAATATGATAATATGATGAGCTTTTGAAGGCATATTCAAACCACACTACCCGGAAACCACAGCTACCTTCTGACGGGTATCTGGTTTTCAGCAAGATAATCCTTCACGTCCTTTATGGTATATTCGCCGTAGTGGAAGATAGACGCAGCCAGCACGGCATCGGCCTTTCCCTCTTTAAGAACATGGACCATACTATCGAGCGAGCCGGCCCCTCCTGAGGCGATAACAGGAATATTGACGGCATCGGCGACCGCGGCGGTCAGCTCGATGTCGTAGCCCGCTTTTGTTCCATCGGCATCCATACTGGTCAGAAGTATCTCGCCGGCACCCAGCTCTTCCGCTCTCGCGGCCCATTCGACGGTGTCGAGGTCGGTCGGCTCAGAGCCCGCCTTTATGCAAACCTGCCACCTGCCTTTGTTTTTTTCGGAGCGCCTTGCATCAATGGCAAGAACCACACACTGATTGCCGAATCGCTCGGCAGCTTGTGTAATTAAACTCGGATTCTGAACGGCGGCGGTATTAACGGAAACCTTCTCGGCGCCGCTTCTCAAAAGTATGTCGACCTCATCAGCCGAGCCGATACCCCCACCAACCGTAAAAGGGATAAAGACGTTTTCGGCAACTCTCTCGACAAGCTCGACAATCGTTTTGCGGGAGCGGATAGTGGCGGTAATATCCAGGAATATTAACTCATCCGCCCCGGCCTGGCTATACTGCGCGCCCATCTCGACGGGGTCTCCGGCGTCACGAAGATTCAGGAAACTTACACCTTTCACGACGCGATTGTCTTTCACATCCAGGCAGGGAATGACTCTTTTAGTAAGCATTTTCAGCCGGCCTTTCGGCAAATCCTTTCAAAATTGCGCAAAACGTTCAACCCAACTTCGCCGCTCTTTTCGGGATGGAACTGCACGCCGTAGATATTTCCCTTCTGCACCGCGGCGGGTAGTTTGAAGCCATAATCGGTATAAGCAACATGTGTCCCGCTACCAGCAGGCTCGGCATAGTAAGAGTGGGCAAAGTAAAAATACTCCTGGTCTCTGAGGCCCTCGAACAATTTCATCTCAGCCGGAAGCCCGACTAAGTTCCAGCCCATATGGGGGACGGTTTGCCCGGATGGAATGGGCAGAATACTCCCACTTACCAAGCCCAGGCCTTCGTGTTGGCCGTGCTCGCAGCTTTGCTCGAAAAGTAACTGATGGCCGACACAGATACCAAGCAGGACCTTGCCGGCCATTGCGACGTCCTTTATAAGCTCAGCAAGAGGACCAAGCTGGCTCATTGCATAACCGAACGCCGCGACTCCCGGCAGGATAATGCCATCAGCTTTTTCAATCCGGTCCGGCTCGCTGGACAGCTCTGCCTTACAACCGACGTGGGCAAGGGCATTACATACGCTTTTTACGTTGCCTACATTGTAATCGATGACGAGTATCACACAACTACTCCAAGCAAAGAAGTCAGGGGCCTGTCTGGTCGGTATAACGGTTGGTAATAGGAAGTCTGCGGTCTCTTCCGAAAGCCTTTGGCGTGATTTTAACACCGGGCGGCGACTGCCTGCGTTTATACTCGTTGTGGTCAATCATACGGACGACGCGGTTGACCTCCTCAGCCGGCAGGCTCTGCTCAACAAGCTGCCGGGCGGATTTGTCCTGTTCGACATAGGCCTTCAGGATTTCGTCCAGTAATTGATAATCAGGTAGTGTATCGGTATCCTTCTGGTTGGGGCGAAGTTCGGCACTGGGCGGCCTTTTTATGATGCCGGATGGTATTACTTCACGGCCCTGCCTCGCCGGCAGGCAGGCGGCAGTGCGATTTATGTACTCGGCAAGCTCATAAACCATTGTCTTGGGAACATCCTTTATCACGGCGAAGCCGCCGGCAGTATCGCCGTATAAAGTGGCATAGCCTACAGCAATCTCGCTTTTATTGCCGGTGGTCAAAACCATCCAGCCGAACTGATTACTCAAGGTCATGAGGATGCAGCCGCGAATCCTGGCCTGCAGGTTCTCGTAAGCAATGCCGTCGCTGTCCCAACCCGGCACAGCACTTAAGGCCTTGCGAAATCCTTTAAGGCAAGATTCTATCGGTATGGTCAAATATCGAATACCAAGGTTCTCCGACAGTCTGGCGGCGTCGGCTATTGTTTCCGGGCTGTTGAATCTTGAAGGCATTGTAATGGCGGTTACGTTCTGGGGGCCGAGAGCTGCTACGGCAATGGCGGCGGTTACCGCAGAATCTATGCCGCCGCTAAGACCGAGCACGACCTTCTCGAAGCCGTTTTTTCTGACATAATCGCGGGTCCCAAGCACCAGCGCAAGATAAACTTCCTGCATAAGCTCAACAGGCTCAGCAGCAGGTTTATCAACGGTTTTGAGTTGAACGGCGCCAGCCTCGTCAAGGACAAGCTCGGCTACCAACAAATCCTCTTCAAAGGCCTTTGCGCAAGCGAGCAGCCGCCCTGCCGAATCAACGAACATACTCCGGCCGTCAAAAACCAGCTCGTCCTGGCCACCGATAACATTGCAGTAGCCCACCGGACAGTTAGACATCCTGGCACATCGGCTCAGTATTTCCTGCCGCTGATTTATTTTGCCAATGTGAAAAGGAGATGCCGAGATATTCAAGATGCACTTTCTTTTCGGGGCATCCTCAATAAACCGCTGACATTGGTCAGCCTGCCATATATCTTCACAGACAGTTATAATAAAATTGATGCCTTTAATATCGACGGCTACGGTTTCAGTGCCGGGCTGGAAGTACCTTTTTTCGTCAAATACACCGTAGTTGGGCAGTGTCCTCTTTCGGTAAATTTTCTCGATTCGGCCCCCGGCCATTATAGCGGCGGCGTTGTAGCAGGCCCCTTGCGAGCGTTCGGCAAAGCCGGCAATAATAGTCATTTCGGGACAGTCGGCTGCGAGCTTTTCAACGGCCGAGCGATTGTCCTGTAAAAAATGTTCTTTGAGCAGCAAGTCTTCGGGCGGATAGCCGCAAACGGCAAGTTCGGGAAAGACCAGCAAATCGAGCCGTTGGCGAAGAGCCAGCGCGTAGATTTTGCGCATCGACTCAAGGTTACCGGCAAAATCACCCACAGAAGGATTAAATTGTCCCAATCCTATTCGCAACAACACACCAACTATATAACAATTGATTTCATAAGTGTCTTTCCCGCGAAACTTGTCCGCCGTGGCGGAGTGGGAATCCAGGTTTATCAGAAATCCGGATTCCGCACTTGGTGCGGAATGACTACTCGCAGATTCTATCCTGACGAAGCACTACAGAATCGGTAGATATTTATCTATCTCATACTGGTGAACGTGACTGCGATATTCAGCCCACTCTATCTTTTTGCTGGCAATAAACTTTTCAAAAATATGCTCTCCAAGCGCTTCCCGGACGAGTTGGCTGTTTTCGGTACAGGCAATTGCTTCGCCGAGACTGCCAGGTAATGATTCTATGCCTTTTTTACTTAGCTCGCTGTCGGTCATACCATAAATGTCCTCTTCGATAGGCTCGGGCAAAGAATATTTTTCCTCGATACCCTTCAGGCCTGCCGCCAGCATAACCGCAAAGGCCAGATAAGGATTACAAGCGGGGTCCGGACAGCGAAATTCTATCCTCGTGGCCTTTTCCTTTCCGGGCTTATACATCGGTACACGGACGAGGGCCGAGCGGTTACGCCTGCCCCAGGAAATATAGACCGGAGCCTCATAGCCGAGGACAAGGCGTTTGTAGCTGTTGACCCACTGTGCAACGACGGAACATATCTCCCTCGCATGGGTCAGTATCCCAGCGATATAATGCTTTGCCACCTCGCTCAAATGATATTCGTCATCGGCGTCGAAAAAGGCGTTACGCTCACCGCGAAAAAGCGACTGATGCGTGTGCATACCGCTGCCGTTCTGGCCGGCGACGGGCTTCGGCATAAAGGTGGCGTAGATTCCATGTTTGAGGGCTACCTCCTTGAGAAGCAGCCGATAGGCCATTGTTATATCGGCCATTTTCAACGCCTCGGCATACCGCAGGTCAATTTCGTGCTGACTGGGCGCAACCTCATGATGGCTATACTCAACCGGAATATCCATATCGTGCAGCGCCTCGATTGTGTCCCTTCGCCAGCGGCTGGCTAAATCGAGGGGGGTCATATCAAAGTATCCACCGAGGTCAAGGAAGTCGGTGCTTGAGGAGTTCTTGAAATAGAAGAACTCGAGCTCAGGGCCGATATAAAAGATATAGCCGAGCTGCTCAGCCTTTTTCAGATTTCGTTTGAGCGCTCCTCGTGGGTCGCCGAGATAATTGGAACCGTCAGGATTGACGATGTCGCAAAACATTCTGGCAGTATTTCCCCGCCCGCCATCGGCCCATGGAAGAATCACAAAGGTCGACACGTCGGGCTTGGCCACCATATCACTCTCGGCAATACGGGCGTAGCCCTGGATACTGGAGCCGTCGAAACCCATTCCCTCGTCAATAGCGGTTTCCAGTTCGTCCGGTGTTATCTCAAAGCTCTTCAGGAAGCCCAAAACATCGGTAAACCACAACCTGATACTGCGAATATCCCGGTCCTTGACCGTCCTGAGGATACCGGCTTTCTCTTTGGCAAACTGTGACATAATTTTAACCCTTTATTTTAGCAGCAAATTTATTTTAACGACTATCATGTCAAAGCGCCTTTATGGCGGTGCGATTATCTTCTTCTTCCAAGAATCCTGAGGATGCGCACGAATAAGATAATTATATCCATATATAATGCCGCGGCACTGTCGATTGCATTATCCACGGTCTTGGGAATCTGATTTGCACGCCCCCAGTCTACACCAATGTACCCGCAAAAAATAACCACGACTATCCAGTCAATCACACTATGATGAATCCCCAATATAAATATATCAACACATTCCCAAATTATAACAAGCAACAGTGAGATTGTAAGCGCAAATGCGATGCGCCGGAAAAAAGCCGGGAAAAGCGTGCCGAGAATCATCATTGCCACGGTAACAATACCTGTAATTTTAATCGCCTGTAGTACCAGCAAAGGGTCATAGTGATGGACTACCATATTCACAATTACACCGAAAGGCACAACTACAAAATTATAGCCGATAAAACTCACAATCGGCTTATCGGATTTCCTGAACAGGTAAACGCCGAAAAAACACGAAGCTAAATAACCAATTATAAAAACCAGCGGGTGTATGCTCTTTAGCGTAGCGTAAGGAATATACTTAACCATAAACCAGTTAATGAAGAAACCATAGCAAAGAACAGACCCGATTATTAAATTATAAAAACTATCAGATATCTCGGTAGCTCCAGGGGCTAACGTAGTCCTGTTAAAGACGTTAATCACTTTTATTCCACTTGTCTCCGGTCCCTGGTAGATATTTTTATTGTTCATATTAATAGGTCAAATTCCCGGCAAATTAAGCCTGAAAAAACAACTTCTGTAGCCTTCGACGTCCGGTTGTGGATTTATAGAATTTCTCTTTCTGTCTGGCTTCACTTAATGTAGCAAATGATTCAGTGTAAACGATTTTGTAAGGGCGATAAGGTCGTGAAGATTTAACCTTTCCCGAATTATGTTCTGCTAAGCGTTTATTCACATCATTCGCAACACCTGTATATGTTCTTGTTTTTGCCTCATTTAAAAAAATGTAAACCTGATACATATTTTTCGCCCACTATTGATGGCGGTTCCGCCATTTTTATTTTTTTAGAAAACGAGGAGAGTCCGCCATCTTGCCGCCAAAGGCGGCAGGTGGCGAGACCTCTCCGTTAAAAATTTCGAAGAAATTTTTAACGGAGAGGGGGGGATTCGAACCCCCGGTACCCTAAATGGGCACACCGGTTTTCGAAACCGGCTCGATAAACCACTCCGACACCTCTCCAGAATATTCCATACAAATTGACAAGTACTAAAATTACACGCAGCCGACAGATTTTGCAAGAAGATTGAGCCGCAATTTACCTTCCAAGTCCTGAGCAAAAAAACGCTTACTGAAGGCCTTAAAAGCCGACAGGCCGAGGAATTATCACAGTAAATACCGCAAAGGCATTCGACTTTAAATCCTGTCTGCTCTGAATTTGGTTGAAACCAACAGGCCTAATCTCTAAAATCGCGAAGAAAACGACTAAAGACCACAAGGAGTTGAAGAATGTACGTCATACCGGCAATTGACCTCAGGGCAGGCAAATGCGTAAGACTAATCCAGGGTGAATATCACCGGCAAATTACCTACGAAGAAAATCCACTCAAGCAAGCCCGGCAGTTTATATCCGACGGAGCCGAGTGGCTACACATAGTGGACCTCGACGGGGCCCGCCTGGGAAAACCTGCCAATATCGAGCCGGTGCAGGCCATAGCAGAATTGCAACAATTAAAGATTGAGCTGGGTGGGGGCATTCGTGATAAAGCATCCATCGACCAAATGCTTTCTATGGGTCTTCAGCGTTTGATAATAGGCACGAAAGCAATCAGAGACTTCGATTGGTTCAGCCGCATGGCGACTGAATTCTGCGGCAGAATAGCATTAGGGCTGGATGCGCGCGGTACGAAGCTGGCCACCAATGGCTGGACACAGGAAACGCCGGAGGAGCTTATTGCATTCGCAAAGCAAGCAGCGAAGCTGCCTATCGCCGCTATAATCTATACCGACATCAGCAAGGATGGGATGATGGCCGGACCGAATCTTGAGCGAACAAAGGCGGTGGTCGATGCGGTCAACGTCCCGGTCATAGCAGCAGGCGGCGTAAGCAGCGTAGAAGATATCAAAGAGCTGATGAAGGCGGGCGTCGCGGGCGCGATAATCGGCCGGGCCTTGTATGAGGGTCGGTTAACTCTGACTGAGGCTATCCAAACGGCCGAAGAATATAAACAAAATCCTGACAAGTAACTATATCTTAATTACTCAATCCGGCGTTGTTTTGGGATGGCAAACTTGCAATTTGGCAGAGGGTGTGGTATAATATTATTGTAAGCAAGTTGACAAGTAAATACGGGGGCGAATGGCTTCGACCGGACAGGTTGACGGATAAGTGGCATGTCCAGGACGCCGGTTGGCCTGGCTAATCATCCGGCACAAAAATTAATTGGCAACTACCAGTTGCGTATGGCTGCGTAATTAACGCGGCCCGCTCTGTCGAGCCTTTCCTGTGGGCACGGCAAGGGCGCCAAACAGCAGGATGGCCCGGCCGGTTTTTTCGGGCCGGCGGGGTGAGATTTATCCGAAATAGCCGACTCAGGGGCCTGTCGTTCGGCATCTGATAAGGCGAAATTCAATAGAACGAATAAACATGTAGAGGCTTATCCGGAAGTGTCACGGGACGGGGGTTCGAATCCCCCCGCCTCCATCCTGCGTCGCCCTAAAGGGGCCAGCGCTACCTGCTTTGCCGTATCCTTCTCCGGCTCCGCTGAAAAACCACGGCTCAAATTCGTGACGAAACAACGTTAAATCCAAAGCCATAGTGTAAAGAGCTTCTCTCTGGGTTTGATATTCACGATTATGCGCTGTCGCAATTGCTACCGCCTGTGGGAGTGTAAGTACGCCGGAAGCCGGTATGACTTTTTCGATTTTGATGTCATTTGGCGAAGACTGCACATCGCTAATCTTGTAGTTAGCCTTGCTGCCGAAATTATCCTGCCATTTCTGGTCAGTTATACTATAGACTGCACCATCAGCTTCGGCCTTGTAATCATGTTGCTGACATCCTATCAAACCAAACAAAGCTGTATATAATTAAACACAAAAGTTTTTTGAAGAAGAATTATAAATCATTTCCAATACTATTTTCCCAAAAGCCAACTATCCACCAATACGTTAAGGTCATCCATATCAACTATCCCATCACCGCCAGGTGGTGCGATGTCCGCAGAAGGTTCACCAGGCGGTTGTTGCCATTGCCAGGCAAGAATTTCAAAATCCATAAAATCAACATCGCAATCAGTGTCCAAATCACCCGGGCCCACAGGACACTCCTGTATAATCCCAAGGTCATAGGGGATGTTCTCGTAAGCTCCATAATCTCCATCCACTACTCCCTGGATCAGAATCTCACAGTGATATATATCGCTGATTTCCATTCTTTCATCCACTCCTGCGCGGATTATTTCTCCATGCGAAACCTGGTCTGTCCAGTGCTCTGCACTTTCAATAAGATTACTTTTAGCCGCCCAGTTTTCGGCAAGCTTTATCCACGACCCGCCAAGGCTGTCTGCGGTCCACAATTCAAAGTGCCTGGAAACATCTTCAACCATCATATAGTACTTGCCATCCGCAAGATTTTTATAAACATGTACTGCTTCAAAGGTATTGGTGGCAACCGTTGATTGTGCCGACCAATTATAGGGGAAATCCTCAACAGTGGTTCTGCGCATCAGAATTGTCGTGCCCAGCGGCGAATAAAAATTGTACACATAAGTACCGTCAGAAATACACCAGTAGTCAACAGTGCCGCCGGAAAATCCCATACCGGCTCCAGCCGCCCATCCGTTCGGGTCGCTGATATCCGTATTGGTCGAAAAGGTCGGCCCCAATCCGCTCTGGTAAA
>CAYZTY010000098.1:0-8775 GCA_964481525.1 uncultured Pirellulales bacterium
GGTGGTTTTGCCACAGCCGGTAGGCCCCGTGACAATTGCTATCCCATGCGGCTGTTTTAATACGTTTTTAAATCTGGTTAGGAAGTCCGGCTCGAAACCCAGAACATCGAGATTATGGTTCACGGCCTTTTTGTCAAGAATTCTCATTGCTATCTTTTCGCCGTAAATAGTCGGAAGGGAACTAACTCGAACATCAATATCACGGTCGGGTGCCCTTATTTTGAAGCGTCCGTCCTGTGGTAGCCTGCGTTCGGCAATGTCCATATTCGAGAGAATCTTAATTCTCGTTATGACGGCAGCCTGCATACTGCGTGGTGGTGGAACCGTCTCTCTGAGAACTCCATCAATACGCATACGTACAACCGTCTTCTTTTCCTGGGGTTCAATGTGAACATCACTGGCTTTTCTTTTAACCGCCTGGCTAAGTAAAAGGTCAACCAAGCGAATAACAGGGGCCTTACTGGCCTCCTCCTCATTGCTGATGTCCGCCTCCATAAGCTGGTCTTTATAATAGCTCTCGTCTTCGGTGGTCACTTCAAGCTCGAGCAGGTCACGAAGTCTTTGTTCGTCGATATACGAGCCGTGATAGACCATTTGTACGCCTTTTTCGATGTCCTCGCTGGAGGCGACTAAAATCTTAACAGGACGTTGCAGCCTGCGTTCAACCGTGTCGATTGCGATAACGTTTAGGGGGTCGGTCATTACAACAATGACTTCCTCGTCATTTTGGCCCACTGCCAGAAGAGAGAACCGGTTTGCTATTCTTTCAGGTATCTGCCGGGCAACGTCCATATCAATCTTGGTGGTACCATCAAAACGAAAGTAGCCCAATTTCAGGTAGTCGGCCAGAGATTGTGTAAGCTCATCATCATTAATCATCTTTAGTCTGAGTAAGACCTGACCGAGCCGTCCGCCCCGCTTGCGTTGGTCAACCAGTGCCTCGCAGAGGTTCTCATGGCTTAGCTCGCCTTTATTGACAAGCCATTCACCGAATAACTGGACATCTGCAGGCCTGTTTGTCTCGTAGTTAATTTGCATAAATCGTTGGCACCATATATTGATAGGTCAAATTAACCAATGGGAGGAAAGATAGTGATTGAGACCCTCCTCCCTTCATAAACATTGTAATCCTTTCATGTAAAAGTTTCAAGTCAGAAACACGTCTTTTACGTAAAAAAAATATTCCCAGCGAAAAAACTCCATAAACAATAACCGCAGCCGTCAAAGAATTAAGGGGCATGTTGACCCCAGACAGGATTAACGGCCTACATTATCAGACTAATTCCATTTCCGGCTTAAACCGCTATTTTTGAAGTGTAGCAGCTAATCCTATATTTTGAATTCAGGCCCTTCTTTGTACACAGTTTATGCGCAAACATTAAATAAACTTGTCGGATTGTTTTCCCTTTCGGATAGCTGTCGTTCTTTAGTTTCTTCTGCGAACTAAGCTAAATGCCCCCAAGACTACCAGAATGAGCGTACCCGGTTCCGGTATAGTCTGGCCTGTGATATAATTGGTCGCGTTTAAAGAGAATTGCTGATTATCTGCGAGGTTGTAAAATCCATTTGTCATCACGTCGGCATCACCCAGCGCCACTACAAAACCATTGCCGTATTGCCCGCCGGCGATTAACGGTAGCCCTGTTCCTTCCTGCCAGGCAATCTCAGGAATCACAAGCGTAGATGCAAAAATAGCTCCGGCTGACTGGACGTGTATTTCATTTATATTGTAAAAAATCGGATGCTCTGCGAGATTTGATGTATATGTGTCATCGGGTTCAATATTCAAAACACCTAATGTAATATCAAAGGCCGAAGATACTGAATCTATATTAGCATTGGGGCTGTATGTGTTATCTCCCATAAGTAACAGGCCGCCACCGTTATTGACATAGTTCTGTATCTGGATAACTTCCTCAGGTGTGTAACCGCTGCTCTGTGCTGTTAGGACCGAGATAACAATGGCATCGTATTCTGAGGGGTCGTCTACGAGGAATCCCTGCGATGTTGTATCGACGTCAAAGCCGTTGTTTGTCAAGTTAGTGACAAGCGCACCATATTGGTCAAAGTAGTCGTAATCGTAAACGGTTGAGCCGTGACTTAAGTCCCAAAGAAGTGATTCAGAAAATGCAGTTGCACATCCCACCAAAAGCACAACTGTAACTGCCAACAACACAAGCCCATTTTTCATCTCTCTCCTCCACGCTCGGGCATATATGTAAATACCCAGGTGCTCTCCTACACCTGATATGATATGATTATAGGGGACGTCAATAGCACCCGTCAAGAGAATTTTTTGAAATTTTCAAAAAAATTTTGGTTTCTAACTGGTTTTATGCCTATTATATGTAGGTTTTATCGGGTGTCCCAGTCGAAATGAGCCCCCCTGCACCCCAATCTTAGGATATTCAGGATAAACGCAAGGCAGCAATTAAGGCATATTTAAGCCGATTTTGGCTAAATTGAGAGAAATCAAGGAAATGCGTTTATCCGTCCCCGTTTAATTCACATCTGAAGCTCATAAGCTCCGATATCGAAAACGGTTGCGGCTTCTCCTAAGTATATATGGGCGGCCATTAACGCAAAGTCGAGGAAATCTACCTCCCCATCAGGCTCAGCAGGTGGAGCTATGTCCGCTCCTTCACATAGCTCCGGAGGTGTGCAATTATCGTTTAGCCAGTATTTGATTAGAGTTGCAAGGTCGACAAGGTTAACTATGCCGTCATTATTGAGGTCACCAGTTACTGGAGGCCTGCCGAGTATATTTACCGGCCGTGGCAAGTCGTCCATATCAGTAGTCGGGGCAAGTTCCTCGGTGCCGGTATCAATGCAGGGTGAACTACTTTGCAGATGGTAATCAATGATTTTGTATGTCTCGCCGTCGTTTGACATATAATCCGTAACGTCACCTACTACCTCTATAGTTGTGGTAGTATTATCGGTAATTAATACTTGTCGTCTTTGTTCCGTATTTAGGTTAATAATTTTACCGATGAGCTGTTCAGCAATGAAGGTAGCGTTGGCATCATACAGTGTCGTTCGGTTTGTAGTCGGGTTGTAGTCGGGATAGGCCGGAGAATCTGTCAACGTTCCGGTAATACCATTCGGCCCATCCATTACAAACAGTGGTTCGCCATCTATATTGTCGTGAGCAAAACCGTCGGCGATACTATTAATGCTCTCAGCTCCGGTCAGCGAGTTGGCATCTTCGTCCCAATAATCGCCGTCTGGATTACTCGCGAAAAGGCAGTATCTGACATTCGGGTCGCACGAAACGTCGTATTCGTAGACGCCGTGTTTCGTATTGTTCTCGAATATGCAATTAGTAATAGTTGGTGACGACGGCAACAGGTCAGGCTCGCAATTTACACCCCCACCGCCGGTATTTCTGTTATATTCATCCTTGGCGCCGTTGGCGTAGTTACTGCTGATGGTACAATTAGTAATAACAGGGGAAGACTCAGTGCAATCTATTGCACCGCCGCCGTAAATGCTTGCTTCATTACCCGCAATCACACAGTTTGTAATAGTTGGCGAGCAATCCAGAAAGCAGATAATACCACCGCCCACATTGGCAATATTGCCGCTAATCAAACAATTTTCAATTATTGGCGAGCAGCTTCCCTCGAGTTGTATACCGCCCCCCGACCCGACCGCCCAATTACTGGTAATAAGACAATTTCTGATTATAGGTGAGGACGAATCATAACAATCTATCGCCCCGCCGCGGGTTGCGCTATTGCCGAAAATATTACAGTCGGTAATTGTCGGCGACGCGCCATAAAGACACTCAATAGCACCACCATAAGTCGGGTCTTGGCCAGGATCGTCCGTGTAAGCCTCATTGTCACGGATAACACAATTGGTGATTGTTGGTGATGAACTTTCACAATACACCGCGGCCCCAACGTCATACTCCACATAACCACCTGTGATAGTGAAACCGCGAACTACGGAATTGGCATCTTCACCACTGTCAAAGTAGAAACCGCGATGAGGGTCTGTGGGGCTGCCGCTGCAGTCGATAACGGTTAATCCGGCCCCGGCGACACTGCGGACGGTTACGGCTTTTCCACGGAAGTCGATGTCACGATTGCCGTCCTCCGAATACACAATAGGTGACGTAATACCGCTGCGAACAAGAATAGTATCACCGTCACGACATTGTGACGAATCAATCGCGTATTGGATACGCGTAAACGATGGCCAGGGGACACCCCAGGTTGCGGCAGTTCTCTCTGTGGCAGGAGACGAGTATTCTGTTTCGTTTTGATTCGGTGACTTATCACGGGCCTTCACCTTATAGGTATACCAGGTGTTCCCAGAAAGTCCTGTGTCCTCGTAAACGACGTCGTCCTGCCAGTCGCTGTCGTGAGTAGGGTCGGTAACATTATTGAAATAATACTCAACACCGTTTGGGTCCGAGGCGGTCGTAGCCGTCATTATTATCGAATGCTGCCCGGTTACTTTGGGCAACTTCGCCCAGGTCATCACATTGGGCTCAGGTGGCGTGGTATCTTCTGCCGAACTTGAGTGCGCGGCAAAAAACAGTATTAACGCGGTAAGTAAAATTGTCCTCTTCATCGTCCCTCCTTGGCGCTGGTCTGTGAATTACCTGCTCGTCAGGGACATTACATCTTAATAAATCGGTCTTGAGGCAAGTGTTGTTGTTTCTCCGATTCGCACAGCCCATCACCCTTGGTAAAACTGTATAATAATACCACAAAGAGTCGGTCAATTGCAAGAAAAAACACATTTGTGAGGGGTTATTACCAAAGCAGGCCGGCAAAAAAGCAAGGGGGTCTTTCAGCACCGGCGGCAATTTCCGGCTTGGCAAGGCGGAAAATGGGAGAAGAAAGGCATCCTGGGGATGAATGTATTGATTGTCGGGTTAATTTCGGCTCCAAATCCGACATTTTACTTGATTTTTCAGCCTGTAGTGGTATAATCTTGCTTTGAGTAGGAATTCCGGAGGAGTGGTGAGAAAATTCGTAGTATCATCTCATGCTTTCCTCCTGTCCAGAATGTAGCTGAAAAGTCCGCTGTATGCTTAATCTGTTTATCGGACCACCTGACAGTAAAGGCAAACAGCAGCAGGCTTTATCACCTTTTGAGAGTAGGTTGGCAAAGCACATGGGGGCTGGCCGACCATGCTGTATTAATCAAACCAGGGATGGTCGAGAATAAATCGCCCTCGGTGGGACGGTTGCGAGGAGGTTGCTGTATATAAGTATTCTGGAAGACCAGGAGGAAAGGAAATGAAACAATTATTAACAGGAAGAACAAAGACGGCAGCCAGGCTGGTGTGTTTATGTGCTGTAGTAATATCTACGGCAGCGATTCAGCTTCACGCCAGTCCGGCGGTGGATGTGCCCATCCTTGAGTACCACAAAGTAGATGATGCAGTTACGATAGCAGAACGGTGCATAACGGAGACGGGATGGACATATTGGGTCTTTGACTCGGACTTACGACACCAGCTTTTTTTACTTCACGACCTCGGATATGAAACTATCGACCTTGACGAGTTGTACGATTATGTTGTGTATGGTACGCCATTACCTGAAAAGCCTGTTATCATTTCTTTTGATGACGGTTATATGAATATCTACACGCGTGCGTTGCCGATTTTTCTCGAGTTTAGCAACCCGGAATTTTTTGGCGTTGCGGATATACCAACCAATTATATCGGCGATAGTGAGCCCAACCGAGATGACAACTGGTGGGACCGGCCGCCGGAACCATTTGCTAAGCAGATGATTTGGCCGGAAATTCAGGCACTTTACGACGCAGGCTGGACCATAGAGTCACACGGCCGGTCACACATGCCTATCAACGACCCAGACTACGATGAAGAATACGAAGCGGGTGCTCGCAGCATCATAGCGTCAGAGATTGGCGCCGCACCTAATTTCTATTTCTATCCATTCGGAGAGTCCAGCACAGCCTTAATTAACGAACTTATATCTCAAGGTTACTTAGGGGGAGTAGACGCATCGGGTGGTGTGGAAGACACCTCCAGGCTGGAGGCTGACCTTGGCCAGCTTTTCCATATAAGGCGCATTTTGATTTACGGCGGAGATAATATCGATAACTTTGCGAGCAGCTTCAACGAGACTGTGCCGTCGCTGCCCAGATTGACAGTCAATATCTCAGGCAATGGTATAGTGCATAAAAATCCCGACCAGCCATATTATCGTGATGACCCTAATGTGGTTCTGGCCGCCGTTGCCGGGTCTTATTGTGAATTCGATGCCTGGAGCGGTGACCTGACCGGCAGTAACAATCCCGAGGTCATCAAGATAGACAGCAACAAGACCGTTACAGCAGCATTTGTTTTTGATGGGGTAACTTTACTTGACGACGGTTTTGAGGGCGCGACCTGGAACATAAACTGGGATGACATTGCGAGTAGCTGGCAAAAAGACAGCAACCAAAAAAACAACGGAACTTACTCTGCCAAGGCAACAAATGGCAGCGAAGGATATTTTACCTGTGATGCTCTGGACACCAGTGATGCCGAGGCGATTTACGTGGATTTTTGGTACAGAAAAGATGACACAGAAGCCACTGATTTCACACTCTATTATTATGATGGAACCGGCTATGACCTTGTTGCCGAACTCGATCAGCCTGGCGATAGTACTGATGACCAATGGCTGCATTACAGCGATGTCATAACAGACAGTCAGTATTTTGTGAGTAATTTCAGAATACGTTTCGATGCCACCCTCGGCTATAACGAAAATGTTTGGGTTGACGATGTTCTAATCGCAAAGTACACCGAAGACCCTTGCACAGTTAGTATTTCAGGCTACACATTTGACCCCAACAGTATGCCGATTGAGCTTGTGGCCGTCTCGGCAGATAATGACGGAGGCAGCGATTTAAGCGACGCCAACGGCTACTATGAAGTGCTGGTAGATAGCAGCTGGAGCGGCAAGGTTATGCCAACAAAATCAGGCTCTACTTTCGAGCCGAACGAGATAGCATATACTAATGTTACCCAGGACCTGACAAACCAGAACTATATCAAACTGGCGGATATCGACTTGGTCGATGACGATTTTTCGGGGACCGTTTGGGATGCAAACTGGAATGACAACGGCCAAACAGGCTGGGATTATGATGAAGACGAATTTCGCAGTGGTTTTGGCTCTGCTCATACGGCAGATGGCAACGAAGGGGACTTAATATCCGACGATATCGACTCTAACGACGCCACTGAGATTGAGGTTGATTTCTGGATGAAGAAATCAAGCAGCTTCTATCCCACCAATAACCTCGACCTTTACTTCTATAACGGAAGCAGCTACGACCATATTTGCAACCTTGGCAATTACGGCTCCGATAATGAATGGGTGTACTACAATTTCAAAACAACAAGTCATAAATATCGCAGACATAATTTCAGAGTGAGGTTCCACTCTACCATGTACCCAGGGCATCATTTCTGGTTTGACTGCTTCAGGTTCAGGATGCGCGCCCACAGGCCAAAAATTTCCGGCCAGGTCAAGGATGCCAACAGTGCACCGCTTGGTGGAGTATTCGTATGGGCGAACAACTGGGGAGGTTGGGATACAACCGACTCCAATGGTGATTATGAACTGTCGGTGCGGTACTTCTGGTCGGGTACAGTTACGCCTGTAAAGACCGGCTATGACTTCTATCCGGCTAACCGGCAGTACACCTTTGTTAAGAAAGACCAAACCGACCAGGACTATGATGAGTTAATCGACTCTGATAATGATGGAATCCCGGACAGCATCGATAATTGTCCGGACGATTACAATCCCAGTCAGACAGATTCTGACAATGACGGTGCGGGAGACGCCTGCGATGATTGCCCCAGTGACCCGAACAAGACAGAGCCTGGAATCTGTGGCTGCGGCGTTCCCGATACAGATAGCGATGGCGACGGGACTCCTGACTGCAACGACGATTGCCCCAATGACCCGAATAAGACAGACCCCGGCGTTTGCGGTTGTGGTATTCCCGACACCGACAGCGATGGTGATGGGACAGAAGACTGCATAGATGGTTGTCCGGCTGACCCGAACAAGACAGACCCTGGTATCTGCGGTTGCGGTGTTCCCGATACAGATAGCGACGGCGACGGTACACCGGACTGCAACGATGATTGCCCCAATGACCCGAATAAGACAGACCCTGGTATCTGCGGTTGCGGTATTCCCGACACCGACAGCGATGGCGATGGGACGCCGGATTGTATAGACAACTGTCCGGATGACCCGAACAAGACGGAGCCTGGTGTCTGTGGCTGCGGTATTCCAGATACCGACAGTGACGGCGATGGGACAGAAGACTGCATAGATGGTTGTCCTAATGACCCCAATAAGACAGACCCCGGTGTTTGCGGTTGTGGTATTCCCGATATTGACAGTGATGGCGATGGGACACCTGACTGCAACGATGATTGTCCGGCTGACCCGAACAAGACAGACCCTGGTGTTTGCGGATGTGGTATTCCCGATACCGACAGTGACGGCGATGGGACACCTGACTGCAACGATGATTGTCCGGCTGACCCGAATAAGACTGAGCCTGGTATCTGTGGCTGTGGCGTTCCCGATACCGATAGTGACGGCGATGGGACGGCAGACTGCATAGATAATTGTCCGAATGACCCGAATAAGATAGAGCCCGGTATCTGTGGCTGTGGTGTTCCCGATACCGATAGTGACGGCGATGGGACGCCAGATTGTATAGACAACTGTCCGAGTGACCCGAACAAGACAGACCCCGGCGTTTGCG
>CAYZTY010000099.1:0-8729 GCA_964481525.1 uncultured Pirellulales bacterium
AGCGTGCCATCCCATAAACACGTTTTCACGGCCTGTAGTGTTGGCGTAGCCCGCCCCATCTCCTATGAATGTATTATCATTGCCTGCATTGTTGTAACCTGCCTGTGATCCTGAGAATGTATTCACAAGACCTGTATTATTGTAGCCTGCTTGGTATCCTGAGAATGTGTTGTCATGACCTGTGGTGTTGTTAAAGCCCGCCTCGTATCCCAAGAATGTGTTGCAATTGCTTGTTGTGTTCGAGTAGCCTGCCCTGTATCCTGAGAATGTGTTGCAGCTGCCTGTGGTATTGGCACGGCCCGTCCAATATCCTAAAAATGTGTTGCCGCCGCCTTCAGTGTTGGAGTAGCCCGCCTGGTATCCTGAAAATGTGTTCCAGCCGCCTGTTGTGTTGGAGTAGCCCGCCTGGTATCCTGAGAATAAGTTGTAACTACCCGCATTGGAGTAGCCCGCCTGGTATCCCAGAAACGTATCGAAATTACCTGTATTGGAATAACCCGCCATAGCTCCCAGGGATGTGTTCATAATGCCGGTATCGTTTGCCCCGGCTTCTGTACCTACGAGCGTTCTGGTTGGGTCCAGGAATACTCCCTCCGTACGCAGGGCGTACAAGCAGTGCAGGGAGTACGGAGTCGGCGTTATCTTCTGCCTCGGGCTGAGCGTAGTAAAGTCGTTCGGGTCATTTGAGTCGCTCGGCCTGACGGCTATTCCCAGCCAGAGGGCATTGCCGTCAAAAACTTCACTGCCAAAATCCAATGTGACCTCGAACAAACCATCAGTGACATCAAGCCCATTTATATCAATCGTACCTCCCAACTGCGCGCCAAGATGTACATCCGGACTGTCGTAGAGCGAGAACTCGAAGTCATACAGGCCGTATGCAGACCTGTCGGCATCTATCAAACGCCCCTGATAGGTAAAGCCGGTTCCTGATTCGGAACCTATAATGGTAATGTCTATAGAATCCCTCAATATTGTACGTGTCTCGTCATAAAATTTCAGCTCCGTTTGGCCGAGTTCCTGGGCTGTATATTCAAAGACGAAATGAACACCCGGGGACGGATGGCCGCCGGCGAAGCTTCTAGCCCAGACGGTATACCAGTAAAAAGTCGGTTCACTAATTAAAGTTACTGATGCCATGTTGCCGGCCTCCGGCTTGGTCTCCAGATGTATAAAAGTGCCGAGGACCTCAGATTGACCGCCGTCAAAACCAACAAACCCCGCGTATGAAGTTTCGTCGTCCGAGACGACTTCGACAGTGCACGATTGGCCAACTTTTAAGGTAATCGAACTTATGTCCTGGGCGTTCACTGTCAGCTTTTGAGCCCCGATTACCGCCGAGGTCAAAACCAGGACCAAAATTACCAACATTTTTGCATTTTTCATATATTTTCCCTTTCAAAAATGTCCCCGCACACAAGCAGGGAAACTGTGAACATTTTTTCCGGTGCGACCGGCGCACACGGATATTTACCCTTGAAATTTAACGAAATGAATCCCATCCAGTTGCATACTATCTCCTCCTTCCGGCGCACAAATTGCACCAAAAGGTCTTTTTAATTGTACACTGTCATCCTCACTGGTTCAAGTGATATTTGCAGGAATTTGCCGAATGGTCACCAGGGACAATGTGTAGTATCCCCTCGATGTCCTCAAACTTCTCGAGATTTACCAATCACCAATTATCAATTACTTTTCGGCCATATATGGATAGCGGAAGTCTCTCGGCGGCAGGAATGTCTCCTTTATAGCCCTCGGCGAGACCCATCGTTCGAGATTAAGCCAGCTGCCGGCCTTGTCGTTTGTACCCGAAGCACGCGTGCCGCCGAACGGCTGCTGAGCGACAACTGCACCGGTGGGCTTGTCGTTGACATAAAAATTACCGGCAGCATGGCGAAGCGTATCCATTGCCTTGACTATCGGTCCTCGCTCGAGTGCAAATATAGAGCCGGTAAGCGCGTATGGCGACGTCCGGTCGCACAATTCCAACGTCTGGTTGTATTCTTTCTCCGGATACACATAAAGCGTCAACACCGGCCCAAAAATTTCCTCAACCATCAGCTTCGACTTCGGGTCTTTGGATACCACCACCGTCGGCTCAACAAAGTACCCTTTAGAATCATCGCATCCACCGCCAATGATGATTTCCATATCCGGCGAATCGGCTGCAAATTCAATATATTCCTTGATATTATCGAAGGCCTTTTTGTCTATAACACCGCCCATAAAGGTTCTAAAGTCCGTAACGTCACCCATCTTAATATGGCGTATCTCCTCCAGCATTCGTTTCTTGACCTGTGGCCAGATGGAGTCGGGAATATACGCACGAGAAGCCGCCGAGCATTTTTGTCCCTGGTACTCAAAGGCACCTCGCACCAATGCTGCTACCAGTGCCTCAATATCAGAGCTAACATGCGCGAATATGAAATTCTTACCGCCGGTCTCACCGACAATTCGAGGATATGAAACGTACTTGCGAATGTCTTTGCCAATCGTCAGCCAGATTGTCGAAAATACATACGTGCTTCCCGTGAAGTGGATTCCGCCGAGCCGAATATCGTTCAACGCAGGCGGCGCTACAACCGGCCCGGGCCCGGGCACCATATTGATTACGCCGGGAGGCATTCCCGCCTCTTCGAGGACCTTCATAAGAAAGTACGCCGGCAGGACGGCAGCCGAGGCCGGCTTCCAGACAACCGTGTTGCCCATAAGCGCCGGTGCCGTCGGCAGGTTGCCCGCAATTGAAGTGAAATTAAATGGTGTCAACGCCAGAACAAAACCATCGAGCGGCCGGTGCTCCATATAGTTCAACACCCCGGGCGAGCACATCGGCTGGTCGCCGTAAACCTCCTCCATAAAATGCGGATTGAACCGCCAGAAATCGATAAGCTCGCATGCAGAATCAATCTCGGCCTGATGAGGGGTCTTGCTCATGTTAAGCATCGTAGCGGCGTTGAGTGTTTGACGATATTTACCGGCCAGCAAATCCGCTGCCTTGAGCATCACCACCGCCCTCGATTCCCACGGCATCTCGCCCCACATCTTCTTGGCCTTTTGAGCAGCATCGACCGCCTTGATAGCATACTCGCCGTCGGCCTGATGATACCTGCCCAGCAAATGGCCGTGGTCGTGCGGACAGCGAATATCCGCAAGATTGCCGTTGCGCACTTCCTTGCCGTCGATAATCATCGGTACCTCCGCTTCCTGGCCGAGCAGCTCTTTGAGTTTGTCTTTTAGTTCCACACGCTCTTTACTGCCGGGTGCGTAATTCAAAATCGGCTCGTTAGCCGGCCGGGGAATGCGAAAAATGCCGTTAAACATATCTGTCTCCTTTATATTGATGAGTTGAACTTTTCAGCAAAAACGAAAGTCGCATTTTCTCAAATTCACCAATGAAAATCAAACAAAAACTCAAAAATTAACTATTCGGTAAACCCGGATTTCCCAGGTAATAGTTGACAGAAAAACAGTAACCGCTGTATGCTGATTAATCACGAATCTTGCTGCATAGCTTTGCCACAAGTACTATTATATTAAGAAGTGAGGATCAACAAAGTGATATCTAATGATACTGAACTAGAGAATGTCGCAACTAAAGCAGGAAAGCTTCTCCAAGAGATACAAAACTATCTGGGCAGTGATACCAAACCTAAAGGAAAAGTAAGGTTCCCAAGAGGCTATTTAAGAACTGCCGCAGAACTCAGAAAGAAATTCTGGTTTATAAATGATCAGATAGCTCTAAAAAACATAAGCTATAACCTGATGTTTATTGATGTACTCCGTTGGCTTGGGAACAGGACAGATATCTATGGTACTGCGAGAAAAATGATGCTTAAGCAGGGCCTTGTTCTCTTTGGCTCTTTAATTGAGACAATTTGCATTAAGTGCACTGAAGGCATAATCGGAAAGAACAAAAAATTCAAGGAGAGAACTAAACAAATGGTTGCAAATGGTATGATTACTAAACAGTTAGAAAGAGACCTTAACTTGGTATGGGATAAAAGATCAAATGTACATATATATCTTGTGTCACTAAATGAGCATGAGCACTACAACTCTGATGTTTTCAATAAGGCAAAATCAGCGCTTGACGACTTACGCAACCAGATGGATAAATATTTTCTTAACCAATCAATGCCGCTTACTCGCTAAAACTATGCTAATTTAATTATTATACCTAAAAAATAAAAAAGAAAATGATAAAAGGAAACGTGAAAAAACATAAGGGTGTAGGATACGTCTGTTATTTGGATATTCTTGGATTTTCTGTTGATATTCTAAACAACTGGAATAATTCAAATGTTAATCCGCTACAAACAATATTAAATATTAAGAAAAATCTACCAATTATAAATCCTCATGAAACTTCATTAAATATAAAAAATGAAGAAAAACGTGAGTATGTTTCTAGAGTAAGTTCAATCTCAGATAGTATAACAGTTTCATTTGGATTAGATGAAAACCATATTCTTGGAGATAGACTCCTCGGCTTAATCTCTATTATGGTAAATATTAAACACATTTGGTCAGGTTTGATAATGAAGGGGTATACGGTTCGGGGTGCTATCGACTATGGTGATATCTATTGGGATGAAATCGAAATAATCGGTCCAGCCTTTATTAATGCTTATCGTTTAGAATCCAATGTAACGAAAACATCGCGAGTAGTAATATCTTCAGATCTAAACGCAGTTATTAAAGAATTGTCAGAAAGATTAGGTTCTGAAATCCAAAGTATTTTTCTTAATCATTTCATGAAAGATATTGACGGCTATATAACTTTTAATCCAGATCTTCTCTACGATAGTGAAATTGAAAGGGAGAAATTGATTGAAAATTTAAAAAAGCAACGTAGTAAAGTTAAAGATAAAATAATTAAGGAGAAGTACACGCCCTTAATTAATATTCTATAAGATGATGCAAAGCACACTTTAAAGATTGATGAAATAGGAAAATATTAGGAACGGTATAGCAACTCAGTCCAGCAGACTTGCCCACCGGCTATTTTAGCTTCGACATACTCACTACGGGTTTGTTACTGTTTTTGCAGGTATGCGTCGATGTTCTTTGCGGCGGTTTTGCCGTCGCCCATTGCGAGTATAACTGTGGCTGACCCGCGGACGATGTCACCGCCGGCGAATACGCCGGGAATACTTGTCATAAGATTATCATCAACCTCAATATAACCCCACTTGTTCAGCTTCAGGCCGGTGGTGGCCTTTGTGAGAAGCGGATTTGCACTTATACCAATCGCCACGACAACCTGGTCGCAATCAATCGTAAATTCCGAGCCCTCAACAGGAATGGGTCTTCGCCTTCCGGACTCATCCGGCTCGCCCAGCTTCATCCTTACACACCTAATCGCCCTGACCCAGCCGGTGTCACTGCCCAGCACCTCGACAGGAGTGGTGAGAAATTCGAATTCAATACCCTCTTCCTCGGCGTGCTTTACTTCTTCGGCCCGGGCAGGCATCTGCTCGCGTGCCCGGCGATATACAATGATACTTTGCTCGGCACCAAGGCGTTTACTGGTCCGCACCGCATCCATAGCGGTATTGCCGCCGCCTATGACACAGACCTTTTTGCCGCGAATAATCGGCGTATCTGATTCGCGGTTATACGCCTCCATCAGGTTACTACGGGTCAAATACTCATTTGCCGAATAAACACCCTTGAGGTTCTCGCCTGGGATGTTCATAAAGCTCGGTAGCCCCGCTCCGACACCGATAAACACAGCATCGTAACCTTCATCATTGGTTAACTGCTCAATTGTTACCGTCCGGCCGACGATAACATTGGTCTCAATCTTGACTCCCAGCTTTTTAAGGGTTTCGATTTCGCTTTGAACAATCTCATTGGGCATACGAAACTCAGGAATGCCGTAAACCAGCACGCCGCCGGGCTTATGAAATGCCTCGAAAATCGTAACGTCGTGTCCCATCTTCGCCAACTGGCCGGCACATGTAATACCCGCCGGGCCTGAACCGATGCACGCAACCTTGTTGCCGGTCTTGCCGGTAACTTTCTTCGCGGCAGCTTTGCCGTGCTGCATTGCATAGTCAGCAACAAAACGGCCGAGCCAGCCAATCGCAACAGGGGCATCGCTCTTGCAGCGAACGCATTTTATTTCACACTGTGTCTCCTGCGGACAAACTCTGCCGGTAACGGCCGGTAGGTCATTGTCCCGTCTTATAAGCTCATCGGCACCGAGAAAATCCCCCTCAGCTATCTTCTTAATAAAACCCGGTATATCAATTCCAACAGGACAGCCTTCTATGCACTTTGCGTTTTTGCATTGCAGACATCGCTGGGCTTCGCGGATTGCAAGCTCTTCGGTCAAGCCCAGGTTGACCTCCTTAAAATCCTTGTTCCTCTCGTTCGGGTCGCGCTCCGGCATCTTCTGCCGAGCGATAGCCATTCGCTGCTTAGCGGTTAAATTCTTCTCGTCTCTGTTAGTTTTTTTCTTGTTTGTCATTCTTTCTCTGCGTTTCTACTGCTGAAGTTTACACTTATGGTCTTTATATTCTTTCAGCGACTTATCCTCATGGTTTTTATAGGTTTTCAAACGGTCCATTAGCTCATCAAAATCTACTTTGTGCCCATCGAACTCAGGCCCATCAACACAGGCGAATTTCCTTTGACCATCGACGGTAACACGACAGCCACCGCACATCCCGGTTCCGTCGACCATCACCGGATTCAAACTGACAATCGTCGGAATAGCCAACGGTTTCGTCACCTGGGCAACTGCCTTCATCATTATGACCGGACCTGCACAATAAACCGCATCAACTTTCGCACCCGGTTCATCAAGCAGCTCCTTCAAAGCATCGGTTACAAGACCTTTTTTGCCCGTCGAGCCGTCATCCGTCGTCAATATCAACCGGTCGCTAACTGAATTCAAAAGTTCCTGCAATATTAAAAGTCCCTTCGTCCTTGCACCAATAATAGTAACGATTTTGTTGCCTAACTTTTTAAGCGCTACCGCCTGCGGATAAACTACCGCTGTTCCGACGCCGCCTCCTATTACAACGACGGTGCCGTACTTTTCAATATGACTAGGTTGGCCCAGCGGGCCCGCTACATCCTTGAAGCTTTCGCCTTTCTGAAGTGTGCTCATCTCAACGGTACTCTTTCCCACCGCCTGTACAATCAGGGTTATTGTCCCCGTGTCTTTATTGACATCGGCGATTGTCAGCGGAATCCGCTCGGAATGCTCAAAGGCTCGCACAATAACGAACTGCCCGCATCGGCGGGATTTTGCAACACGCGGCGCCTTGAGCTCATACCTGGTAACATCAGGGCCAAGAACCTGTTTATCAACAATTTCATACATCTACCAATTACCCCAGAACCATAAATAAGAATCAATGTTAGATACAAAGAAATTCATTATACTAAAAAAATCTACAGATTAAAGCCAGATTTGTGCTTGTCAATTTTGTCACATTCTCATCAGAAAAGAAATTGACACCTTGTAAAAAGAGATATAAATACAAACAAACACATTTGTCGTTATAAAAACTAGTTACTGTCAACAAAGCAGTTCAAACTGTTAAAAAGATGAAGATATCCAGATTTGGTAAAAAAATTGCAGAGAAAAGCGGCATCGGGCAGTTAATGGATGATTTGGCCCAGGCTTTTTTGTATAGCGAGCAGATTCTGATGCTCGGCGGAGGAAACCCCGCTCACATCCCCGAGGTCCAGCAGTATTTTCGAAAGAGCATGACGGCACTGCTCGAAAATGAAGGTGACTTTGAGCGGGCCGTCGGAAATTATGACCCGTCTCAGGGCAACACCGCATTTATCGAAGCGACCTGCAAGCTTCTTCGAAAAGAATTCGACTGGGATATAAAACCGAAAAATATCGCTCTTACCAACGGCAGCCAGTCGGCATTTTTCATTCTTTTCAATATATTCGCCGGCGAGTTCGAAGACGGAAGCAGAAAGAAGATTTTACTCCCCCTCGCACCGGAGTATATCGGTTACTGCGACGTCGGCCTTGTGGAGGACTTATTTACATCGAGCAAACCTGAAATCGAGCACATCGATGAGCACATTTTCAAATACCATATCGACTTCGACAAAATCAGTGTTACCGAAGATATCGGCGCGATTTGCGTATCCAGGCCTACAAACCCTACGGGCAATGTCCTGACGGACTTCGAAATTGAAAAGCTCGGTGACCTCGCACAGGCACACGATATCCCGCTGATTATCGATAATGCCTATGGCACACCCTTTCCAAATATTATTTTTACAGATGTCAAACCCATCTGGAATCCGCAGACGATTGTGATAATGAGCTTGTCCAAACTGGGCCTGCCGGCCACACGCACAGGAATCGTTATTGCAGATGAAAAAATTATTTCTATCGTTTCGAAGGCCAATGCTGTCATTAGTCTCGCACCGCCGGGTTTGGGTGCCGCGATAGCAACATCCCTTGTTCGAAGCGGCGATATTATCCGCTTGAGCCGTGACATAATCAGGCCGTTTTACCAGACAAAGGCAAACGAAGCGCTGAAACAGCTTACCGGATTTCTTGATGGAACCGATTTTCATATACACAAGCCGGAAGGTGCTATATTTTTATGGTTATGGCTCAGGGACCTGCCGATTACAAGCGCCGAGCTTTACGAAAGACTCAAAAAAAGAGGGGTGCTGGTCGTCCCCGGCCATTACTTCTTCCCGGGCCTCAAGGAAAAATGGCGGCACAAGAACGAATGTAT
>CAYZTY010000100.1:0-8504 GCA_964481525.1 uncultured Pirellulales bacterium
CGGCCAACGTATAAAGAACAATAGTACCACACTGTTCCTGGAAGGGATGGAAACCATCTTCAACGTTGACAGCAGAGCCAATGCTTCTATCGAGCCAGCGCAGCATAAAGGCAAAACTTACACGATGTTTTCTACCAGGGCTGGAGAGGGAAAATTCTGGAGCTATGCGGAGGTTATCATCTATTTGCTCAGTGAATACCTTCCGTCCGGTGAATTGCAAGTCCCGAGTTTAGCTCAAATGGAGGTGTTGACACAAAATCAGACGGTCCGTGACCTTGACCTTACTGGGCTAAGTCTTATAGAAGCGATTGAGCAATGCTGTGTGCAAACTGGTTTGAGGTTCAGATTTGTTTCACGGTTGGAGCCGGCAGGCGCGGGCGAGACAATTGTATTCTACAAGCCGGCAGCGGGCAGGGCCGTAGAATTGAATTGTCAACATCAGGGTGAAAAGTTGAGTATATCGCAGACGGACATTGCCGGCCTGCATAGTAAGAGGAATTTCTGGCCTGTGACCCACCGATACATCGGCCAGGGCGATTTTAAGATTTTTGAAGCAACCTTTGAGCTGGTTAAGGCATGGGACCCGGCCCTGGAAGATACCAATTATGAGAAATTTTCACCGTTGTCTAATGAAGGATTTCAGCAGGTCAAGGATGTGTATCGCAAATGGTGTATTAACGAGGCGGGGGATTATAGCGGGGAGCCCTACAATCAGGGTGAGGCATTTGATTTTTTTCAGATTTTCGAAAGCGACAATTTTGTTAATCGCCGACGGCGGTTTTGGCCGGCCCTGTCTTCAGATAAAGCGGGCAGGTCCCTCGGTTATGTTTTGCAGGTCTCATACGATAACGGCCAGCACTGGTGGCAGTATATGTATGCGTTTAACAACTTGTTAGATGAATGTGGTATATGGTTGAGTGGTGAACAGCTTGATACCGATATTTGGTTCGCGGCCTTAAAGGGTGTTTTGAAATTCAGAATAACCGCATCGGTCATCAGTGATGAGAGGCTGACCTGTACAATGGCCGACGGTCCTGTTAATTCGGTTGCTGATACCGTCGACCATATAATCACACTGCCACAGCAGTTCAAATTCCGCAAAGTATCTAACAAGAGCATTTTTGCAAACTCGACGGATGAGAGTATTGGTAAGCCTAATGAGGCCGACGACAGCGATGTTCTCAGGAGTTATGTCCGCCAATTAGCGGATTCTTCGTCGGCTATTATCGAGACCGTCGACGTTCAGACGCCGTATCTGTCGTTTGATTACCATCCGGGTGACAGAGTTGTGACCAGTCCCGACGGTAGAGATTTGTTGTGTAACAAGCTTGATAATCGAAGTATCCACTGGATTGGGCGTGTTCGTATGGACTTTGTCAATCAGTGTACAAACCTGAAGATACTTCGAAGAAGGCGGTGAGTATATGAGCGCTGGCGAGGATGTAATGGAAAACAAACAGATGCTTTCTCGTCTGGCACGAGAACGTGCGCAGAAGAATTCTGAAACTTTAGTGGTTACATCTCCGGGGGCCAGGGTTGCCGCCTGGACAGTCAAAATTATCAGTCATTATTCTTACAATGTTTATACAGTTCGCACAGTCCAGGTAAGCCAGGCGGGGACGCTTCCTGTGGCTTTGGGCCAGACTACACAAGCAACGAATATGGCTGAACCTTTTCTTGAGGCGGGACAGCTTGCGGCCGGCAGTTATGCAATAATGTTCAGGGTCTGTGACAAAAACGTCTTTTACGCACCGGTGTAATAATGGCAGAAGTAAATTCGAACTCTCGCGGCTGGCAATTCAGTCGGCAGATAAACCTGATGGTTGTTATTCAGTTGCTGTTTTTGGCTTCTTTGATTATTAGCAGCTGGGTAAACCTTCAACGCCAGCTTGACCTGTTGCAGCACGATGTCGCCATTTTGCTCCGGACACAAAAACAGTTCCAGGAAAAATTTGAGGAACTATCCGCCAAAAGTATAAGCTACGAATATCGCCTGCGGGCGATTGAGAAATGGCTGCTAAAAGAAAACGTATCTAATGAACCTTCTTACAGCTTATCGGGGATTCTTAATTTGATAGGAGAGCGCTGATGAAAAAGAACTTGTTAGTTTTTATTATGCCTTTTGTGTTTATGGCCGGCTGTGATGCTGTGCGGTTTGCCCCGACGGAGACCCAGAAGCAAAATGCTTGGCTGCATAACCGCACTGCACAGGTTGCTGCTGATACGGCCAGGGCGGAAAATGTCTCAGAGCAATTGGAGGGACTAACTTCACTCTGTGCTGCGCAGAGCAGGTCTTTTAGTTCTTATTACGGAATGCCGAAAGAGTTTCCTGCTGCCGATACGCCGGAGCAGATACTGGCCCAGTCGAACTGGCAGCTTGCTCAAAAGTCGCTGCTCGAGTCGGCCAAAAGGCCCGACGCCTGGCAGTTGGCTGATAACGCGCTGGAGCTTGGTATCGGAATCGCGGCCTTGCTGGGAGGTGTTTACGGCACAAGGGCGGTAAGTTTTCTCAGGGAAGCAAGGACCAAATCGAAGGCACTTCGCGAAATCGTGGTCGGCAACGAGCTATTCAAAAACCTGCATAGCGAATCGGCGAGCGTTTTTAAGTCGGCCCACAAAAATCAATCAGCCGAGACTAAGCAAATTGTAGCGGGAATTAAAACAAATCCAGCAGCTATTTAGGATTGAAAACCTGTTGCCAATTGTAAGGATAAGTAAAAATGCTTGTTAATACGGAACCAGTTCATATTGGCGAAGTCTTACCCGGAGTTCTTGAAAATTTCAAAAGGCTAAATCCCAAGGTAAGCCATATCGCGCGGGAAGATGGTGCCGGGCGAAATAGTCTATGGTACAAACTCCGCTTTTTCATAATCAGGATATTCACTCACTATCTATAAAGACCAACTCTCCCTAGGCAATCATCCGCTGGTTTTCTTAAACACACTTTTGTAAAGAAATAACAATCACTATAGCAAGTTGATTTCTCCAGTTGCACGCAAAAATTATACGAAAAATCAACGTTCAACTATTTTCCAAGTAACGAGGGCGATAGATTTAAGTTTGTGTTGAGTTCGGGATTTTCAGGTGGGTGTTACGTTTAGGACATTTGCCCGTTCTGCCGGCGCAATACGCCGGTATCTTCAGCCGCTTGCATCATTATTCACGAAATACTAAATGCTTTTCACCAAACCGGCAAGGCCTATCTATGCCACACTGAGCCTTTACGGATTATTCGTTTGGCCCTCTTTTGAGCGGCAGGACTCCCGCCATTTCGCCTACAACATTAACAAGCTCCGAACCGGCGGGGATAACGATTTTTGCGTTGTCCCTGAGTGATTTTTCCATTGCTTCAAGTTTTCTCAGTAGTTGCGCATTGCCTATGAAATACTTGTTCGCCGCCTCGTTAACAAGTCTTATCGCCTCCGCCTCGCCCTCGGCGGCAAGAATCCTTGCCTGCCTTATTCCTTCAGCCTTTTTAATCTCCGCTCTTTTTAGTCCGTCGGCCTGCCTTTCGGCCGCGTTGGCAAAATCCAGGGCCGCAATTTTTTCGTTCTCCGCCTTGACAACCTTATTCATTGTTTCCTGCACGTCTTTCGGCGGGTCGATTTCTTTTAACTCCGTTCGAACAATCTCCATCCCCCAGTTCCGGGTCTCCTTGGCCAGAGTAGTAAGAAGCTCCCCATTTATTTTGTCTCTCTCACTGTTTGCCGATTTTAATGTCAGCGTGCCTATGATATTCCTCAGGGTTGTCCTGGCGAGATTAACAATCTGCCACTCGTAGTTGTTTACGTTATATTGAGAAGCCTTAACACTATCCTCATCGGCCCTAACCTTAAAATAAACCTGCGCATCGACCCTCGCGTTAAGGTTATCGTTTGTAATTATCTCCTGGGGCTGAGCATCTACCATTTGCTCGGTGATATTTACCTTAATCATTCTGTCAATTATTGGAATAATCCAGTGGAATCCAGGCATACAAAACATTCTGTACTTACCCAACCGTTCGGTAAGGCCCCTGTGTGTGGGACGAACGATTCTTATACCGGCAAAGAACAATATTAGAATTAGCACAGCGATTGGAATTACCCAGGCCATAAGTACCTCCTTTTCATATTTAGTTTCTGGCTTTTAATAAGTTAGACCAATCTTCAATGCAATAAACAATCAATCGTCAATACCTGTCCTCCACATGTCCCCCGGCGGACTTACGGAGGGCAGGCCTTGATGCGGAATCCAAATATTTAAACCGTAGGGTGGGGCCGTGCCCCACCAATTCAAATTAATAATCATTTGACTCCTCGCCCTGTTGCAAATTCCCCGTTGTTAAGCGTGATTTGCGATTATCACGGATTGAGGATGAAAATGAAAGTTTTTTCTAAAAATTCCCTCAAAAACCTTTGTCGAGACACCATTCGCCTGATAAATGGTGACTGGTTATTGGTAAATAGTGAATAGTAACTGGTGAATCCGCCACAGGCGGACAAGTGGTGATTAGTGCTACTGGTTAACCACTGAAAACTAACGACTAAAAACTAAGGCAGGTTCGGGATTTTCAGGCGGGCGTTGCAATTCGGACATTTGCCCGTTCTGCCGGCGTATTTTGCCGGGAATTAAGGCATAGCCTGCAGCAAATTAATAATGAAGATTCAAGCGGTAATGTATATCCCGCCTTTGAAAGGCGGCGGCTGTTAAACCGTTCTTAGCCAGGCGGTCGCCTCGTCCTTATCGGAGAAAAGCTCGAAATGCATCGACGCGAGACCTAAAACGTTTTTTAAGAAGCTGAACAGGTTGCTTTTGGGCGCTGAAGAATCCAGCAGAATGGCTGTCTTGCCCTCAAAATCAGCGCCAACTTCTCTGAATATACCGGGAATTTTATCGATATCCAATACAGACATTACAACGTCCACGCCTCGATGGTCGATAAGGTACCTGTGTGATTGATGTTTGCGTGCTAACAAGTTCGCCTCTATACAAAGTTGTTTGGTGCTCTCTAAGTTTATAGGGCTTAATAGCTTCACTAACACAATGCTATCTTCTTCAAGATAATCCATAGTCCATTCCATGTACTCATCCTCCGTATGTCCACTAAGTGCCGTAAGGCATCCTCCGTAAGGAGTCCCTAGGACTGTGGAGGACGCCTTACGGCGGAGTCCTTGGGACTAAGTTTAATCAAAGGTACCAATTCAATAATCAATCATCCCGCCGCCCCAGTTGCAAGTCCCGCTGTTGTTTCGTAAATTATATCTTCTTTGTCAGGAAATGCAAGGTTTATTTTATGGCTCGAATTCCGGTATTCGGTGGTAGGATTATGTCTTTTGTATCTGGCGGGTCAGCTCGGTTAATTGTGAGCGGACGCGGGAGTCGGTGTTTTCAAGCTCACCGATTTTGCTGCAGGCGTGCAGAACTGTAGTATGGTCCCGCCCGCCGAGGTGGCCGCCTATCTCTTCAAGGCTATGCCTGGTCATGTTCCGGGCCAGATACATACAAATCTGTCGCGGCATTGCAATGCTCTGGTGCCGCTTTTTGCTTTGAAGGTCGGCAAGCCTGACATCGAAGTATTGCGTAACAACGTCGATAATTTCTGTGATGCTTGTCTGTCTTTCGGCCCGGGCGGTTTGGTCGCCCATCGCCTTCCGGGCCAACTCGAGCGTAATAGGCTGGTCGGTGGCTATTGCTTCCGCGTGGATTAGGGTCAAGGCACCTTCCAACTCCCTGATATTGGACCGGACCTTATGTGCAATATATTCAGCTATCTCCTCCGGTATACTCAGGCCCCTGAGGTATGCCTTTTTCTTTACAATAGCGACCCTCGTCTCATAGCTCGGCGGGTCGATTCGCGCGACCAGGCCCCATTTGAATCTGCTTATCAGGCGGTCTTCTAATGAAGGAATCTGGCCGGGGGCGCTATCGGCGCTGAGGATGATTTGTTTGCGGTTGTTGTAAAGGGCGTTGAACGTGTGAAAGAACTCCTCCTGGCTTTGCTCATGGTCGCGCAGAAATTGAACATCGTCGATTACCAGCATATCCACCGTGCGGAACTGACTTTGAAATTCGGGGAGGCGCGCCTGTTCGATAGCGCTGATGAATTTATTGACGTACTCTTCGCAGCTTAGAAACTGGATTGACCGGATTTTCGATTCCTGTTGAGACTCATGGCAAATGGCGTGTAGAAGATGTGTTTTGCCTAAGCCGACGTTGCCATATAAGAACAATGGATTATAAGTGTCACCCGGGGAGTGACTGACGGCGACACAACTGGCTTGTGCAAGCCGGTTACCGGGCCCGACTACAAAACTCGTAAAGGTGTAATCCGGATGTATTTTAATCTTTGTTTCTATCTCACCCGATGTTCGCGAAGGTTCTTTTCTATCCTCGACGTGAAAGCTTACGCTGACGAGGTGTCCGGTTATCTGCTGGGCGGCCTGGGTGAAACTTGCCTTGCAATTATCCCTCAGGAAATGAGTTTTGGCCTCATCCGGGCAACTGATCTCAAGCAAGCCCCCCGAAAAACGAGGAACGCTCAACTCGGAAAACCAATTACGGGCATTGGCCGGGTCAATCATCCTGGCACGGGCCAGTATAGCGTCAAGAATATCTGTCGTATCTTGTGTTGCCAACTCCGGTTCACCTCGAAAGCTAAGCAACTGCGAATGGCAACTTCTCAAAAAACGTCGATACTTATAAAATCAGTCTCTAAGTTAGGTAATATGCCCTCCGGCCGGGCGAATTGAAAAGCCTTCCTTGGCGAGCAGTAATGAAATCTAACTTTAATCTGCGTTTTTGTCAAAAGAAATCTGCTTATCCCTGTAAAAAATCTTCGTGATATGACTAAAACGTTTAAATAAAAAGTTTTATCTGTCTTGAAATTTTGGTAAATATCTGGGAAACTTCAAAGGCTGGGTATTTTAACCTTTTCATAATGGAGTAGAGATGGGATTTTTCAGCAAAACTGTGGAATATTTCAGGGACCGGCTCGGCAAGAGCCGGGACAAAATCGGTGCCTCGTTTTCATCTGTGCTGACGTTGGGCAGGAATATCGATGAGGAACTGCTTGATGAGCTGGAAGAGACGCTGATAAGTGACGATATCGGTGTGGAGACAACTGATAAACTCACCACCGACCTTCGGGATGCTTATCGCAGCCGGGCCATTAAAAATACTGATGATGTTATTCCTTTTTTGAAAGAGCATATAAAGAACTATTGGCCCCATCGTGATAGACAAATGCATTTGGCCCCGGCCGGGCCCACCGTTGTTCTGGTTGCAGGTATCAACGGCTGCGGAAAAACCACAAGCATCGCCAAGCTGGCCTACACTTTGAGCAGGAACGATAAAAAAGTTATCGTTGCCGCCTGCGATACATTCCGCGCCGCAGCGGTCGAACAGCTAAGCATCTGGGCCGAGCGAATCGGGGCAGAAATCATCAAGCATAAATCCGGCTCCGACCCTGCCGCGGTTGCCTTTGACGCTTGCGAAGCCGCAGTCGCCAGGAGTGCCGATTTTGTAATTCTCGATACCGCCGGCAGGCTGCACACTCAGCAGAACCTGATGAAACAACTGACGAAGATTCGTGATGTGGCTGCTCGTAAAATCCCGGGTGCGCCACACGAAGTGCTGTTGGTACTCGATGCCACTACCGGGCAGAACGCGGTTGTGCAGGCCAAAATGTTTACGGAGGCGATAAATGTAACCGGCATATTCCTGGCCAAGCTCGACGGCACGGCCCGCGGTGGAATCGTAATCGCCATAAAAGACCAGCTTGATATACCCGTAAAATTTGTCGGGCTCGGCGAGAAGCCGCAGGACATTGCCGAATTCGACCCGGAAGTATTTGTAGAGGCGCTATTTTAAATTTTCAAGTTGAAAAAATATACGTGTGGAAAATACACATCATATTTGCAGGTGGATTCCAGGCACCATTAGTAGCCGTCTTGACCGTCATCGCTCCCATCCGATACTTATAACTTTGTATGTAGCGTTTTTTAAAATTTATATTTCATACTCAATATACAATATGTCAAATCGCGCTCACACACTGAATCATCCATTGATATTTGATGGTAAAGTGCCGGAACAAATGACAGCTTGTCGGTAATTTTTAACTTCGTTGATATGCCGAAGGTTGAATGTGACCAGTCATGGTCAACCGACCCGCCGCCGAGACCGTCACGGTAGGCAATTTCCGCTGAAAGGTTAAGGGGTTCAGGTAGTTGAGATATGCTTAGCTTATATCCAAGACCGAAGCGATGGACCCAGCCGGTAATGGCACGGTTGTCGTAATTGCTCCCCGCAGGATATTCATAATTAGCGGTGTATTTGGGAGTAAGACCTCCGGGCAGAATATCGGGCCAGGAAAACGCAAATTTCCATTCTTGTGTATTTCTGGCGTCCCTGGGCTCATTCGGGTAGTGCTTATACGTCCAGTCAATCTGGTACTTTGTTTTGAAAGGCTGGTCGTTAAAAAAGCTGTTGCCGTAATAAATACTATAATTGAATCTCTCTTT
>CAYZTY010000101.1:0-8151 GCA_964481525.1 uncultured Pirellulales bacterium
AGGGATTGTATTCGCAGGAAGGGACCTGTTTCAGGGCGGCCGCATGGACTACTATATCTGCCCCGTCCATAGCTCGTTCTAACCGCTCCTTGTCCCTCACATCGCCGATGAAAAACCGCAGCCGCTCGTGGTGGTTAAACTTTTTTCCCATTTCCCATTGTTTTAGCTCGTCTCGGCTGAAAATCCTTATTATCGTGGGATTGTATGTATCAAGTATTGCTTCTGTGAATTTTTGCCCGAATGAGCCTGTTCCGCCCGTCAGTAGGATTACTTTATTCTCCCAGTTCATAACTCCGCTCTTTTAAAAAACTTATCTTACATTAACTACATTTGGATGAAGATTTAATCCGATAGGGGAGCCAGCCTGTTTTTCCGATAGCAATTTCCCGAAGAATGATTTTGCGCAGACTCCGTCCCGGTCGGATGCCTTTGGCCTTTGTCTGTTTGTATAGACTATGCTCTCTTCTTAGTTGGCCATTGAACCCCCCAATGGACGTGTACTACGAGGCTCAATAATCTTACTATCGTACAAACGGGGCATTTTTCTGGAAAAATAATTGATAAATAAAATAATATATTGACATTGTAGCCCAGATTTAGTTGAAATAGTTTATGTTAAAATTCTACAGTTAATTGGATTCCTGCTTTCTTAGGAACAGCTAATGGAGAAGACATATGGCAAATAATACAATTACAGCACCGAAAGGCTTTTTAGCGGCAGGTGTGCACTGCGGGATAAAGAAATCCGGCAAATATGATTTGGGTTTACTTGTCTGCCCGGGCGGTGCAACGTCGGCGGCAGTCTTCACAACCAACAAGATTACATCGGCGCCGGTACAAATCAGTAAAAAGCACATAAAAAGCCCCAGAGTCTATGCAGTTATCGTCAACTCCGGCAACGCCAATGCCTGCACCGGCCAGGCGGGTATCAAGAACGCGATAAAGATGTGCAGCCAGACAGCTACACTAATCGAAACTGACCCGCACAATGTTCTTGTCGCCTCGACCGGAATTATCGGCAAACAGCTTCCTATCGAGAAGGTAAAGACGGGCATCACAAAAGCAGCCACGAGGTTGAATTCGATGGGCTCGGCGGGCTTGAATTTTGCAAAGGCGATAATGACGACCGATACCAGGCCAAAGCAGACCATCCGCCGAATCGACATATCGGGCACCAAAGTTACAATTGCCAGCGCAGTTAAAGGGGCCGGTATGATTGCCCCCAATATGGCAACTACGCTGCTGTTTATTACGACCGATGCGGCTGTAACAAAACCTCTACTTGCAAAAGCGCTAAAGGCGGCAATAGGTAATTCGCTTAATAAGTTGACCATTGATGGTCATCAAAGCACGAACGATACTGCTATAATTCTGGCTTCCGGTCTTGCCGGGAATCGGCCGATTGTCAGTCAATGCCCGCGTTACAAGAAGTTTGCGAAGGCCCTTACAGAACTGTGTGAGGATTTGGTTAAGCAGATGGCTCTTAATGCCGAGGGAGCAACGCGGATGTTCAAGGTTGTCGTTAAAGGCGCTGCGAGTGAAACCGATGCCCGGAAAGCGGCACGCGCCGTTGCCGATTACCCTCTCGTGAAATGTGCCGTCCACGGCAAAGACCCCAACTGGGGCAGGATTATCTGCGCGGTCGGTTCGTGCGGAGTCAGACTTAATCAGGGGAAACTTACGTGCAAAATCGGCAATATAACCGTTTTTCGGAACGGCCGGCCCACAAAATTCGACTCGAAAAAGGCGAGTAAAGTTATCTCGCAGGCCCGGCACACAATTACGGTGGACCTGGGGACGGGGGAAAAGAGCGATTTTTGCTACGGTTGCGACCTGAGCAAAGAGTACGTTTCAATTAACGCGGATTACCACACGTAGCTGATTTGACTAACTCCCCGGATTTTAGCTATGGCAGAATAAAAAGTTGATTTAGCGGCAGTGGTTATTTATACTTTGCCGCTTTAGTAGCCCGCAAATCTATAAATAATAATTCGAAAGGGAACACGTGCGAATTCTAAAAAATAGCATTGGACTCATCGGTCTTTATTTTTTATTCCCCACTATGGCAGCGGCGCAAAACAGCGAGTCAATTGCCGTCGGCAATGTCCCGGCCAGTTGGTGGATTGCACCGGTCGGCTCGATATTAGCCTTGATTGTCGCGTACTACTTCTACAGAAAAGTAATGGCAGAGCCTGAGGGCAATGAGACAATGATAGAAATCGCCTCACACGTCCGTGAAGGGGCCTATGCGTACCTGCTAAGCCAGTATAAGATTGTCTCTATCGTCTTCGTAATCCTCTTTGTTATCTTCTGCATCCTTGCTTACTTTGGCGTGCAGAATCCTTTTATACCCGTGGCCTTTTTAACGGCCGGCTTCTTCAGCGCCCTTTGTGGCTTCCTGGGTATGAAGACCGCAACCGATGCTTCAGCCCGAACCGCACAGGGTGCAACCAAAAGTCTGAACAGCGCCCTGCAGGTGGCTTTTCGTTCAGGCGCTGTTATGGGTTTGATTGTCGTTGGTTTTGGCCTGCTAAATATCACAATCTGGTATTTGATTCTCGATAAGCTGGTCTACACGGCTGAGCATATGAGAGAAGGGCTCCAGTTCCTGGGTCTTACATTAGTGCCTAAAGGTATGTCCGCAGATTATAAGTTAAGCGAGATTACCGCCACGATGGTTACCTTCGGTATGGGCGCCTCGACGCAGGCGCTATTTGCCCGTGTGGGCGGCGGAATCTACACAAAAGCTGCCGATGTCGGGGCCGACCTAGTCGGCAAGGTGGAAGCGGGCATTCCCGAAGACGACCCCCGCAATCCCGCCACCATCGCTGATAACGTGGGTGACAATGTCGGCGATGTTGCCGGTATGGGAGCAGACCTGTTCGAGAGCTACTGCGGCTCGATACTTGCAACGGCGGCGCTCGGTGCGGCATTGTCGGTAAACGTGCTGGCGGCAAAAGGAATGGACCCGTTAAAGGCGGTTCTGGCACCGACACTTGTTGCGGGCGTGGGCATCATTCTTTCCATTGCCGGCATTTTTCTTGTCCGCTGCAAAGAAGAAGCAACGCAGAAGAACCTGCTGCACGCGTTACTTACAGGGACACTCAGCAGTTCGATACTAATTATTGGTGCCGTGGCTGTAATGGCCTCAACGGATTGGATTAGCTGGGGCATCTTCGGCTCGGTTGTCTCCGGCCTGGTTGCGGGAGTACTCATCGGCCAGTTCACCGAATACTACACTTCCTCGGAATATTCACCGACTCGCGCTATTGCCGAGCAGGCCCAAATGGGAGCTGCTACGACAATTATAAACGGTTTTGCAACCGGGATGTACTCGTCTGCTCTGCCGGTTGTTGCTATCGTGGTCTGCATTCTCTGCGCATTCGGTTTTGCCGGCGGCTTTGGCGATATTGCCATTGGTCTCTATGGCATAGGCTTTGCCGCTGTCGGTATGCTGGCCACACTTGGTATTACACTTGCGACCGATGCTTACGGCCCGATTGCCGACAATGCAGGCGGCAATGCTGAGATGGCAGGTCTCGGAGAAAAGGTACGCGAAAGGACCGATGCACTCGATTCACTGGGCAACACCACTGCTGCAACGGGAAAAGGTTTTGCAATAGGCTCAGCGGCCCTGACAGCCATGGCACTTCTGGCGGCCCTGCTTGGCAATGTTCGTATCTGGGTCGGCCGGCTTGCCGCCGAAAGTCCGGGAGGTTTGTACACTATCGGAGACGTCTCATTTTTCAAGGGCTCCGCTGCAGAGCAGATTGAAGGTGCCGTCAATACGGCAACGGCCTCGATTACCGAGTTTGTCGCCGCGTACGACCTTAGCATAATGAATCCGAGGCTTATCTGCGGACTGTTTCTCGGCGGTATGATGGCCTTTATCTTCTGCGCTATGACAATGAAGGCCGTCGGCAAAACGGCAGGCGATATGGTTAATGAGGTACGCCGACAATTCAGGGAGATTCCCGGTATTATGGAAGGAACGGGCAAGCCCGATTATGCCCGGTGTGTTGCCATATCAACCCAGGGCGCCCAGAGAGCAATGGTTCTGCCGTCAATTCTGGCTATTATTGTACCTGTACTGGCCGGGCTTATTCTTGGCATAGCCGGTCTTATGGGCCTTCTGGCCGGCGGACTGACCTGCGGATTCGTGCTGGCGGTAACCCTCAACAACGCAGGCGGGGCCTGGGACAACGCAAAAAAATACATTGAAAAAGGTGCTTTCGGGGGCAAAGGCTCAGACGCTCACAAAGCCAGCGTGGTCGGGGACACCGTCGGAGACCCCTTCAAGGACACCTCCGGGCCGAGCCTGAACATCCTAATCAAGCTGATGAGTATGGTCAGCGTCGTATTCACCGGCACCATAGTCAAATTCTCTCCTATCATCGGAAGCTGGCTCGGATTCGGCGGCTAAATGGCTTATGCCCAACAAGCTCATCCCCCAATGGTTGACTTCAATGCCGATTGGACGTAATCTACCAAGGTTAAAGTCTATCGAACCAGCACGATTTACTAAAAAACAATAAGAAAGGGAAATTTGGCCAAGAAGAAAGACTCAGCAAAAAAACCGCCCGGGGCTGACCAGTTTGCCGTAATGGCCGCCAGGCTCGCTGCTGAAAGGCGTTGTAAGGATATTATCGTACTCGATTTGAGGGGCAAATCACCCGCCACCGATTATTTCGTCATCGCCACGGGCACGAGCAACCGGCAGATGAAAACTGTGGCCGAAGAGATTTGCCGGGAGGCGAAAAAAATGCACCTGCAGCTCTTCGGCCGGGCCGGCTACGAGCAGGCACGGTGGATTCTGCTGGATTTTGTGGATGTGGTGATACACCTGTTCGACAGCGAGTACCGCGATTATTACGATTTGGACCTGCTCTGGGGAGACGCAGAACGATTGATTATTGATGATTTTTAGCCACAGAGAACTAAAAGATATTAAATAGCCACAGAGGGCACAGAGAACACAGAGTTAAAAAAATAATATAATGGCAGATGAATTAACAGAGAAAATCATAGGTGCCGCTATTGAAGTGCACAAAGTCCTTGGGCCGGGATTGCTCGAATCTATCTACGAAGAAGCCTTGTGCTATGAGTTCGAGCTGCAGGGCATAAAATACGAGCGGCAGGTGCCGGCCGACGTTATCTACAAGGGAAAGGTTATTAAAGGCCAAAGAATAGACTTACTAATTAGCGGTGAAGTCGTGTTGGAAATTAAGTCGCTGTCTAAGATGCCGGAAGTAGCAGTGGCACAAACTATATCGTACCTAAAAGCTACTAATCTCAAGCGCGGCCTTATCGTAAACTTTGGTGAGCGACGTTTAATCGATGGTATCAAACGTGTCTCAGTTTAATTGGCCACAGAGAAATCATAAATATTTTTTAGGCACAGAGGGTATAGAGGACACAGAGATTGATAGATAAAAAAACTGTTTTTATTCTGGGTGCAGGGGCAAGTTGTGCTTATGGATACCCTTCAGGTGTTTTTCTTCGGAAGCATATTTGCTTACCCGCAGGATTTCGTGCTAGACATATTGAGTACTTGAAAACCACCACCATTGAGCAGGAAGCAAAAGATAGTTTATTTAAAACTATCAAAACTTTTATAAGCGCTTTCGATGATTCCCACAACGATTCAATAGACTTGTTTATGGCCAACAACCCAAAACTTGCACCGACTGGTAAATACATCATTGCTTTGGAGATTTTTACGTTTGAGCTGGGTAGTTGTTTTGGAGAACGAGCAGAAGTTGAGCAAGAAGCGAGACGTACACCGTCTCCTATCATTTCCTTGCCGGAGAATATCCTTCGGAGTGGGCTTTTCAAAGGTGGTGATTGGTATTCTCATCTGTTCAACCGTATCCTTAGAGAGTTTCCTAAGAAAAATGGCCTCCCGGATTTATCCGACCATAAAATTTCCTTCATCACCTTTAATTATGACAGGTCATTAGAGCAGTTTCTTTACGAAAGTTTGATTAATACATTTACAGAAGTTTCGCCAGATAAAATTGTAGAGTCGTTAAGACATTTAAAAATTGTACATGTTTTTGGGCAGATTACACCTCTTAAATGGCAGAATCCAGATGATTACGTTGATTATAAACCGAAACTAAACGAATCATTATTACAAAGGGCAGCTAATAATATTAGAACAATATATGAGGAACAGAAAAATCCAGAGTTGTCTATTGCTCACAAGCTAATTGAGGAGGCGGAACAAATATTCTGCCTCGGTTTTGGCTATGCGAAAGAAAATGTTGATATAATTGAATTACCTGAGTCAATGGGAAAGTATTGCCCTTTATACGGAACAGCACTTGGCTCAGAAAAAAAAGAAGTCCAGGATATAAAAGGTATGATAGTAGGCAGGTTGTCAAGAGCAGGTGATTTTAAGAATCCTGAAAGAATTAAAATAGAAAATATGGACTGCTTGAAATTATTAAGAAATTATTTATAAAAATCTCTGTGAACTCTGTGTCCTCTGTGGCTTAAAATTATCTCTGAGTTCTCTGTGAACTCTGTGGCTAAAAAATAAATTTCTCTCTGTGGCTTAGAAGATGAAATCTGTTATTGACATACTTGAAGAAAAAATCTCTACAGCGATGGCGGAGGTGGCCGGGCAACAGGTCCCGGCTATTGTCGGGCCCGCTACAAGCCCTGAATTCGGCGACTACCAGGCCAACGGCGTAATGGCCCTTGCCAAACAAATAAAAACCAACCCGCGCAAATTAGCTGAGCAGATAGTCGAAAAGCTCGACATAAGCGATATTTGCGAGCCGCCGGAGGTGGCCGGGCCGGGCTTTATTAACCTGCGATTAAAGCCGGGATTCGTTGCTAAGAATCTTCTGGAAATAAGTAAAGATACCGAGCGGCTCGGCATAGATAAAACCAATAAGCCGCAAACCGTCGTGGTTGATTTCTCCGGGCCGAATATTGCCAAGCAAATGCACGTCGGCCATTTGCGAAGCACCATCATCGGTGATTGTATTTGCCGAATGCTCGAATTCACCGGCCATAAAGTAATCCGCCAGAACCACATCGGCGACTGGGGGACACAGTTTGGGATGTTGTGTCATTATTTTGGAAGTCAATATGTAAGACCAGAACTGCTAAAAAGACCGGATGCAACACATTTTGCTTTATTTGATGATGAACTCCATATCTCTGATATGGAGGAACTTTACAGAGAGGCAAAGAAATGCTCTGATACAGATGAAGACTTCGCAAGAAATTCTCGTGATTACGTTGTTAAACTTCAAAGTGGGGATAAGCATGCTTTATCATTATGGCGGTATATTGTAGGCCAATCGATGGCACACTGTAAGGAGCTTTATGATTTCTTAAGTGTCAAACTTTCATTGGATGATACAAGGGGAGAAAGCTCGTATAATCCTGATTTGCCGAATGTTGTTGAAGAATTGAAAAATAAAAAGCTTGCTGAGGAATCCGATGGGGCGGTTTGTGTGTTTCCGGAGGGATTCGAAAACAAGCAGGGCGAACGGCTGCCTTTGATTATACAGAAATCCGACGGCGCGTATCTTTACGCGACAACAGATTTGGCGGCGATTCGGTACCGCGTGAATGAACTAAAGGCAGACAAAATAATCTACGTTACAGACGCACGGCAAAAGTTACACTTCGAGATGGTTTTTGCTGTTGCAAGAATGGCAGGATGGGATAGAAAACAGAAGACGGAGGACAGAGGACGGAGGACGGAGGACGGAGGACAGAAGACGGAATTTGTGCACGTTACGTTCGGGAGTGTGCTTGGTGAAAACGGCAAGCCATTAAAAACACGTGAAGGTGAAAACGTAAAATTAAAAGAGCTTCTGGATGAGGCGGTGCAGCGGGCGAGAGCGATTGTAGAAGAGAAGAACCCCGACCTTAGCGACGAAGAGAAAAAACAAATCGCGGAAGCGGTCGGCATCGGCGCGGTGAAATACGCCGACTACTCGAATAACCGTACCAGCGACTATATATTCAGCTTCGATAAGATGCTGGCGATGGAGGGAAATACTGCACCATATATGCAATACGCATACGCAAGGATTAAATCTATTCAGCGAAAGGCAGGCGAGAAGAACATAGACTTTGAAAAAGAGCTTAAGGGCCTTAAAGAATTAAACCTGACCGAGCAGGCCG
>CAYZTY010000102.1:0-8133 GCA_964481525.1 uncultured Pirellulales bacterium
GCCTTGTCGGTCTCTATCTCAAAAATCACATCACCTTTTTTGACCTCGTCGCCGAGCTTAATCAAACAATTAACAACGGTTCCTTCTTCCATTGTTTGGCCAAGCTGTGGTAATCTTACTTCTTTTGCCATTTATCAAACCTCATATTGTGTATTAGTCATAGCGTTGCCTTAACGGCTTCGACTATTTTCTCGACAGTTGGAATACTTGCCATCTCTAACGGTTCGCTCATCGGCGGAGGCACATCAGCGGCGGCCAGATTTACCGGAGCTGCATCGAGGTAATCAAAGCCATGGCTGCCGTCGCTAAACTCATAGTCCATAAGCTGACCGGTTATCTCTCTGCCCGCGCCGCAGGTGCCGAAGCCCTCGCTGACTGTGATAAGTCGGCCGGTCTTGCGAACCGACTCGGCCACCGTTTTTATGTCCATCGGTTTTAGCGTTCGCAGGTCTATTACTTCGGCGTCGACGCCGTATCGGTCGGCCAAAACTTTAGCAGCCTGAAGCGACCGCGTCACCATTCTGCTGTAGCTGACAATTGTTGCATCTTTGCCGGTTCTCTTTACCCCGGCGACACCCAGCGGAATAATGTAATCGCCAACAGGTACGGGGCCGAGCTGGCCGTAGATCGCTTTATGCTCAATAAAAACCACAAGGTTGTCACTGCGAATAGCGGCTTTTAGCAGCCCCTTTGCATCGTAAGGCGTTGAAGGCATCACCACGTACAGTCCAGGCGGATGCATAAGCCAGGCTTCAAGTGACTCCGAATGATGCGCGGCGATGCATCTGCCGACGCCGCCTTCTGTTCGCAGGACCATCGGAACCTTGGCTTTGCCGCCAAACATATACCGGTTATAAGCACCAACGTGGACAAGCTGGTCCATCGCTATCGTCACAAAATCGACATACATAATCTCGGCAACCGGCCGCAACCCGCGAAGAGCCGCACCAACTGCGGCACCTGCTATGGCCGCCTCTGATATTGCGGTATCGATAACCCTGTCTGTTCCGAATTCAGCCGACAGCCCCCGTGTTGCCTGATATGCTCCGCCGTAAAGACCGACATCCTCACCCATCACGATTACGTTTGTATCCCTCTCATTTCTTCCGCCTGGGCTGTAGAAACTGCCTCGGCAATCGACATTACCTCCATACCAAACTCAGACTTGACTTCGACTCTTGCTTTTTCAACGGCCTCTTTTTTTGTTTTGGCGGTGGATGAAGCCAAAGCCGCCTCAAAAGCTGCGGTTGCCTCAGTTACCTTTTCGTAAGAGGCCTTTTCAGACTCGATAAGCTCGGCTGGATACGTTTCTTCCACGTACACATCTTTTGACAAATCGGCGGGATTCGGCCAGGGACTGACCATTCCGAAGCTGGTAGCGGTTTCAATTGTGTTAAAGGCCTTATCTTTTATCTGGTCTAACTGTTTTTCAGTACAGAGTTTTTCGTTAAGTAGTTTTTCCCTCAAGACAATAATAGGGTCGCGCTGGTGCCAGGCCTTTTCCTCGGCCTTTGTACGGTAGGCCCGTGGGTCGCTCCGGCTGTGGCCATACCAGCGATAAGTCTTGGCTTCGATGATGGTCATCTGGCATTCGTTTCTTGCCCATATCACCGCCGAGTGGACAGCCAGATACACGGCCACAACATCCTGCCCATCAACAATCATAGCAGGGACATCATAGGCGTAACATCGCTGGGCAATGTCGGTGATGTTGCTTGCTTTTCTGGTGCCGTTGACCTCACAGCCTGAGAATGGTACACTCATCCCATAAAGATTGTTCTCGATTATCGCCACGAGGGGCACCTTCAAGGTCGAAGCCATATTCATTGACTCGTGAAAACTGCCACAGTTGGTGGAGCCGTCACCGAAAAGGGAAAGCACGACCTTGCCGGTCTTTTTATACTTTTCTGCCAAAGCTGCTCCGACAGCGGGCGCCTGATTGCCGCCGACAATGCCGGTCGAGCCGAGATTGTTGCATCTATCGACGTCGGCTATGTGCATCGAGCCGCCTCTGCCCTTGCAGTAGCCGGTCTCCTTGCCCATCAGCTCGGCCATCATCTGGTTCCAATGATTCTGGCGGTTCTGTTCGCCCTCGGCGTATTTGTTGCCGATGGCACCGCAGTGGCCGTGGCCTCGATGAGTCGAACCAATCACGTCGCCGCGATCAATCGCAGCAACGGCACCGACGGCGACAGCTTCCTGACCGGCGTAAAGATGTGAGGCACCCTTGATAACATTCTGCCCCAAAAGGTCATATACCTTCTCTTCAAAAAAGCGAATCTCATAAATGGTCCGAAGCCAGTCGGTTATATATTCAAGAGTGATAAGCCCATCCTTTATAAGCTGTTTGACCTTCGGGATCGCCTTCTTGCGAGTATCCTCAACACAAAAAGCCATATTTAATAGCCTGTTCCAATCGTATAAAAAGCTATCTAACCATTACCTGGCCTGAGTCAGCGACCAGTGTTTGTCCGGTAATAGTGCGGGCCCTGTCGGAGCACAAAAACACGACGGCATCAGCAATATCCTGTCCTTTTATTTCGCGCTTCAGAGCGGTTTTGCTTACATAGTAAGGAATAACCTGCTCTGGTTTTATGCCGTATTTTTTTGCACATACTTTCATATACTGCGGATTCCAGATTTTTGAGCCTTCAAACACATTGCCGGGAGCGACGCAGTTAACCCTTATTCCGTATTCGCCCAACTCCAGCGCCCAGCCACGAGCTATATGAATTTCGCCCGCCTTGGTCGCGTTATAGGCGCTATTATCCTTACTTGCCTCCAGCCCGGACTTGGAGCTTACGTTTATGATACAGCCACCGTAACCCTGCTTTATCATAATCCTTGCTGCGGCTTTTGTCATGAGAAAATATCCGGTCAGATTTACTTCTAAAGCAGTCCGCCATTTTTCTACGGGCATATCGACAAGCGGCCCAGCCGGAGCTACACCTGCCGCATTGACCAGGATATCAAGACTGCCGGCTTCTTTCACCTGTGGCAGAGCCAGCAAAGTCTCAAAGGCCTTATCGACATCAATCTCGTTGGTAACATCACAGCCGATTACTATCGTTTGCGCCTGCGGCAACTCTTTCTTTATAATGGCTTCAGTCTCTTGGCCTGATTCTGTATTAATATCTAAAAGGCCAACTATCGCTCCTACTCGCGACAGCCCCAGTGTAATACTTTTGCCTAAACCGCTGCCAGCACCAGTAACAACTGCAACACGATTCTTTAACTCATCGCCATGCTCAGTTCTCGATTCTTTCGAATTATTCATCCTGCTTTTGTCTCTCTAAGATTTTTCGTATCTTTTCAAAAGGGCTTCTTCTGCTTTTTTATTCCACCTTCCATCCTTGAGATATTCAGCAACTTCAGGCATCTTTTCTTTTAGCTTCGCTGGCTCTGTAAGCTCCGGTCCTTTGCAGACTGGATATGCGACGATTTTACTGGCTGTCGTCCGTTTTTCAACTTTTTATATTGCGTCAGTTGCGCCTTCGAGTCCATATATTGGAATTTCCTTGAGCATGTCAGAATCGATATTTGTTGTTTTTATAATCAATTCAATCGCTGAGCTTAGCTTGTTAGACACAGTCGGGCGTTACTTTATTTCGGGTCTGAAGACGAGTTCCTAACAGGCTTTATCCAATATTTGCTGAGGGCTTATATCCTTGCTTAAATCGCCGAGTTTGCATTCCTGCTGTGGCTGGAGTAAATTGCCGAGTTCGCGGAAGAATTCATTTTTCTCGGCAGGACCTTCAAAGTTCTTCTTAGCCCAGTTGCTGGTATATCCTAATCCAGCTCTTTGCTGTAAAACCGAATGAGCATAAACAATGTAGGCTCCTTTTAGGAACACTGCCAAAAGGGGAGAAAGTTCCTGCGAGTCAAAATCATCAACAAATTTTTGTCCGGGACCGTTCATTTCCGTCCCAACTACGACAGGCAAATTCAGTTTTTCGGCTAACTCCACCACTTGGTAAAGGTTCTTCAGCTTTTGGTCCTTGACTCCAGGAGTATAATTGCGGTCTGGTATAATGTTGATGGCTGCAGTGCCGGTGCTCATAGCCGCTTCCACAAGCTCTTCGAGATCCTGCTCACCATCACTTAGTCCGTCGAGCCAAGTCATAGTAGGGATGCCCCCCGTAGCAAGCACGAACTGATTGAAATCAGACATCAACGGGAAGGAACCTTTATCAGGCAGCGCGTAGCCCACACCGCCGCGCTTCATAGTTTTGGCTCGAATCATATTCAGCAAATCTATGCTCTCTGGCATCTCCAGCGATTCGGCTTCTGGATACAACTTTTCAGCCCAAAATCGGCTTAGAGCATTGGCGTCGTTAAAAAGATTTTTGGCTTTACGGGCATAGGCAAGACAAATATGTCGCTCAGTAGCGTTGCCCGACGGCGTCAGAACAAGTACATCACGCTCATAATCCAGCCCTACAGGCTGAAGATACTTATTCACCTGTTCAATCAAATCATGGTTTCTTTTCTGCGCAGTTTTACGAAGATTTAGTAGAAAATTAAGCGGTTTACCCCGCAACTTGGCTGCTGGGAATCCTACGCCCATATGGTATGAGATGCCCGGCTCACCGGGTGAGTTGATTACCCTCGTTGAAAATTCCGGCATAAAAACCCTCGTCTCCAGACCGGCACAGGCCTTTAGACCAAGTTTTCGAGCTGCTGTGAGAAATTCCTCCAACGCGTCGAGCACATCGAAATCCATCACCCCTGCCACAGCCAGGCCAGCCTTGCGAGCCAGCCAGGCAAATTTGCTCGGTGAATAACCGTAAATATTGTAGGAGAAAAAAGTATGACAGTGCAGATTGACGCCTGTCCCCGATTCTGGTAAGGTTATTTGTCCTGCCTCGATCTTTTCAAATAATACACTTAATGCCTGCTCTCTCTCGGTAGCATTAAAACTATCCAGCTTTTGTTCAAGTTCTTTAATCAAAACACTTCTTGTTAAGTTAGAAGAATTTCTTCGGTATAGTTAGCTGCTCTTAATTTTTTTGTACCATTGGTTCCAGGGTCCACTGTTCTGTGGCTGATACTCTTTCAGCTCAAATGAATTGTGGACAATTTCTCTGAGCTCTGCCAATGATTTAATCTGTCCTGTTGCCTTGGCCTGCATCAGGATATTACCGCTTGCCGTTGCCTCAATTGGGCCGGTGATTACCCTCTTAACCGTCGCGTTGGCTGTAAACTGACAAAGCAACTCATTCTGTATGCCTCCGCCGACAATATGCAGCACCTCTATCGGTTCTTTCGTCACGTCTTCAATAGCTTCCATCACATAGCGATATTTAAATGCAAGACTTTCCAGTATTACCCTTATCATACGCCCTTTATCGTAAATTGGTTTCTGGCCCGTCTTTGCAAGATAGTCATTTATTCTTTTAGGCATATCACAAGGTGAATAGAACCCGCTGTAATCAGGGTCAATATGGGCGACAAAAGGTTCAGCTTCTTTAGCCATATCCGTTATTTTCCCATAGGATAATTCGACTCCTTCTTTTTGCCATTGTCTCCTGCATTCCTGAACCAGCCATAGTCCCATTATGTTCTTTAAAAGCCGAATTGTATTTTCAACCCCGCCTTCGTTTGTAAACTGGTATTCAAAAGTCTTATCGTTAATAATCGGCTCATTCACCTCAACGCCCATCAGACTCCACGTCCCGCTCGAAATATACGCCCAGTTGTTCTCCCCCGCCGGCACCGCAGCTACCGCAGAGGCGGTGTCGTGTGAAGCGACCGCGATGAGGTCAACAGGTTCACAACCTATTTCCTTCGCCACTTCCTCGGTTAATCTGCCTACAACTGTGCCGGGCTTAACAATATCGGGTATAATCTCGATTGGTAACGACAATTTATCGAAAATCTCCTTCGACCACTGACTGGTTCTCATATTCATCATTTGGGATGTGCTCGCAAGAGTGTACTCGTTGTAAACTCGGCCGCATAAATGATAGGAGTATAGGTCGGCAGTGAAGATTAAATGTTTCGCTTTGGCCAAAACATCCGAATTTGCCATACGCATTGAAAGAAGCTGATAGAGGTTGTTAAACAGCATAAATTGCACGCCGGTGTTTTCATAAATCCGGCGTTTATCCATCAGCTTGAACGCCTTTTGCATTATTCCCTCGGTCCGGCTGTCACGATAATGAAAGGGATTTTCAAGCAGTTTCCCATCAGCCCCTATTAGTCCGAAATCGGTACCCCAGCTATCTATGCCAATACCGCTAACCGGCCTGTTGGCTGCCTTTACCGCCTTGCCGACGCCGGTCTTAATCTCAAAAAGCAACCTGTTAAAGTCCCAGCGTAATGAGTCGCTCTTTTCGATAGGCCTGTTGCCGAAACGATGGATTTCCTCGAGAACAAGCTTATCTTCCGAGACCAAACCAAGTATCACTCTGCCGCTCTCTGCGCCAAGGTCGACCGCGATATATTGTTTTTCCGGCATTTTCCGAGCTCTCAAATATCTTACTTTTTCAAAGCGAAAGTAGCATTGTACCTAAAAATGAACGCAGAGTTAAACCTGTTTTTCCTAAAGCTCACGACGACCCATTTTAGGCAGGGAGGAATTCGTAAGGGCCTGCTTAATATGAGTTTTACGACTAATCAGTGGTCAATTCTGTGTGCTTGTATGCTCGCTTAACTCTTAGGCGGATTATTTATGCTCAATCCAAATGCGTCCTCAGACGCTTCTTTAAGCACTTCCGATACTGTCGGGTGCGGGAATATTATTGAACTTATTTCTTCACTTGTTCCGATGAGCGCCCGTGCTGCGGCCGCCAGCTCCGTAACCATACTGCCGACCATCGTCGCACCTAAAATTTTGTTTGTCTTCTTTTCCCTTACCACTCTTATTTCCCCGACCGTTTCGTTATGTGCCAGGCTCCGGCCGTTCGCCCGGAAAAAGCTCCTGCCTACGGCAATATCCAGTCCCTCCTCAATGCATGCTTTTTCATTTTTGCCGACCGACGCCACTTCCGGAAACGTATAAATCACCCTTGGCACTAACGAGTAGTCGCCCATTTTTACCTCTCCGCCCGTAGCATTTATCGATGCAATGTTCGCCTGCGCAAATGCCCCGTGTGCAAGAAACGTCGTTGCCGTAACGTCACCTATTGCATAAACTCCCTCGGCACTGCTTTGCAGTTTTTCATCAACTGCAATGGCCGATTTATTCATCTTCAGATTAAGCCCCTGTATGGTTTCCTCATCGCACGTCGCCCTGCGACCGACTGAGACGAGTACCTTTTCCGCTTCAAGCTTTTCTCCGTCATCGAGTTCAATTTTCACCGGAACATTCGTTTTTGTTATTCTGCTGACCCTCTTACCAGTTATTGACGTGATTCCCGTTTCCTTAAATTGCCGTTCTATAATCCGGCTGACCCAGTCTTCTTCCATTGGCAGCAACCGCTCAAGGGCTTCGATAATTGTTACCTTGCTGCCGAGAGCCGAATACAGGCAGGCCATCTCGCAGCCGAGGACTCCGCCGCCGACAATCGCCAGCGCTGCCGGCACTGTCGGCAGCGAAAGCACCTCCTTATTGGTCAAAATCGTCTCACCGTCAAACGGCATTGATGCTAATTCAATCGGCTCCGAGCCCGTCGCCAGGATTATCTTCTCGGCGGTAATCTCAGTGGGGCCGTTATCCGTCTCGATGTTGACTCGGCCGGGCCTGCTTATAATACCTCTGCCTTTAATAATCCTGATTTTATTACTCTGCAAAAGTTTTGTTAGGCCTTTCCGCAGCCCTTCGACTATTGCATTTTTTCTGGCCTGCATCCTGTCCCAGTTGGGCCTTGCTTCTGCAATCTCAATGCCCATTTCTGCAGCGTGCCTGGCCGAAATCAAGACCTGGGCTGACGCAAGAAGCGCCTTTGAAGGAATACATCCCCAGTTCAGGCACGTTCCGCCGATGATTTCCTTCTCGATTATTGTTACCGATACACCTCTTTGCGCGCATCTTATAGCCGCCGCATAACCGCCCGGCCCGCTTCCGATTACTGCAACATCGAATTCCTCAGACATAAATCGGATTCCCTGTTTTTGTGTGTACTGTTACTGGAAAGAACATTAACACATCGCTACGTTTCGGTCAAGGAGTATCAGTTATTCTTGAAATCT
>CAYZTY010000103.1:0-8113 GCA_964481525.1 uncultured Pirellulales bacterium
ATATCTACAACATCTCGGTCCGTTTCATTACAAACTCCTGTGGTTACACTGCCTAACTCAAACTCGTCGTAGCCACGGATAGTACTTCTTTCCGGGTATGCCGGCAAGTGGTCTTTACACGGACTTTGCCGCTGGTCCAGGTAGTAGATGCCAAAGGGCCCTGTAAGAAACTCCGGGTAACTGCTTATACCGCCGGTACCGAGGTCTCCAACTCCAACACAAGAATAGTCTGCTTCTGCATTGTCGCCTGCCAAATCATCAGACTGGAAAGATGGGCTTATCTTATAATTATTCCACAGGATGCAATTGGCTATATCGGGCGAGGAGTCATAACAGTACACACCGCCGCCATCGTAAAATGCCACATTTCCCTCGACAGTGCACAATTCCATTGTCGGGGAGGATTCGAAACAAAAGACTCCGCCTCCCGAGTCGTCACTCATGTTGTTAGTAATAAGGCAGTTTATAAGCTCTGGTTCGCCGCCATTGATACAAGCTACTCCGCCGCCCCACCAGTAGGCATAGTTATTGGTAATTATACAGTTGACAATTCTTGGCGTGGCACCATTGAAATACATCCCGCCGCCATCTACAATGTAGTTTTCGGAATCGTCAACGTAGCCGTGTCGTATGGTGAAGCCTCTAACGATTGTCCCGTCACTTTCTCCGTTCTCAAAAATGAAGCCACGGGCGGGGTCTGAGGTGCTACCTTCAACGTCGATGATGCATCCGAACGGTCCATTCTCGCTCTGGAGGGTAATCGCCAGGCCGCGGAAGTTTATATTACGGTTACGGCCAAAGTTAGCTGTGTTGTTGTCGTAGATGCCGTCGGCGGCCCAGATAACCACGCCGAACTCATCGTAGTTCGGGTCGTTTGCATCGATATGGTCGATGGCATACTGAATGGTCTTGTAGGGTTCTGAAGACGAATCGCCCCACCAGTAAGCATCATCGTCCTCACCAGTTGGATTGACATACCGCACGATTTGTTCGGCGAGCGCAATTTGAGCCGAAAATAGCACCAGTAATGCTATTAAAGCTATTCGAGCCATGATTTCACCCTTTAGAAACCTCCCACACGCACCTACCCAGAGGGTTGTCGGAGAGTAATTAACAATATTTTACTTGGATTTGGCGTAAAGGTCAAGTGAAAAATCGCCTTTGAAGGGGGCGTAGACTTAGGTATTGTTTCCTCGATTTTACGTTTTTTAAAACGAACATAACTGCCTAAATTCACTAAAGCTAAAACCTAAAAAACTCTGATACGCGACTGCATCTCAGGTAAAAAATAAGCTATCCAGAGCATCTTCGCTAGCATGGCTTACGGCGCTGTTTATATAAGGATGCGCATAAGGGCGAAGGTGTTCCAATAAAAATTAAATTTACGGTAAAAAAACCGCAGTAGGGCGGAAGATTGCTGTATCAGCCTCGAAATCTCGGCCTATTTTCGCTGTGCTGTTGGTTCCTCCTTTGGCCGTCGGCCAAAGCCACATCGATAGTACACCGGCTTCGAGCGACATCTTGGGGGGCAGTGTGTTGTTATCGGTCGTTCGAGGCTGGCTGACTCAAGGGATAAAAACTCCTTGACAAATCTCAACTATTCTCATATAATTTTTCGAGATACCGGCTATTCGCCGGAGTATCTCGAAAGGGAAAAGAATGAAAAAGGCAATAATCATCCTGTCGCTGGGATTATTCAGCACATTAGCAATCGCAAAGAGTTTCACTTTATCTGATGATGATTTGATGTTGCTGGACCGGCATTTTCATCACTATTCCACGTCAGAGGTCATAAGTAAAACAGATGTTGCAGGCCCGGGCGTCGAGTTTGAAATTTATTTACCTGACACTAACGGCTTGGGGGACTCAATATATTACGTTTCCTGTAAAAATGGCGGAGAAGGTTCACTAACGGGAATTAACATAAGTGACTATGAAGCCTTTTCGCTGAAAATCACATTGGTCTCGGTCAACGGCTCAGACTCTCCCGACGCGGGAGGTTCCCTCGTCGTCGGCGCTTTGATAAATAACTCTCGCTCTTATGCCTATCATCCTGAGGTTGTCAGTTTAAAGCCGCAACGCAATAGTGCTATCTCAACAACAAAAACCGATGCAAACGATACTTCCATAATCGGCTTCACCGCCCATTTTCTTACGCCTAAAGGTTGGGACCCAAACGGCTCAACTATAAGACTTCTGGTGGAAGCCGCTCCGAATGCCGAGCTTCTGCCCTGACCGTGAAATTCACTCTGCATCAGGGCACACGACATACAAACCACGAAATCAAAAACTTCTTTTAATTTTTCGCTGTTTGCGGTAAATAATACAAAATAAGAAAGTGATTACGAAGGATGTAGAAACCGTAGGGAATTAGTCAAACAGGTATATATGAAATTAGTAAATAAAATCCGCAATATGGATATTACAATCAAGGCACCGCCGTCCAAGGCGCACACTCTGCGAGCCTTAATCATCGGCTCTCTGGCGGACGGCAAAAGCACCATTTACAATCCATTGCTCGGCCGGGACCAGCTAAATGTTATTGAATGTCTTAAACGACTTGGCGTGGAAGTCAAGTCCGCCCGAGCGGATAAAAATGAAGACGATAGTATTATTGTGCAGGGGACAGGTGGAAGATATACGCCGGTTTCCACCTCGGCGGATAAATACGAGGAGCTAAACGTCGGCCAGTCCGGAGTCGGAATGAATTTTTTAACCTCGGCGGCCTGCCTGTCTGATAAGCCGGTAGTCATAACTGGAGACAAAAGGATTACTGAAAGGCCGATTCTGGAGGTAGTCAGCGGCCTGCGTCAATTGGGATGCAGAATAGAGTATCTTGAAAAAGAGGGATTCCCGCCCGTTAGGATTTACGGCGGCGGAATTAAAGGCGGCATTGCAAAGATAAGAGGCCGGGAATGTTCACAGTATTTCAGCTCGATTGTTATATCATCGCCTTATGCGGACAATAAAGTAACATTAAATTGCATCGATGAAATGACGGAAAAACCGTATTTCGATATCAGTTTGCAGATGATGTCTGAATTCGGTATAAGTGCAAAGAATGACAATTATAAACGGATAGAAATTCCGATCGGCAAAAAATATTCAGCACGACAAATAACAGTAGAGGGCGACTACAGTAGCGCTTCGTTCTTTTTCCTGGCAGGTGCCGTTTGTAAAGCGAAAGTTACTATAAAAGGCCTGCGTTCCGATACAAAACAGGGTGACAAAGCTTTTCTGATGTTAATGGAAAAGATGGGCTGTGAAGTATCGGAAACAAATGACGGATTCTGTATCCGGGGAGACAAGCTTAAGGCAATCGAACAGGATATGAGTAATGTTCCTGATTTGGTACCACCCATGGCGATTGCCGCTGGTTTTGCAGAGGGCGTAAGTAAACTTACAAATATAGGCCATCTAAGGCATAAAGAGTGCGACAGATTAGCTGTAATGGCCTCGGAATTAAATAAAATGGGCGGTTGCGCGGAATGCGATGAGACCTCGCTTATTATAAAAGGCGGCCGAAAGATACGTGGTGCCCGGATTGACCCTCACAATGACCATAGAATTGCTATGAGTTTCGCCGTTGCGGGATTGGTTACGGGTGAGCAGATTATCGAAAACGAAATGTGCGTGGCGAAGTCTTTCCCCGACTTTTGGGAAAGGTTTGAAGTTTTTTCAAAATAGGTGTATATTCATTAAGGGATAAAGGCAGGATTTGGTGTGTATTTTGAGATAATAGGCGAGATTGAGAATATTGAAACGATAGCCGCTGGCGGGAGAATCAAAGATATTATGCGGCTTCGTAAACAATATGGCTCAGCTAAATGGAGAAAGCTTAAAGGGATTGCCAAGATTCGGCTTAAAAACGGGAAAGTCTGTAATGCTGAAATTCACTGGTATGAAGCACACGGCATAGGCAGAAAAAAGTTAAAAATCAAAAGATTGTTGGATTAAAATTATGGCCAAAGAAAACAAAGAAAAGTTATTTGCGCTTTGCATAGAGAACAAGGAATGTGAGGATTTGGAAAAGCGTAAGATTTACAGAGTCCTGCCGGACGATGAGGCTGCAAAGGAAGGATACCTGAGAATCATTGACGAGTCCGGCGAGGACTACCTGTATCCTGAATCTTACTTCATTCTTGTCGAACTGCCTCAAGAAGCGCAAAATGCCTTGCAATTGGCAAGCTGACCTTTATATAAACATATGCAGATGGCTAAGTCTGCCTATGGCTTGGCGTAGGTCAGAACTGTAACCAAGCTGTAGTCCCAAATGGCGTTCTTTTACGGAAACCATATAAATATAGTTAGGTTGCTTAATTATGAGGGATTTTAGCCGACGATAGAAATGACTAATGAATTGGAAAAACTTTTACATAGCTTGGATACAACAGACTTAGAAGAGTGGTGTAACATAAGGGAAGAAATCGCTGAATTTGGGGAGGATGCCACTGAAACATTATGTGAGGAATGCTTAAAAAGTATAGAGCATATTAGGATACCCTATGCTGTTGTTCAGCGCAATCCAATAATTTCTTTACAAGAATGTGATAGACTTGTTCAGAGATTTTCTGAACTACAAGATGGCACATTAAATGCTAATGGCTCGGCAGTTATACATGTTAGATTTAATAAAATTATCGCCGAGAATGCATCGACTATTCAAGATACCATCAGTCATAAAATAATCTATGCCGGTGAGAGGGCAGATGTTCATATGGCTACCGCAGAAGAAATCTGGATTGCACCTCATAGAAAAGTAAGTTACGTGTATGCTAGATATATTTTTGCTGGTTTTCCACCTCCGCCTAATTTTCATAGAGAAGCTTTTTATGAAACTGACGATCCATCCGATGGTATTATAGCATCAGGTTATAATCGTGCTTGGGGTATTATAGATGCGCTTATCAGAATCAAGGATAAGAAAGCTATTCCATTCCTTCAAACCATATCTAAAAGTGCTAAAAGCACGATTATTCGCGATGCGGCAATTGAGTGCATAGAAAAAATCAAATAAGAAAGATTTGTATTAAGAAATAAAACTTTACCGACGTCGACGTCTCCGAAGATAGTCGGGAGTCCGCCTAACAAGTGAAATACGTATTAGATGCACAAATATCGTGGCAAATTTACATTGAATAAAAGAACATACCCGTTTATACTTTTGCGGTCAAATTACACATAGAACCAGGAGACGTTAATGATTGGTTGTCATACAGGACGTTTGTTTCAGGTAACGGTTGCCGGGGGTTCTTACCAGGAGGGCCTAACGGCCGTCGTGCAAGGCCATCCGCCGGGAATGCAGATTATCGAGCAGGAGATTTACGGCGATTTACTTCTAAGAAAGCCGGGCGCCGATGAGCTATCCAGTCCGCGGAAGGAGCCGGACCTGCCGATTATCTACTCCGGACTGAACTCGGCGGATACCGTCGAGAACGCCGGCAATAAGAACCATACCAACGGCACACCGCTGACAATTTTGATTCCTAATCTGGACCGCCATTTCATTCACATCAAACAGTATCAGGACACCAATCGCACTCCGAGGCCGGGCCATGCGTCCTACGCTTCGTTCGTGAAATACGGTCCCAACGACGACGCTGTCGGCGCCGGGCTATTCAGCGGACGCTATACGTCCACCATTGTGGCTGCCGGATGTGTTGCTAAAAAAGTCTTAAAAAATTGTGGTATTGACGTTTGTGCCTACGTCAAAGAACTTGCCTCGGTTCGATGCCCGGATATCACCCACGACCAGGCCTTTAAATACACCAACCAGTACAAAAAAATGCGCCGTGACCACGACCCGTTTTACCAGGAGATTTACGTCAAGGAACGTATCACGATGGAGATGAGGTTTCTGGAGAAGGTCAGGATATTAGCCGAGATTGAGCAGGAGATTGATGCAATTCGTGAGAAAGCCCCGAAAATACAGCCCGCAAAAGTTAAGGACGAATATGGCGTAGACCACGTATTGAACTGTCCCGATTTGGACGCTGCCGAGCAGATGGTCGAGGCCTGCAATCGCATTTCCGACACAGGTGATTCGGCCGGCGGTGTGGTTGAAGTCTTGGTAACCGGTGTGCCGACAGGTCTGGGTGAGCCGGTCTTTTATAAGCTCGATGCCGAGCTGGGCAGAATGATGGGTATTGGTGCGGTAAAGGGCGTCGAGGTTGGCGCCGGTTTTGCCGTTAAGGATATGACCGGCTCGCAATCCAACGACCAGATGCGTAGTGAAGGTGGTAAGGTTATGTTCGAGTCAAACAATGCCGGCGGCATTACAGGCGGCCTTGCAACCGGCCAACCAATCATTGTCAGACTAACGGTTAAACCTACGCCGACAATTGACAAGCCGCAAAAGACGATTGACAAGTACACACTTGAGAACAAAAAGCTGGCAGCTATTACTCGTCGCGACGCGACGATTGTGGCTCGGATATGGCCGGTGGCTGAAAATTACACCGCGATGGTGATACTTGACCATCTTCTGGCCCACTACGGCTACCAGACGCTTAAAGGTAAATAAGAGAAAGTCCGGCGGCGAACGCCGTGACTAAGCAGGTGGAATAAAAAAAAAAGGCGTTCCCGGGAACGCCCTTTTCTACGTAACAGAATGTCAATCAATCCATTGCTGCTATTGCCTCCGCCTCGGCCTCATCCTGCAGAATAATCGTCGGAGTAACCAGTATAAGAAGAACTCTCTGGTCTTTGATTTTGCTGCGGTTGGTAAAGAACCTGCCGATAACGGGTATTTTGCTTATGACGGGGATACCACTTTCTTTTTCCACTTCTGCGCTCAGCTTCTGGCCGCCAAGTAGCACGGTCCCCTTGTCCGGAACCATTACCCTGGTTCTGACTTCGGATATCTCGGTTTCAGGCAAAAAGAATGGTGCGTTAAACGACTGGCCGGCAATCAGTTGAGCCGCGTTAAACTCGGTAAATTGCTGCAACTCTCTGGTGAAGGTGGAGATGCGAAGCAGAACGTACTTTCTGTCTGCGCTTATTGTCGGCGTAACGTTGAGGACAACACCGGTATACAGAGTGTCTCTGGTTCTCTCAACGGTTACATTGGTAACGGTCGTAACACCTTGGTCGGAAGTTTCGCTGTCCACTTCCACATCCACATTATCTACGTATCGTGTTTCTCTTTGTACGCGGAGAGCGGCTGATTCGCCGTCAAGGACGGTAACCTTCGGTGCGGTTAATGCCGTAGCGTTCTTGTGTGCCTGGGTTGCTCTTAGTATGAAATCGACCTGTAAGTTGTCAAGGAACTTAATATGGCCGGCGCCCTGGAAAGCGGGTAGTTTCGGATTAGTTAAAAGCCCCGTTTCAGTCTCTGGAATAGAGCCAGGTACTCTTGTCGGTGCCGGCTGGCTGAAGTTGTAGCCGTAACCAAAGCCTTGTAATGTCAGGTCACCGCCGAAAGTCCTGAAATTCAGGTCGGCATCGAAGCCGATGTCCTCGAGAAAGTTCTCATCGACTACCAGGAACCTGGCCTCAATTGCCACCTGCTGGCCTAAAGACTTGCGCAAATCCTTGATTAAATTTGCCACTTTTTCCTGAACTTCGGGAACCTGTGTGACTACAAGCCGGGTACCATAGATGCTTATACTGCCTTCCCCGCCCGCCTCAAACCAGCTGTCCGGCTCAACAGTCTCCTGAACAAGCTGGACAATCAACTCGGCCCGTTCGAGTGCCTGTTCTTCGTTGAGCAGCTCGTCGGCATCGGCGGTGGTAACAAGGCTGTCTTCCTCAATGACCGTCTCGAAGACAAAGTCGGCGGGTACGCCGAGCAGATCCGTGATGTCGTAGATGCGAATCACCGTCTTACCCGGCAGAGATTCCTGAGTGGCGATTGTGATTATGCCGTCTTCCACGAGGTAATCAAGTTGCGTCAGGCCGCCCGAAACAAGGTCGAGCAACAGTTCGAGGGCTTTGCCGAGCGGCATTCCAACCTCGCCCTGCATATCAATTGGTGTACTCTGGTCTATATAGGCGTTTTCCTCTAAATCCTTCCAATTAGGAAACAGCTTCAAGGGCGGCTCTACCGAAGTACGCAAGACCTCGATAGCCTCTCCAAAAGTCATCTCCGGTGTCAATACCGACAAGTCAACGG
>CAYZTY010000104.1:0-8038 GCA_964481525.1 uncultured Pirellulales bacterium
ACTCTGGGGGATACCGCCGCAGATAATAAATCCTGCGTCCGTATTCCTGTCAAAATAAAGCAGCTAATGCGTTATAAAACCGCGTGTAAATTCTCCAATGGAGCAGTTAGATTGTTTCGACTCAAAGAGCTATCTTCTGCATTTCACAATTAATCTTTGTCCTTTGTTCAGCTTGATATCCTTAGTTGCAGCTGATTCCGGTTCATACAAGTAAAGATAAATATCTTTAATTGCCCTAAAACCGTAGGCAGGGCTAATGGGTCTTTCGAGGAAGAAAACACCGTGGTATTTTTGCGGGCTGCATTTTGAGTGTGTGCAATGCGGCCAATGTTGTTCCGGCCCTAATGAAGGTTACATCTGGGTCACAAAAACGGAAGCTGGCCTTATTGCCGATTTTCTAAAAATCACCGTTGAACAACTCACCGACAAATATCTGCGTCGGGTCGGTTTTCGCAAAACAATTATCGAAGAGCCCTCCAGCAAGGATTGCATATTTTTGCGGAATCAGGGCGAGGCCAAAGGTTGCCTGATTTATCCGGTCCGCCCGAGCCAGTGCAGGATTTGGCCTTTTTGGCCTTCCAACCTGACCAATCCCGACGCCTGGAATTCCGCTGCTTGCCGATGTCCGGGGATAAATCGCGGCAGACTTTATAGCTTTGAAGAAATCGAAAGAATTAAAAGACAAAAATGGTGGCAGAATGCAGCCGGACAGTCGTCTGTTAAAGGCCGTTGAGTTGGTTTACAATTGGCTCGAGATGGAGAACCGACAAAGGGCCGACCTGTGTAAGGCCTGTGGAAAGTGCTGTGATTTTACACGTTTTGACCACCGCTTATTCGTTACGACCCCTGAAATCATATACCTTGCCGCCAAGTTGGGCCCCGGCAATATAAGGCAGATGCATAACGGCCTTTGCCCTTATAATGAAAAAGGACAATGCACGATTCGAGACTATCGTTTTGCCTCCTGTCGAATATTCTTCTGCAATGGCGATTCCGCCTGTCAGGCCCGGCTGAGCGAAGAAACTATAAAAAAATTCGCTTCCCTGTGTGATGAATTCAACCTTTCATATCGATATATGCCCCTTAAAGCCGCCTTATCGGAAATGAGTGATTTTTTACAGTGATAAGCCGCATATTATTATCGGAACTCCGACAAAACAAAGTCACAATTGTGAGTCGGAACTACCTTTAATTCCTTGACTTTGACAAAAAGCAAAGTAAATCCTTGATTCCTTGATTTTGGCATCCTTTAGTGATATAATCAATAGTATATTGCTAAGGAGGGCTTTTTTTATTCTCTGGGTAGTAGCCTGTGGCCTATCGCGGGGCCATATAGCGCCCGGTTGCCATGCAGAAGCTCCCTAGCGCAGAAAGTCTGAGTACATTAAACCTGTGAAAGGGAAGGCCCCATTCCTCTGAACAGGAAAGGTGATGAAAGCAGCTAAGGCACTTTCGAGAGTTAATTTTGAAAGAAGCATTTTACGGTTAGTTCCCACCCGTAGTGGACCTTTTCGCGCTCGCTGTAGATTACAGCTTATAGTTTTGTCTCTTATCTGCTTGATTCCTTTTAACGGCGCCGTTGCAGAGTTGTCTTTGAATAAGACGGTTTATGTGGATGGCCAGTTCCTTAGTGATGCCAACGTTAGCGGCTCCGGACTTTCGTATCCTTATGGCCATCTCATCCTCGGCTCAGAGGGAACTGTGGGCTGGCGTTATAATGAACTGGACGGCATACTTGATGAGGTTGCCGTTTACGACGGCATTCTTAGTCCGTCCCGCATATCGACTCATTATGATGCCATCGCCACCAACTATTTCGCCGAGGTGATGGCCGATAGTCCCTTGGGTTATTGGCGCTTCGAAGATGCTTCCAGCAGTAATGGTGACCCTGTTGAGGACTGGGGCAGTGTCGGTCGGGACGGCACATACGTCGAGAGTGTTTCTCTGGTTTCCGGCGTACTGGGCCAGGCCGCTCGTTTACACGGCCTTATGCCGGATGGTGCCGGCGATTGTATTGATATCTGGGACGGCGACGGCGCATTTTCCCTTGAAGATATTACTGTTGAACTATGGATAAACTCTTCGGCTTTAGGCAGCAACTATCCGAGGTTATTTCAGCATAACGGCGACTGGCTTACACTTGACGGCTACGGCCTGATGTGCACAGAAAGTCTGTTCGGCGTCATCGGTGGTGGCGCGGCAAACTATCTTGCCGTCGACATAAATGACGGGCAATGGCATCACGTCGTAGCAACCTATGAAACCGTTGGAGAGGCGGAGCCTGAAATCAGTGCTGCCGATATGATTTTCAAATCCACCGGCTCTGCCCACGACGGAGACGGCTGGAATTTATCGAGCAACGGCTATGTGGGTACTTTTATAGATGTCTCCACCGCAGGGCCCGTCTCTGTTACTATAAAAGCCGACGGCAGTATTTGTGGAGTAACGCTGCCGGTAATGCATCTTCATATCGGCGATTGCAGCGAGGCGTGGAGTGTCGCTGACAACGGCAATCCGCATACAAACTATAGTGATTATGTCGCTGACTTTAATTTGCCTGACGGGATGCACGCGGTCAGGATAGAATTTGTTAATGATTTTAACAGTATTAGTGAAGACCGCAATCTTTACCTTAAGAGCGTAACCTTTAACGGTGCGACGCCACAGAATTCTGCTACCAGTGCAAACAACCTTGCAGCCGCCGACAATTACATTATGAATTACCGACAAGGGCCCGCCATAGTCAACCTTATAATTGGTGAGATGGGAAGCGTTCCGGAAGGAACCGACGTACAAGTGAAACTTCGCCGGCACGCCTTTAATTTTGGGACCGCAGTTTATGGACTTGATGATGCGCCCTGGGCCGAGCCCGACCCGACGCCGGGCAGCGATGCTTATAATTATCAGCAATTTCTCGACAGCCATTTCAATATGATAGTTCCTGAGAATGCGGGGAAGTGGGCGTACAACGAATCGACTCGCGATGTGGTAACTATGGGAACGGTTGATGATATGCTGGACTATGCCGATGCCCACGGCCTGCGGGCGCGTGTACACGGCGTACTGTGGGACAGCCAGCAGCCTACTTGGGTCGATACCCTTAAAAGCCAGGCTCTTACCGACCCCAATACTGCAACAGAATACTGGGACGAGATGATGGAAAGGATGCAATATTTTATCGCAGACCGAGCTTACCGGTATACCGACGTGGACGGCATAAACGAAAGCCACCACGCAGATATGCACACCCAGATATACGGCATCGAGGGTGTAGCGGACATTTACAACGAGATGGTGGATGCTTCTGCCGGTCAGGCAAAAATCGCGGTTAATGAATACAATGTCCTTGAGTGGACCGACTATACCAACTGGTATCGTGAGCATATCGAAGATATTGTAAGTTGCGGTGGAACCGTCGAGCTTATCGGCCTGCAAAATCATACCGGCTCCGACAGCTATAATACTATTACCGTTTTTAAGAATCTACAGTTATTTGCGGGCTTTGAACTGCCTATGATAATTACAGAATTCAGCCTCGATTCGCCAAGTTCGGCCATTCTCACCGACACTATGCGGCTTGCATTTGGCAATGATATGACAGATGGGTTTGTTATGTGGGGATTCTGGAAGGAGCATATGTGGCGAGACGGCTCGGCGCTGGTCGATGAGAGCTGGAACCTGACGGATATGGGCATCGCTTACGAGCAGCTTATGGCCCAATGGGACGCGAACGAGGTATGCTATGTCGATGCTGAGGGCCGGATAATCTTCGCAGGTTATTACGGAGATTACGATATCACCATTAACGACCAGACCTATTCTCTTACATTGACAAAAGGCACAACAACATACGACCTGACTATTCCCTGTACCTCGCAGCTTCAAGGCGACATATATACGGACTGCTATGTAGACGAGTTTGACCTTCAGCTGCTTGCGGACCATTGGCTACAGGAATCGACCGAGGCGGACCTGAACGACGATAATGATGTGGACTTTGGCGACTTTGCAATAATGGGTAATGATTGGAGGCTATGTGCGGACCCGACGAATCCAGACTGCCTGGATGCGTGGTAAAATGGCACGAATAAAAGGATAGACGCCGGGAAAAAACCGAAACGGTGAAAAAATAATGAGAATCAGATTGATATCAGTATTTATGATACTTGGCTTATGCCTGGGATTGGCAGGAACTGCCGGCGGCCAGAACCTCGTAACAAATCCCGGCTTTGAATCCGGAACCTCAGGATGGTATGGCAGCGGCTGCGATATTTCAACGTCGACGAGCGTTTATCGAAGCGGCAGCAGCAGCGGATACGCTTATAACAGGACCGACACCTGGAATTCACTCAGGCAATCAATGCTGGGTAAGATGGAAGCCGGCAAGACCTATGCTGTTTCCGGCTGGATGAGACTTGATGGAGCCGCGAGTGATAACATTAATATGGCAATACGAAAAACAGACGATAGCGGCACAAGCTATCCATGGATAGATGCAGCGACGGGATATGACGACCAGTGGACCGAGCTGATGGGCTATTTTACCGTCGATGTAAACGGACCACTAACGGCGCTGGACCTTTATTTCGAGGGGCCCGCGGCCGACGTAAGTTATTATCTCGATGATGTAAATGTTGTGGAAATAGATGCAGGTGACTGGGAAACCGAGGCCAATGAAAGAATCGAGCAAATTCGTAAAGGTGATTTTTGCGTAACCGTAGTCTCCCCCAACGACCCCAACCTTGCAGTACCAGATGTTAACGTCCAGGTCATCCAGACAAAACATCATTTTGCCTTCGGCACGGCGTTAAGCTGGCAACCGATGGATTATTCACGTTACCGGGAATTTTTCATTGACCATTTTAACTGGGGAGTAATGGGAAATGCCTCGAAGTGGTATCACAATGAACCGGCCGATGATTTCGTGACATATACCGATGCCGACAAGATTTATAATTTCTGCGAGGAAAACGGCATCCCGATGAGAGGTCATTGCATCTTCTGGGCGTCGGAAAACATGGTTCAGGGCTGGGTAAAGGACTTGTCATACGCGCCGCTGCTGGCCACGAGTGAGCTGCTGACTGCGGTTGAAGACAGGCTGAATAGTGCGGTTAATCATTTCAAAGGTAAGTTCCGCCACTGGGATGTCAATAACGAGATGTGCAATAATTCATTTTTTGCCGACAGGCTTGGCAGCGATATACGACCCTGGATGTTTCAGGCCGCTCATGCTAACGACCCGAATTGCTTGCTTTTCCTGAATGATTACAATGTAATTGCCGGCGGTTTTAACCTTAATGACTACAAACAGCAGGCCTATGACCTTCTGGCGCAGGGCGCCCCATTGCACGCTTTAGGTGTTCAGTGCCACATGAGTACCGGTTTCAATCCCGTTACAGTCAAAGCAAGATTCGACAGTGTTGCCGAGGTGAATCTGCCCATATGGGTTACGGAATTCGATATCAGCCAGCCGGATGAAAACATAAGGGCCGATGAGCTTGAGGATTTTTATCGTGTTGCTTTCAGCCATCCATCCGTCGAAGGAATTTTGATGTGGGGATTTTGGGAGGATGCGCACTGGCGCGATGACTGCCATATTGTCAATTCAGACTGGACGCTCAACGAGGCCGGGATACGTTATGAAGAATTGCTGGATGAATGGACCACAAACGATTCGGCTATCACCGATAGTAACGGCAATGCCGATTTGCGGGGTTTCTACGGTACTTACGAGGTTATTGTTACTCCTCCCGGTGGTAATTCGGAAGTACATAACATAGAATTGGTCGACTCGGGCGGAACAAGTTATTTCACACTACAACTCGGAACTGGAACACCACCTGATAACAATGCACCCGTAGTGGACCCATTTACCTGGTTATCACCCCCTCAGGCCGTCGCAGCAGACACGGTTACAATGACCACTGTCGAGGCAAACGATGTCAGCGGTGTGCAGTACTACTTCAACAATGTTACCGACCCCAACCATGACAGCGGCTGGCAGGACAACACCTTTTATGCTGATGCAGGACTTATACCAAATACTAATTATACATATCGTTTCAAAATCTGTGATATATCAACCCGGCAAAATGAAACATCTTTCTCGGACACAGCGACTGCACGAACGCCGGGCAGCGGCGGCAATATCCTGACAAATGCAGGTTTCGAAGCTGCAACCACTATAGGCTGGACCAAGTGGAGCGGAGATTTCACCGCTGTAACAGACCAGGCCCATTCCGGGAATTATAGCGGATTAACCGAAGTAAGGTATGCAACTTGGCAGGGACCTGTGCAGGATATTACGGACAAGGTAATTGACGGCCAAACTTATCAATGCTCCGCCTGGGTTAGACTCGATAACGGTACGAGCGAATATGTATCAATCAGTATGAAACAGGTGGACGACGGAGGTACAAACTACCATACTGTCGCAACGGGTACTGCATATAATAATCAATGGACTAAACTGGCCGGTCTATTCATTTTGGATGTCAATGGCATTCTCCAGGATTTAAGCTTATATATAAGCGGCCCTGCGGTGGATGTAAACTTCTATGTCGATGACGTAATTGTAAAGACCGGCCCGGTTAACTGCTCCGACGTTCAGCAGTTCGGTTTTTGCCTGGCCTCGGACCTTGCACCGGACTGTTATGTGAATTTCGCGGACGTTAAGGTCTTAACAGACTACTGGCTAAGCACAGACTGTGCGGCCAACGATGATTGTGACGGTGCCGACTTTGATGAGGACGGCGATGTTGACTTTGTTGATTTCAGAGGATTTGCGCTGCAGTGGATGTGGTGTAACAATCCCGAGGACCTGAGTTGTACGCCTAACTGGTAAACGCAAGAGGAAAAATAGAATAAACAAGATAGTTTAGTTAAGGATGGTGGAAAATGATGATGAATGTAGAAGCTAATTCAACCTCAATACAGTTTAGATGCTCCTTGTTTTTATTGATTTTGCTATTAACCTTAGGCTCGGTCCCGGCGTTGGCTGCGACCGGCCAGGTGGATGTTGATGCAGTTTATCAGCAGCTTGAAGGTTTTGGGGGCAGCGGTGCGTACTATGAAAACTGGTTGATAGCCCATCCACAGAAAGGGGATGTTTATGATTTTCTCTTCGGAGATTTGGGTATCGACATTTACAGGATACGAAACACTTACCAGATTGACTCTGGTTACATGTCCCGCTCGAGTCAAATCGTCACGGCCGCGAAGGCACGTAATCCGATGATAAAGATTATGATTTCTTCCTGGTCGCCTCCCGGAAAGCTTAAAAGCAACGGCGATCCGACCGGCTACAACAGCACGCTTAAAAAAGACGGCGGTGGTTATATGTATGAAGAATTTGCCGAATGGTGGGCGGAAAGTCTGGCCGATTGGTCCAGTCGTGGGATAGTTGCCGAGTATGTGAATATGCAAAATGAACCTGACTTTTCACCGGAACCACCCTATGAATGGGATTCGTGCAGATTCGACCCGACCGAGAACTCGACCTATGCCGGTTACAATCTTGCTTTTGAAGCTTTGTACGCCGAGCTATACGGTATGACTAATTTTCCAAAGCTTCTGGCGCCCGAAGCCTGTAATATGGGCAGCTCTGCGGGTTATATAAATGCGCTAATCGACGAATCCCACGTCTACGGCTATGCGCACCATCTTTATGGCGACGGCAATCCCGACTCTCCTGATACGTACATCCCCACAATGGAAAATTTCGCCTCACAATATGGTGGTGATAAGCCGCTGTTACAGACAGAATTCTCACACGATACAGAAACCTTCGCCGACGCATTGAATCTGGCGCGTCTGATGCATAATTCTCTTACCGTTGAGGGAGTATCGGCGTATATGTACTGGGACCTGTTCTGGGGAGACAGCGGCGGCCTTGTAACACTCATCGACCCCTGGGGTGCGGGCGCAGATTACATTATCAATCCCGTCTATTATGCCTTCAAGCATTACGCCGCATTTACCGACCCAAACTGGTATCGTGTCGGGGCATCAACCAATTCAAGCAGCCTTCGTATCTCGG
>CAYZTY010000105.1:0-7993 GCA_964481525.1 uncultured Pirellulales bacterium
TTCTTTCAACAATATACCTCCATGCATAACTGTTAAAAAAACAACATAAGCAAAATTACAGTAAAGTCAATGCATAACAAAGTCAACCGTCAAAAAAACTTTAACACAGGAACGAATAAGTGTGTTATTATGTTCACCGGCTGCCCTTTGGCATCGTTGGGAAATCATTGGCAGAGGATGTACCGAAGCAATAACAGAACTTAACCTGATGGTTATAGGATGACCCGGTTAAAAAAACAGCTCGGTTTACTCGACGTTTTTTCCGTAGCGGCGGGCGCTATGATAAGTTCAGGCCTGTTTGTCCTGCCCGCTATTGCTTACGCCAAGGCCGGCCCCGCTGTAGTATTATCCTATCTTTTCGCATCGATACTGATAATTCCCAGTGTTTTCAGCAAGGCCGAGCTGTCAACGGCTATGCCGAGGGCGGGCGGCACCTATTTTTATGTCGAGCGCAGTCTCGGGCCGGTGCTGGGGCTTTTCAGCGGTTTTGCGAACTGGTTTTCGGTCGCCCTTAAAAGTGCGTTCGCGATTGTTGGTATGTCTATTTTTATTGAGCTTATGGCACAGCAGTTTTTCGCCGTTCAATTAGTAGGCTGGTATCTCAAGGCCGCTGCGGTTCTCTGTTGTATTTTTTTCACGACGTTAAATATAGTGAGCGTAAAACACGCAGGCAGATTTCAGTCTTTGCTTGTGAGTTTTCTTCTGGTTGTTCTTTTTATTTTTGTTGTTTTCGGTGCTGGGTCGGTAGAGGCCGTGAGGTTCAAGGGCTTTGCCGATAAGGGCTGGGCTGCCGTGCTGGCGACGGCAGGTCTGGTTTTTGTAAGCTATGGCGGACTGACGAAGGTTGCCAGTATAGCTGAAGAGGTTAAAAACCCCGGCAGAAACCTTCCCTTAGGAATGCTGTTAGCCTGGTTCATTGTTGCGTTGTTCTACGTAAGTGTGGTTTCGATTACAGTGGGAGTTCTGGGTGGGCAGGAGCTGATGGATAGTTTGCTCCCCGTATCCAGTGCTGCCGGGAAATTCATGGGCAACTGGGGATTGATTTTACTCAGTTTGGCAGCCATTGCCGCTTTTATAACCACGGCAAACGGCGGAATACTAGCCGCCTCGCGTTCTCCTATGGCAATGAGCAGAGACCAGCTGCTTCCACCGGTTTTAGCCCGGGTCAACAAACGCTTCAGCACACCTCATATCAGCATATTAATAACAAGCGTATTTATAATCATAGCCATAGTGCTTCTTGATATTGAGACGCTCGTCAAGACCGCTTCCACGCTTATGATAATTCTTTTCATTCTCGCGAACACCAGTGTGATTGTCATGCGCGAAAGCAGAATCCAGAGCTATCGCCCTAAATTTAAGTCCCCTTTGTATCCGTATATTCACATCGCGGCGATTATAGCTTATGCGGCTTTGATAGTTGATATGGGCAGGGTACCGCTGCTCATTTCCGTTGGTTTTGTAGTTTTGAGTTTCGCCTGGTATCAGCTTTATGTCTCCAAGCGGGTCAAAAGGGCCTCGGCCGTAATGCACATCGTGGAAAGAGTTACAGACCGACAGCTAAAAACCGTTACGCTGGAAAATGAACTCCGTGATATTCTTATTGAGCGCGACGATATAATCGAGGACAGATTCGATAAACTTATAAGAGAATGTGATATTTTGGATATAGAGGGAAGACAACCCGCCGAGCAAATCTTTCGCCGGCTCTCTGAAATTCTGGCTGAAAAACTTGGCGAAAACGAATACGTCCTTCTCGAAAAATTCCTTCATCGCGAAGCGGAAGGCGGCACAGTCATCCAGCCCGGATTAGCCATTCCTCACATAATTGTCGAAGGCGAGGGTAAATTCGAGATAATACTTATCCGCGCTAAAGAAGGTATTGATTTTTCACGCGCACCGGACCCCGTCAGGATAATGTTTGTCCTGGCGGGCAGCAAAGACGAGCGAAACTATCACTTGCGGGCATTGATGGCGATAGCTCAAATCGCTCAGGAAAAGGGTTTTGAAGAGAAATGGTTCGCCGCCAGGGACATGCAGGCAATTAGAAACCTTATCCTTCTGTCAACACGGAAAAGAGATACCAATTCGTAAAGTCCCCTCTGCTATTCAATAAGTACTAAAAAACCTCTTTTGCAGCTATTATGTCCCTTCACCAAAGGCGGCCAGATACTTAACCTGTTCCGGCGTAAGTTTGTCTATGCCAATGCCCATTGATTTTAGTTTCAAGTTGCAAACTTTTTGCTCTATCTCCATAGGGACATCGTGAACAGCAACAGCCAGTTTGCTTTTGTATTTGAGAATATATTCCGCTTCGAGGGCCTGCGTGGCGAAGCTCATATCCATCACGGAAGCCGGATGACCCTCGGCGGCGGCAAGGTTAATTAATCTACCCTCGGCGAGCAGGTGGATTCTTTTATTGTTCTTTAATATGTATTCATCGACGTGGTTTCGAACATTACGTCTAATCTTTTTACTTAGTTTTTTCAAGGCCGGTATGTCAATCTCGACGTTGAAGTGACCGCTGTTTGCAACGACCGCCCTGTCTTTCATTACTCGGAAGTGCTCGCCGCGTATGACATTTTTATCGCCGGTGAGTGTTACGAAAAGGTCCCCGATTCTTGCCGCCTGCGCCATCGGCATAACTGCAAAACCGTCCATACTCGCTTCAATCGCCTTGATGGGGTCAACCTCCGTAATGATAACGATGGCGCCCATACCCCTGGCACGCATAGCGAAACCTCGACCGCACCACCCGTAGCCGGCCGCGACGACTCTCTTGCCGGCCATCAGAAAATCCGTCGCCCGAATAATACCATCAACCGTTGATTGTCCCGTACCGTAACGATTATCAAAGAGGTGCTTGCTCGCAGCGTCGTTCACCGCGATAACAGGAAACTTCAGTTTGCCCTGATTTGCCAGAGCGCGCAGCCGAATTACGCCTGTAGTCGTCTCTTCCATACTTGCGATAATCCGATGAGCATCTTTGGCTCTGCGACCGTGCAGCTCGTTCACCAAGTCGGCACCATCGTCGAATGTAATAACCGGCTTGTTGTCGAGCGCTGCATAGATATGTTTATAATAAGTGCTTCGATTCTCACCACAAACAGCAAAGCACGCAATCTTAAAATCCTTCACCAGTGAGGCAGCCACATCGTCCTGAGTACTTAGCGGATTGGACGCACACAGGGCAACGTTTGCTCCGCCCGCCTTGAGTGTCCGTGCCAGGTTGGCTGTCTCGGCGGTTATGTGAAGACAGGCGGCAACGTTTTTTCCTTTTAATGGCCTGGTCTTTGCGAATCTTTTGCGAATCGACGCAAGAACCGGCATATCATTATCTGCCCATAAAATGCGCCTCTTGCCCTCCGCCACCAGCGATACATCAGCTACGTCGTACTTCATTTATTATCCCTTTCAAAAAATACAAAAAGGGATTATAAAGCCGAAACGTGGAATTTGCAACTGCTCACTTAACTAAATTTATTCCCATAACAATTTTTAGATGCCAGTATTCTACTATCCCGAAAGACGAAATGTCATTAAATCAGAAAAATATACGCCGATATTTAACCTCAAAATTTGTGCGGGAGAAAATAACGAAAAAAGGGCAAAATGGTAACAAATCGGTAATATTGTGCAATTAAACTGATATGGCTGAGAAAAACGTGTATTACACGAAAATTTTAGGAATAAAAATGTTATAATAGAGTGTTAAAAAAGCCGTATTATACATATTTGGAGAACACAATTAACAAATCGATGATACTCAGCGTCTTTATTGATGTGGTATTGAATCATCAGTAACGTTTTTATCGGAAAGGTCTTGGTGTGAAAAAATCACGAAAGATAATCATCATAGTTATAGCGGTAATATTGATTGTATTTGTTGTCGTCGGGATAATTAAAAAGAAGGGCAAAGCCAAAAACAAGGGCCAGGAGGTACGTATCGAGCAGGTCCAGCGTGGCCAATTGGTTGTGTTTATAAGCGCCCCCGGCGAGATCGAACCCAGGATAAATGTGGAGATAAGCGCAAAGGTCTCAGCCAGAATTGTGGATTTGCCGTTTGAAGAAGGAGACACCGTGACACGTGGCAATCCCGAAGCCGACCCGCCTGTGCCGCCTTCGGTACTTGTAAGACTGGATTCGAAAGACATGGAGAGCCAGTTACTCTCTGCCGAGGCCGCGCAGGCCGCCCAGGCGGCTCAGATTGAAGTCGAAAAGGCAAGGGTTGCAAGTCAGCGGGCAAATCTTAAAGGACTCGCTGCTTCTCTAAAACAGGCTGAGCAGGACTTAAACCGAAAAAAAGGTTTGCTTGAATCGCACGATATCAGTCAGGCAGCTTTTGACGAGGTTCAGTGTAAGGTCGATGAATTGAAAGCACAATATGCGGCGGCTGAGCATACACTCGAATCGGCCCAGCTGACTTTAGTTGTCCTTGAGCACAACCTTGAAGCCGCCGATGCCAGAACAACCCAGGCCCGTGAGGACCTTAGTTACACTGTAATTACAACTCCTATTGATGGAGTGATAACTCGTCTTAATGCCGAAGAGGGCGAGATGGTTATGACCGGAACAATGAACAACCCCGGAACCGTAATTATGGAAGTGGCTGATGTCTCACAGATGCTGGTTGTAGCACACGTTGATGAAGCGGATATCGGAGAATTAAAAACCGGTCAAAAGGCCAAGGTTTACGTTCAGGCCTTTCCGGACATAGAATTCACGGGTGTGGTCGATTCAATCGCCTTAAAGCACAGAATGTCGGACAACAGGACAAAATACTACAGGACCGAGATACTGCTCGAGAACGACCCTAATGTGGCAAAGTTGTACTCCGGTCTTACAGCGGATGTCGATATCGAGACCCGTAAGCACACCGATGTTCTCAAAGTCCCAAGTCAGGCGGTGTTGGCCAGAGAAGTTGATAGCTTGCCTAACGAAATTCGCGAAAACTGTCCCGAACTGGATAAGAGCAAAACTCACGCTTCTGTGGTTTACCGCTACAATGACGGCAAGGCTGTGGTAACACCTGTCAAAATCGGAGATAGCGATTTGACGCACACAATAATAACCGCCGGGCTCTCCGAGGAAGACAAGGTAGTGGTCGGACCTTACAAAGTGCTCGACGGCCTAAAGCACGACCAGAACTTACGAGACATGAGCGAAGCAAAATCAGAGAAAGATACTAACGACAAAAAACCTGAACCTGATGCAAACGAACCCGACGCAAACAAACCTGAAAATGACGACAAAAACTGACAGAGTAATTATCCGGCTGCAGAACATCAAACGAATCTATAAAGTCGGCATTGAGCGTATCCATGCGCTTGATGGAATTGATATGGAGGTCAGCGAAAACGAGTACGTCGCAGTGATGGGACATTCCGGCTCCGGCAAAAGCACTCTTATGAATGTAGTAGGTTGTCTTGACAGGGCTACCTCAGGATACTATGAGCTGGATGGTCAGGACACAACGAAAATGGGCGACGCAGCCCTGGCCCGCGCCCGCAACGAGCGGCTCGGTTTCGTTTTCCAGTCTTTTGAATTGCTTGGCCAGTTAAATGCGCTTAAAAACGTGGAGATACCTCTGCTATACTCTCGTGATGGCTGGTTCGCACGCAGAAAGCGAGCCAAAAATGCTCTTGAGCGGGTCGGGCTTGCAGACCGTATCAAACACAAACCCAACCAGCTTTCAGGTGGAGAAAAGCAACGTGTCGCAATCGCCAGAGCGATCGTCTGTAATCCGACCATCTTAATGGCTGATGAGCCAACGGGAAATTTGGACAGCAAAACCAGCAAGAACATATTAGAGCTGTTCGACCAGCTGCATAAACAAGGCCAAACCATCATTATAGTAACCCACGAGCAGGATGTGGCCCAGCATGCGAACAGAATAGTCCGAATGCAGGACGGCCGAATTTTCAGTGACCTGCCGACAGAGCAGGACCATGCAAAGTTGGGTAGCGCGACGGCCGTAAACGACAGTACTGAGGAGAAGGCCTGATGAGAGCTTTGCTTTTGGCACCGATTGTATTTGTTCGGCTTGTCTATCAGAGCGCATATCTCGCGCTCGGACAAATCTGGGCCAACAAGACAAGGTCAATTCTCACCACTATCGGTATAGTAATCGGAGTCGCTTCCGTTATAGCAGTCATAGCTGCGCTCACAGGTTTGAAGACCAAAGTACTAAGCCAGGTGGAAACATTCGGCAGCAACACCATAATTGTCAGCCCTCGGCGTCCTGACACAGGGCCGTTGAGTCATATGTCATGGTGGAATATCAGGTTCAAGGCCGAAGAGCTTGAAGGTATGCTTGAGCATTGTCCTTCGGTAGAGAGGTATACGCGGGCAAACTCAGCAGGACGGCGGACGGTTCGACATGGTGAAAGGTCGGTCAGGAATGTTAATATCAATGGCGTCGAACCGGAGTGGCACGAAATTCAAAAGCGACCTATTATCCTGGGCAGAAAACTTTCTATTATCGACGAATCGAGACCGGTGTGCATCATTGAGCCTGAGTTACGAGACAAGCTTCGGCTTGACAAAGACTGCATTGGCCAAACGATTCGGATAGATACCCAGAGCTTTCGTATTGTGGGTGTTATAGAAAAGGAACCGGAACTGGGCTTTGGTGGAGGAGGCCAGGAGAATTATGAGATTATTATTCCATTTAAAGCCACTTTCAAATTTGGTGAGCCGTGGATATGGGCTTTTGCCGAGGGTAAATCAACGGAAGTTTTGGATGAAGCTGTTGCCGAGATTAAATTTTTCCTTCGCAGAATGCGCCGTATCAAACCAGGCGAGCCGGAGACCTTCAGAGTCGAATCACTTAAAAGCGCCATAAAAACATTCAACGAAATAGCTATGGTAGTAACACTTGTCGCCGGCGGCATTGTGGGTATATCTCTATTGGTCGGCGGCGTAGGGATTATGAATATCATGCTCGTATCTATATCGGAGCGGACTAAGGAGATAGGCCTTCGAAAGGCGGTCGGGGCCAAAAGAAGCGCCATTTTAACACAGTTTCTTGTCGAATCTGTCATATTATGTTTTGTCGGAGGGCTTGTCGGTGTGGGGGTTGGCAAGTTATTGACTATGGTGATATCAGGTATCAATCCTGTTCTGGACAGAACACATATCCCCGTTTGGGCGATAGTACTTTCATTTGCTTTCGCCGGCACGGTTGGAATATGCTTCGGCATGTTTCCAGCTATAAAAGCGGCACGGCTGGACCCAATTGAGGCACTTAGACATGAGTAAAGTATTTTATTTGAGATGGTTTTTAGTTCTCATTTGTTGCGGACTAATTTTTCTGGTCGGCTGCAGCAAGTTTGCCAAAGAAGAGTATTATGAAATCAAAGTCGAAGAGGAAAAATTGCGCCAAATTGAAACTTTGGATTTAAGCGATATGGCTACGGAAGAAAAATCCTCAGCCGATGCCAATGTCCCGCCGCCAGCCCAACTCCAGCTTACGCTCGAGCAGTGCCGAGCACTTACGCTGGAAAATAATCTCGACCTCAAAGCGGAGCTTATCAGTCCTGCCATTGCCGCCAAGGCGGTCAGTGAGCAGGAGGCCGCTTTTGAAGCAGCTTTTTTTTCCAATATGTATTATTCCAGGACAAACACTCCCGTCGCCTCCACTCTTGACCTCTCTGGCTCGAAAGTGGATTACTCGAGTATAGACCTTGGTGTGCAGGTCCCGCTTCAAACCGGCGGAACGGTCACTTTTGACGTGGCAGACCGTCGAACAAAAACGAATACTGAGTATTCTGTCTTCAATCCTTATTATGGTTCGGAACTTTCACTTTCGATAAGCCAGCCGCTGCTGCGAAACGCGGGCCGACGCGCAAACACATACGCAATTCGACTCGCCAGGTACGAGCGACAGATTACCGATGCCAGAACCAAGCTCGAAGTAATACGGGCAATCGCCTCAGCCGACAGGGCGTATTGGCGACTCTACGCCGCAAGAAAAGAGCTGGAAGTCCGCAAA
>CAYZTY010000106.1:0-7973 GCA_964481525.1 uncultured Pirellulales bacterium
AGTAATAGTGAATATATTACCAAAATAAAATTACACTACCGCTAACACGCGGTCATACGCAATGACGACGTCGCCGTTCCGGCGACGGCTAAACGACCCCTGTCGCGAGCAACCCCGGCGCGCCGGGGCTAAGCGGTTCGTTCAATTTCCTTGACTATTTCGGCCTCGTTCAGTATAAATGCACCCAAAATGACAAGATAAATAACCCCCTGCAATGCAGGGGGCTAAACTAAACAAAGCGAAAAATACCAAAAGGAGTTTAACAAATATAATATGGAAGTGAGAAGAAAATGAAGCAATTGAAGATGTGTGAGGTTCGGCCTTTGGTAGCAATGGCTGTTGCGGAAGATTACGGGAAAGGCGACCTTACGTCGGAGCTTACGATTGGAAAAAAGGCTACCGCCAGGGCGCAGATAGTAACGCGAGAGGAGATAGTTGTCTGTGGGATGGACGTGGTGCGCGAAATCCTGAAACACTACGACAGGAAACTGAAGCTGCGAGTTTTGTTTAAGGACGGCAGCCGAGCCAACGTGGGCGTGAAGCTGGGAGTTATTGAGGGGCCGCTTAGGCCGATGCTGAGCGCGGAGAGAGTGGTCCTGAATTTCCTGCAGCGGCTAAGCGGAGTAGCGACGACGACGTGGAAATATGTAAGTGCGGTTAGAGGAACCGGGACAAAGATTTACGATACGAGAAAGACGACGCCGGGCTGGCGGGTGTTAGAGAAATACGCGGTGCAGTGCGGAGGAGGTTATAACCATCGCTTTTCGCTAAATGACGCAGTGCTGATAAAGGACAATCATATTGCACAATTAGGTAAAAACTTTTCCCCGAAACTCAAGAAAATCGTCGAAGAGGCCCGCAAGTCGAAAAAAACTAAATTTGTGATGGTTGAAGTTGACCACGTGGATAATCAGCTTAATTACGTGCTGAAGATTCCGGGAATTGATGTGGTGCTGCTGGACAATATGGGGCAGTGGCAGCTTAAGCACGCGGTGGATATGAGGAACAAGATGTGCGGCAAGAAGCCTTTGTTAGAGGCGTCGGGTAATATCACTCTGAATAACGTGATGGCGATTGCCCAGTGCGGGATTGACAGAATTGCGGTGGGGGCGATTACGCATTCGGCCGCGGCCGTTGATATAGGATTAGACAGAGGGAGCGAATTTTTGATTTAAGAGGATACTTCCGCCTTCGCTTTTAAGCTACGGCGGGACAAGCGATACTCGATACTTGATGCTCGATATTCGTGAAGAAAACCCCCGGCGGTGCCGGGGGCTAAACTATTTGAATTGGTGGGGCACTCGTCTTTGCGAAGAAAGAACCTCCCCGGCGATTCAAGGAATTAAATAAAAACAACCCCCAACATAAAGTTGGGGGCTCAAGGGAAGAAACACGATATGTCGCAAAGTTTTCCAAATCCACTTCATCCGGACGAGATCAAGAGTGGGCTTAAAACCAAACGTATAGGGCGCGAAGTTCTTGTCTTCAACAGCACGTCCAGCACTAATGACGTTGCGTGGGAATACGCGAAAAACAGCCAAAACGACGGGCTGGCAGTCTTCACAGAGGAGCAAACGGCGGGCCGGGGAAGAGGAGGCAATAAATGGTTATCGCCACAAGGGCAAAGTATCCTTTGCTCCGCCATCCTGCTGAAGAGCAGACTGGCGGGTGAGCTGGTTATGCTAAGCTGTGCGGTGGCCGTTGCCGAGGCCGTCGGTAGATGCGGCAGGTATGAGGCGAGAATCAAATGGCCCAACGATATAATCCTGAACGGCAAAAAAGTCGGGGGCATACTGCTGGAATCGAGGCCGGGCAAAAAAACCAATGATTACGTCCTCGGCATCGGTATAAACTGCCATCAGAAAAGAGACTTCTTCACGGGCGAACTGGAGGACACCGCTACATCCATCGACCTCGAGTGCGGCCAAATATGTGACAGAACTTCGCTTGCAAAGAGGCTGCTGATTTCGCTTGACGATTGGCTGGCTGTTGCGGTTAAGTCGCAGCAGAAAGTAATTGAACGCTGGGAGCAGCTAAGCACGCAATTAGGTCACAGGGTCACATTAAAGTATAACAACCGCAAATTTAGCGGCAATTGTATAGGCGTTGACCCGCAGAAAGGCCTTATTGTGCAATTAGAACGCGGCGGCGTAAGAATGTTCGATGCAGCACACACAAGTGTTGTCAGGCAAAGTTAACAGGTATACCTTAAATTGTTTAGTCCACACCGCTGCGGCATGGAATTAAGGTTTCTTCTGCTATATTTACCTGCTACAATGCCCTCTTGGTTGAGAGATAAAGCCGTAATAGAGGCGTAAAAAACAGATATGAAAACTGAGAGTTTAATTGAAAACTCTCTTACCATTCGCGACTGCGGCCTGACGGACTATGAAGAGACACTACGAGAACAAAAGCAGCTTGTTACGCAAAGGCGTAACGGACAGATTAGTGATACGGTCCTGCTGGTTGAGCATCGGCCGGTGATTACATTGGGTGCACGCCGGCTTATCAATAAGCTATTGGTCAGTCCGGAGGTGCCGGCTGAACGAGGTATTGCGGTTGTTGAGATTCGCCGCGGTGGAGGAGCGACGGCCCACAACCCGGGGCAATTAGTCTTTTATCCCATACTTGAGCTGCGAGGAGTAAATCTTAAAGTTGGCGAATACATAAGAGAACTTGAGGCAATCGGAATTGAGCTTCTGGAACAATTAGGCGTCTGCGGCGAGCGGCGAAAAGGCCTGCCGGGTATCTGGGTGGGGGATAAAAAAATCGGCTTTATCGGTGTGCGCATCTCAAGGGGCATAACATATCACGGTATGGCAATAAATATCCACAACGACCTGACGATATTCGATTATATCGTGCCATGCGGCCTGGAGGGTGTGGTGGTAACCTCCGTGCTGGCTAAGACGGGTAAAGAATATCCAATGGCCGAGGTTAAGCAAAGGCTTTCAGGATTGCTCGGTGAGCATTTTGCCAACAAGGAATTCGCGGCAAACCCGCCGCAGGCGAGCAAGATGAGTCCGGCAGGTAAATTAGCGCCGTGGCTGCGGAGGCGATTGCCGGTAGATGCCGATTACGAGCGAACCGCTCAGATAATAAACTCCTTAGGGCTGGAGACGATATGCGTAAGCGCCAACTGCCCGAATCGCGGCGAATGCTGGTCGCGGGGGACCGCAACGGTGCTGATTCTGGGTAATATCTGTACCAGAAATTGCAGGTTCTGTTCGGTGCCCAAGGGCAGGCCCCTGCCGCCGGATAAAACCGAGCCAGCAAAAATAGCAGAGATGGCGAAAAAATTGGGTCTAAAATACCTCCTGATAACCAGCGTTGACCGGGATGATTTAGCTGACGGCGGAGCGGGTCATTTTCGCGACTGCATTAACAAAGTGCGAAGCGAGGTTGTGGATATAAATTTTGAGATACTTACGCCGGACTTCAACGGCTGTCAGGAAAAGGCGATAGAGATTCTGGGTGAGGCGGCGCCGTTTGTTTTCAGTCATAATATCGAGACGGTCGAGCAACTTTACCCGACGGTTCGGCCGGGCGCTGATTATAAGCGGTCGCTAAGGCTGCTGGAATTGGCCGGGCGAAGTTATCCCAATATGCCGACAAAGTCGTCAATTATGTTAGGGCTGGGAGAGAGTGATGAGCAGGTCAAAAATACCCTGGCGGATTTACGAGAGGTCAGCTGCTGTCGGATTGTAATCGGGCAGTATCTGCAACCGAGTAAGGATTCGCTCCCCGTAGTAGATTTTATCGAGCCGGCCAAGTTCGATTACTGGAAACAGGAGGCCAGGCGCCTGGGATTTTCCTGGGTAATGGCCCAGCCCTTTGCCCGCAGTTCCTTCCTTGCCGAACAGGAAGAAATATCGTAGTTCTGACGATAGCAATTCGTTAGTCAATATTATTCTGTCCTTTGAGTCCTTGTTTTTGACGAATTGTGACAGATAAAGTGTTTTAGATTCCCTTGATTGACATTAAAGGCAAAAGGACATAGAGTAATGTTGTTTTCTCTATTTAATCTGGAGGTTGAGATTATGAGAAAGTTAACCTTTGCCCTTCTTTGCTTATTTATCGTATGTCCATGTCAGGCCAGAACAATTACTGTTGATGATAATGGTCCTGCTGATTTCAGTAACATTCAGGCGGCAATCGACGATGCTGATGACGGTGATATCGTTATCGTAGCCGATGGGACATACGACAGGGCCTTAATCTCCGGTCCCCTTCACAAGAACAAAGCGATTACAGTCAGAAGTGAGAAAGGCCCGGAAAACTGTGTCATTAACGGCGGCGGGGAATTCGGCTTTTGGTTTTATCATACCGAAAATACTGATTGCCGACTGGAAGGATTTACCGTGACCAATTGTTCATGGGATTTCGGAGCTGTTTATTGCTCGGAGGTAAGCAGCCCCACAATCTCGAATTGCATTATTTCCAACAATGGTAACCCGGGCGGTTCTCCACATTACAGAGGTATAGCTGGAATTCGTTGTGATACTGGCAGCAGCCCGACTATATCCAACTGTTTAATTGTAGACAACTATGGCTGCGCCGGTAATACCTTTCATGGTTCGGGGATTCTGTGTGATTACAGCTGTCATCCGGTAATTACAAACTGTACAATCGTGAATAACACAGGTGGTAATAAGGGCGGGGGCATATATTGTATGCACTTTTCCTCAATCACGGTTACTAATTGTATTATATGGGCAAACTCGCCCAGCCAGATAATTATAGAAGGTAATTCTTCAGCATCAGTAACCTATAGTGACGTTCAAGGCGGCTGGGACGGAGAGGGTAATGTTGATACTGTTCCGATGTTTGTGAATGCGGCTGGTGGTGACTATCATTTACTTCCAGATTCACTATGCATTGACGCGGGCGACCCGAATTACATAGCCGGTCCGAACGAGACGGATTTAGATGGTAGGCCGCGTGTAATTGGCGGCCGAATTGATATGGGGGCCTACGAGTTTTTTCCGCCGGTGGAATGCTTGCTTCACATCTTCCCGTCGGTGATGGTCCGGGATGGACCGCTGCAAGAAATCATGGCGTTGCTACTCTTGCCAGAACACGTCAGTAAAGAGCAGGTGGACAGTAATGAAGCTCTCCTCTTCTATCCTGGCGAAATCCCGGCAGACACTCAATATGTACTTCAGTGGCCGCCTTGGAGGCCAGAACGCACTATCGTGCTGGCTTTCTTCGACAAGATCCAGCTAATGAATGCCGTCAGTGATAATGGTAGAGTGGAGTTGGAAGTGGTCGGAAAAATGAAGACTGGACAGAAGTATGTTGGACAAAGCACAATTTGGATAATCGATAAAGAATTCAGGTGCATTGTCGGTTTTGCATTGCATTGGCTGGATTCGGATTGCACTGAGCCTTATTGGTGCGATGGCTTTGACATTGATCGTGATTCTGTAGTCAACTTCGCTGATTTTGCACTATGTGACGGCTGTAACACCGAAGTTGATGAATAATATTGGGCCGTGATACAGAATTGAGTAAGGGGCTGTGAGTTTGAAACTTGCAGCCTTTTTTTATTTTGAGACTTAATTCCCACAACAGGTTTGGGGGCGAAGCGACCTGAACATTTTTGCAGTTGGAATTAATTGCAACTTGTTTATAATGCTATTTTCGAGGACTTTCAAAGGGCCGAATTTACGTATGGTAGAACGTTTCAACAAGCAAACCCCTAAAGGGCAGGCCAATACTGAGCTTATGAACCGATTCGCGGCCGGCGATGAGGAAGCATTTCGGGATATTCTGAACCGATACAAGAACAGTTTATACTCGTTCCTTGCCCGGTTCCTGAATCAACGGGACCTTGTTGAAGACGTCTTTCAGGAGACTTTTTTGCAGGTTTATACGAGCAGGTCAACGTTTGATACGAGCCGGCCACTTCGGCCATGGCTTTTTACGATTGCGGCCAACAAGGCCAGGGATGCACTTCGGAAACAACAACGAACGGCAACGGCCAGCTTCGGGATGATTTCAGATGCGGCGGAGATGTCGATTGACGACGTAATCAATACGCTTACGTCCATCGAGACAACACCTTACGAGGAAGTGGAAAAAAGCGAGACAGCCGGTATGGTTCGGCAGATTATAGCAGATATGCCGGAAAATCTTCGGGAAATTTTGCTGTTAGCATATTTTGACCAATTTTCCTACAAACAAATGGCTGAGATTCTGGGTATACCTATAGGAACGGTGAAAAGCAGGCTTCATACATCCGTAGTATATTTTGCGAAAAAGTGGCAGCAGGCCATCAATAAGTGAAAGTAAAACACGTATGAAGGATTTGTCCCTCGAACAAAAAGAACTAATATTCGATTATTCAATAGGAATCGCTTCAGAAGAGCAAGCCAGGCAGGCCGAGGAGCTTCTGGCACGTAATTCAGCCGCTGCAGAACTCCACTCAAGTCTGAAAAATGCGTTGAAACCACTTGGGGGCCTTAAAATCGAATCCTGCCCCGATGAATTAGTGGAAGGTACTACATTCCGGGCAATGAACCTCGGCGCCGATAGCCAACACCGGCTCGAGCAGTTGATTGAGCACGAGGAACAAATGCCAGTCGGTGCAGGGCGCGGTTTCTGGCGTAACCTTGCAGAGGTGGCCGCTGTCGCGGCGATGATTATGCTCTTTGCAAGCGTCTCAATTCCATCACTAAAAACGGCTCGTCAGCGGGCGTGGCAAAATTCCTGCCAGGCACAAATGTCGCGTATAGCCCGAGGGATTAGTGGGTACGTTTCCGAACACGACGGCGACCTGCCGGCAGTGGCGACTTCCATGGGTGAGCCTTGGTGGAAAGTCGGCTACCAAGGCGCCGAGAACCATTCAAATACCCGGCCTTTATGGCTTTTAGTCAAGGGCGATTATGTCAATGCGAGAGACTTCGTTTGCCCCGGCAGGAGGCAAGGCCGAGCCATTCAGTTCGACCAGCGTCGGGTGAAGCAGCTCGCAGATTTTCCCTCCAGAAAATATGTTACCTACAGTTTCCGAATAGTGTGCAAATCGGCAAAAAAAGGCGCTTCAGGCCCGAAAGTTTTGATGGCGGACCTGAGCCCTATCTTCGAACAATTGCCGGAGAACTATTCAGGCAATTTGTGCCAGCGTTTGTGCGATAAGTTGATGAGGCTGAATAGTAGTAATCATCAGGGACGAGGGCAGAATGTGCTCTTCTATGACGGTAGTGTAAAGTTTACACGGCAAAGAGGGGTCGGTCTTAATGCTGATGACATATTCACACTGAAAGACAAACAAATCTATTACGGCTCCGAAGTTCCTTCCTGCGAAACAGATACTTTCCTGGCCCCCTAATTCAAATCGCGTAGTTCATAGTTAGTAGTTCGTAGAGAAATTAACTATGAATTTTTCCTAACTCATCCGGTTTCGCCAAGGCTTTCGCCTACGACAAGTCTCCCAGCGGACAGGCGCTTGTTACGCGTGCCTCGCTTAAAGCAGAAGTGTTTTTAATTGCCTTATTGCCAGCATAGCTCGGGAGGGTCCATATTGCACACGAGCCACTCAGAAGCCATTAAGGCAAAGTCCTGCATATCCACTTTACAGTCTCTATTAATGTCGCTTAAGACCCATTGCGTGCAGGCACCGGCACTAACAATCAACTCATAATTTCCAGCTTGACCATCAAAACCAGCCACGCGAATGTAATAAGGTTTGCCCTTTACCATTTCCAGGCTCACCTGAGAATCCGTACTTGGGAAAAAATCGTCGTTACAGGCAAGCTCATTCCCGCCACAGGCGTTAAAGACGGCAAGTGTCGTATCAAATTCATCGGCGCCGGCGTCGATTGTAAATTCTCCTGAGACCTGCGGCTCGAAATAATACCAGACATCCGCAAAGTCATCGTAAGCACAGCTTGTCAAATCATTTCCTGTCGCACCATAGTTTGAGCCATAGTAAGTCGGGCCTAAGTCGACTTCCATAGCATCTTCGCATTCAT
>CAYZTY010000107.1:0-7734 GCA_964481525.1 uncultured Pirellulales bacterium
AGGGGGCAGCCGCCGAAGGCGGAGAAAATTGAACATTAGAACAGTTGAGCAGGAGAAATAAATAGGGGACGCGTTTTATCCACATCGAACAATTTGCGCAGGGGGTTTTTGCGCAAAGGGGCGAAAAAATAAGATTTTTTTATTCACTTCCGCATAACAACTTAACTTAACCAGACACTAAGGAAATGGGACAAATTTCGAATGAAATGCGCAGGTTGAGCCAATTATAGAGAGACGTATCTCGTGAAGCCCTTCGACCTGGCTCAGGATAAAACGTGATGCGTACCCGCCTGCGGCGGGCAAGTTTCGCCAGTTGAGAGGGGAGTGAATTGGGGGAGTAGCGAATCAGGGACGGGGGGCGAGGGGTGAGGGATTGGAGACGAAGGCGAAAGGAGAATATCGAATAACGAACAAGGAACTGCGAACGATGAAGTAAGATTCTTCGCTTCGCTCAGAATGACAATGAAATGGATTCCGCATCCCCTGTGGTGCAGGCAAGTGCGGAATGACCCGGCTTCGCCTAAGGGGCTACGCCGTGGCAGGCAGACGAGGGGAGTAGGAAGCATCGCGGACGATATTAATATCAACTTGAAAATACACATACCAACTTTTATCGAACGGCCGATTGCTTTGTTAGTTCTTTTATATCGGCGGGTGAGGTACGGCTACGCGTTTCGGAGAATCAAACTTAGCCGGGGTAAATATGCCATTGTTGACGATGATGATTACTACCGATTGGCACGCTATAAATGGTACGCGCAAAAGGCGTGGAATACGTATTATGCCGTGCGAAACGGGCCTCGCCGGGCGGGCGCGAAACAAAAAAGTATATTGATGCACCGCGAGGTTCTGCAGGTTGGCGACGGCCTTGTTGTGGACCATATCAACCATAACGGCCTGAATAATCGCAAGGCGAATCTTCGGGAAGCCACATTCTCGCAGAACAATTATAACCGCCGAGGGAACCTCAAGAATTGCAGCTCAAAATACAAGGGAGTGCACCTGCACCGAGGTAAAAAGTGGCGCGCAATGATTAAAGTAAATAAAAAAAGTATGCATATCGGGTCGTTCGATGACGAGGCCGAGGCGGCCAGGGCCTACGACAAGACGGCACGAGAGCTCCAGGGAGATTTCGCAACTACGAATTTTCCGTTATGAAAGAAAAAGCTCAGAATGCGAGTGGTTCGAATTTTATGGCTGTGTGGACATCGTATAAACTGGAGGGTATTATATACAAAAGAATAGAACCCGGGATGAATACCCTCGTATTGATAGTGCCTTCTGGGTAAATACCTGTCCCGATTTATCGGGAAACGAGCAGTTGTTATTGGTATAGCTGATGCCGTTTACGCCGTATCATTTTGGGCCGAATGGATTTGTCGGATTAGTGTTCCGCAAGTGGATTGACCTGCCGATGTTCCTTCTGGCGAACGTGATAATCGATTTCGAGGTTCTCTTCGGCAATGGCTGGGACGTGCATCGAGTCTGGCATTTTCATACGTTTCTTGTCGGTTCGGCCGTATGCGCCGCCGGTGCGATAGCAATTTATCCGGCGCGGCATTTTTTCGAAAAAGTAATGCACTCGTTCCACCTGCCCTACGGAACCAGCCTTCGTAAGATGATTTTCTCCGGCATCCTCGGCGCGTGGTTTCACGTATTTATCGACGCCATTTATCACTACGACGTCCAGCCGTTCTGGCCGAGGCCTAAGAACCCGTTCTGGCGGCTGCTGAGCCAGGGCCAAGTAAAAGCGATATGTGTTGCCTTTGTTGTTGCCTCCGTGGCGGTTTATTTAGTTACCATTATCAGGGCAAAAAAAACCGGGCGCGATGTTCGGGGGCGCAAACCTTAATAATGCCGTTGCTTTGACGTTATAATTTCCTGTCTAATTTCCGGTAGCTGATGGCTTCGGCGATATGTTCCGGCTGGATATTCCCGGAGCCGGCAAGGTCGGCAATAGTGCGGGCGACCTTGCAGATTTTATCGTGGGCACGGGCGCTCAAACCGAATTCGGTCATCGCCTGTTTTAAGAGCATCTCACAAGGCTGGTCAAGCTCACAGAATTTACGAACCTGTTTGTGACTCATCCGGGCATTGGTGAACATTTTACCATCACCGAAGCGCCCGGTCTGAATACCCCTTGCTCTTATGACGTCCGCTCTTATGGTGGCCGAGTCTAACTGATTTGCCTTAGAGCGGAGCTTGCCAAAAGTAACAGCAGGGGCGTCAATGTGGATATCTATTCTGTCGATTAGTGGGCCGGATATTTTTGAGAGGTATCGTTCAATCTGGCCGGGAGTGCAGCGACAACGCCGGGAGCCGGAGCCGTAAAAGCCGCAGGGGCAGGGATTCATTGCCGCAACCAGCATAAACTGCGATGGGAACTTGATGCTTCCTTTGGCCCGCGAGACAGTAACGGTGCCTTCCTCCAGCGGCTGGCGAATCATTTCCAGGACGTGCCGGGGAAACTCCGCAAACTCGTCCAGGAACAAAATCCCGAAGTGCGCCAGACTCAGCTCGCCGGGGCGGGGATTTGTCCCTCCCCCAATCAGTGCCGGGCCGCTTGCTGAATGGTGCGGCATTCGGACGGGCCGAGTGGCAAAAAGTGCCCTGTTTTTAGCCAGTAATCCCACCGATGAGTAAATGCGGGTCGTCTCGAGTGATTCGGCCAGGGTAAGTTGTGGCAAAACGGTTGCCAGTCTCTGGGCCAGCATTGTTTTACCCGCGCCGGGCGGGCCTATCATCATTATGTTGTGGCCGCCTGCCGCCGCGATGGTCAGGGCGCGTTTTACACTTTGCTGGCCTTTGACTTCAGCGAAGTCAACGTCATAAGTTGCCGCAGCCGCGAAAAGCTGCTCGATATTCACCGTGGTTGTCTCCAGCGGCAGCCGCCCCGCCAGGAACTCGGCCGCCTGGGTTAGTGAACCGACGCCGAAGACTTCAATCTCCTCCACAACCGCGGCTTCTCTGGCGTTCTCGAGGGGCACAATCATCCCCTTAAAGCCGTTTGCCGCCGCCGTCATTGCCATACTGAGCACGCCATTGACGGGCCGAACCCGCCCATCCAACGCTAATTCGCCGATGACGACATAATCGCCTACGACCTGGCTCTGAATGCTGTTTGAGCCGAGAAGCGTCCCGAGTGCAATCGGCAAATCAAAGGCCGGGCCAATCTTTTTGACGTCCGCCGGCGCTAAATTTATCACTGAACGAGTTTTGGGGTATTTGTATCCGGAATTGACGACCGCGCTTCTGACCCGCTCGATGCTCTCTTTAACGGCTGTGTCCGGCAGGCCCACAATCAGGGATTTTTCAAAACCGCCCCTGCCAACGTCCACCTCGACCTCGCAAATTATCCCCTCGATGCCCTCTAATGTGACGCTATTTAGGCTGGCCAACATCCCTTTTTCCTTGTTTTTAGACCAAAAACCGGATATTAAGGCCGATTTGGCACCTCCGCAAGATGTTTATTGCACAACTGACATAAAAAAATGAAAAAATTCCGAAAAAATCCTTGCAAAGCTTACCCGGACGGGTATAATTAAGTTTGATGTTATATAGCTCTTTCTTCTTTAAAGTGTTTTGGTTGGGTTGAGGCAGCGTTTTTTCATAAGCTGGAAATATTATGTTAGCAATGAGTTGTCTCAACAAGGCTGGAGTTGGCGAACTCCAGCCTTTTTTTTATACTTATACTCCTCGGTATCGCTTCCAGCTGAAAGTTGCCTCTGTTTTATCAACCCGAGTTATGAAGTGAGCCTGCCCCCTGCTCCGAGCGTCTCAAGGCCGGCTAATGGCGTGGAAACCACTGCTTAGTTCCGCTGCGATTTTGCATTCGTAAGAAAGGCCGCTAACAGAATGTGCCGTAATCGGTCTATGCTGAGTGTGTCGAGATATTTGTCGGTGAAGTCCAGTTTGAATCGGCCTTTGAAATTCCTGATGCGTCGCTTTATCGTATCCCTGTCCAAGGAACTTATCGAAACGGCTACCTCTTCTAATGAACGTCGTGAGCCCATCTTCGTACCTTTTTAACAGGAGCACAATTAAGTCCTTCGCACGCGGATAGTATCGATTCTTTTTGCATCGCACTTTTGTAAAACCTCCCGGCAAAAGAGAAAAAAGTAAAATTCGTTTGCCAGCGGGGCAGAATCTTTTTGTCTTTGTCCCGGCAGTCTGATAATTTTTCTCTATGCAAACGGAAAAGCTAAATTATTCTTTGCCCCGAGAGTTGGTTGCCCAGCGGCCCGCCGGGCGCCGAACAGATTCAAGGTTGTTGGTTCTGAACCGCTCCAGCGGCGGTTATGCCGACGGCAGCTTCTCCCGGATTGGGGATTACCTCAAGGCCGGTGATTGTCTGGTCCTGAACGATACTCGAGTTATTCCCGCCCGGTTCTTTGCCCGCCGAAAGACCGGGGCGGAGATAGAAGGGCTCTTTCTCTCGGAGAATGCCCCCGGCCAATGGCAGGTTATGCTGAAGAATGCCCGCCGGGTCAGGCCGGGCGAGATTATCTACCTAACCGACGCAGCAAATCAGGAATTCTGTCCGGCCAGAGTTCTGGAACGAAAAATTCTCGATGACGGCTTTGATGAATCTGAGCCGCCGCAATGGCTCCTGAAGATTGATTATCCGGCTGATGCGGGAGATATACTGGGCCGGATAGGACTGGCTCCGCTTCCACCGTATATCAAGCGCGATAGAAACCCAAGCCGGGCCGAGGAGGACCTGCATCGATATCAAACGGTGTATGCCAGGGAGGATGGGGCGGTCGCGGCACCTACTGCGGGATTGCACTTTACGAGTGAGCTTCTCGGACAACTCAAAGATAAGGGCATCAACTTTGCCTACGTTACGTTACATGTTGGGGCAGGGACGTTCAGGCCGATAGCAGCGAAAAATCTGGAAGAGCATAAAATGCACTTCGAGTACTTCAGGCTCGATGAACATAATGTTCGAATAATCAACGAGGCGCGAGGACAAGGCGGCAGGATTATCACGGTAGGCACGACCTCTGTGCGTACTTTAGAGGTAGCCGCCGAGGGGGACAAAGTAAAAGCACAGCAAGGCCGGACTGACCTATTTATCAAGCCCGGCTATAAGTTCAAGATGGTTGACGCAATGGTCACCAACTTCCATCTGCCTAAGTCCAGCCTGCTGGCCCTCGTCGCTGCGTTTGCGGGGCTTGAAAATATCTTAGCTGCATATCATCACGCTATCGAGCAGCGATACCACTTTTATTCCTACGGCGATGCAATGCTGATAATCTGATACAGCCGCTTACTTGTGCATCACTACTGTAAATATCCTTACATCGCTTAGATATAATCGTTCAGGAGATTTTCGAGCAACTCCTGGCGACCACTCTGAAGCTTGGGCTCACCGTGTTTAAGGATGTAAGCTTCAAGCTCTTCGAAACCGGCCTGTCGTTTTTCAATTTTAGAACCGAGCTCGCCGCTCCAGCCTTTGTAACGCTGGGCAACGGCATTGTCGAGCGTTTTGTCCTGGATGATTTTTGCGGCGTTTTTCAGTCCTCTTGCGAAGATATCCATCGCGCCTATGTGGGCATAAAACAGGTCGATTGCGTCTATCGATTGGCGCCTGACGTGCGCATCGAAATTGAGACCACCTGTAGTAAGACCGCCGCTTTTGAGAATAATGTACATAGCCATTGTTGTTTCATAAATGTCGTTTGGGAACTGGTCCGTATCCCATCCGAGGAGCAGGTCGCCCCGGTTGGCGTCGACCGAGCCGAGTATGCCGTTGGCGGCGCAAAATGCCAGCTCATGAGAAAAATCGTGGCTAGCCAGAGTGGCGTGGTTGGACTCAATATTTAACTTAAAGTGGTCGAGCAGATTGTATTTCTGCAAAAACGCGAAACAGTTGCCCGCGTCAAAATCATACTGGTGCTTGGTCGGTTCCTTCGGCTTGGGCTCTATGTAAAACTGGCCTTTGAAGCCGATTTTTTTCTTGTGGTCGACCGCCATTTGCAGAAGCAAGGCCAAATGGTCCAGCTCCATTTTCATATCGGTGTTGAGCAGTGTATCGTAACCTTCACGCCCGCCCCAGAAGACGTAGCCCTGTCCTCCCAGCTCGTTTGTTATCTCCATGGCTTTCTTAATCTGACTTGCCGCGTAGGCAAAAACTTCCGGTGACGGGTTGGTGCCTGCGCCCGCCATGAACCGGCGATGAGAAAAAGCGTTGGTTGTGCCCCAAAGCAGCTTCATTCCGGTATCAGCCTGGAGCTTCTTTGCTTTTTCGACTATTATGTCGAGGCGCTTGTTGGTCTCTGCTAAATTATCCGCCTCAGGTGCAATGTCCCTGTCGTGGAAGCACCAAAAATTAACACCTAACTTGGTGAACAGCTCGAAGGCCGCTTCGAGGGTCATATCCGCGACCTTCATCGGGTCGGACGAGTCGTTGTAATTGCGAACAAAAGTGGCGCTGCCGAACTGGTCCGTTCCCAAACCTTTGAAGGTGTGCCAGTAGCATACCGAGAAACGCAGGTGCTCGGCCATAGTTTTGCCAAGTACGACCTCTTCCGGATTATAATGCTTAAATGCAAGAGGATTCTTCGAATCTGGTCCCTCATATTTTATCTTTTTCACTTCTGGAAAATATTCAGCCATTTTTCATTTCCTTTCCTTATCTCAAAAAACACTCAGAACTAATAAACACAAACCAGCCCAAGATTCTAACGGCTGTCCAGTCGGGTGTCAAAGGGTTTATTTCGGGAGCGTTTTTAAGGCCCCAGACCTAAGACGCAAGACAAAAGAAACCCCCGACAGTGCCGGGGGCTAAACCGGTTAAAACCCCGATGTGTCGGGATGAGGACAAGACCACCGAGGGCCCAGAGATTATTAGACACGGATTAACGCAGATTAATTACTACCGCAGAGAGCGCCAAGATTAGCTTTGGCGACGGCCCGGAAGGGCCTTTTGTGTTCTGCGTCCTGAAGATTTCCACAAATAATCCATTCGACTACGCTCAGGACAAGGTTTGCTCCATCTTTCAGACTCGACCACGGTTGCTTCGCAACGAATGCCAAAGCCAAAACCGAATAAGACACGGATTTACCCGCCGCGGCGGGTTTACACTGTTGATAATTAACCACGAATTCCTTCGATCCCGGCGCGCCGGGACTCAGGACAGGCAGGCTCAGGATTCATTAATAAATTTATGGTTTTCAATGTCGGGTTTGGTGGGTATAATTGGGAAGCACGTTTAGCGACACAGCAGGGGACTTAAATTGATTAATAATTTAGACACGGATACCTAAGGCATAAATTAACACGGATTTACACTGTTTTAAAGCTTGAAGTATTTCACTACCTGTTATTAACAGGTAGTGCCAAAACCAGCCGGTAAGGCTGGGGGATTTCAGATTTGAGAAACGATGCCGCCGGCCCGCCGTAGGCGGGTAAAAGGCCGCCCCACAGGGAGGAAACAGAGAACAGAAGACAGGCTCAGGATAGGCCGCGATGACCCCGACCCCGACAAGTCGGGACTTCGGCCTACGGCCTCAGGGAAATTGAAATCCGAATCCGCCTACGACAAGTCTTCCCTCGGCCTCGCCGAGGCGGGCGAGGCCGGGCCGAGAGGCGGGCGGCGAGACAGGCTGGAGGATGCAAAGCAATTGATTACTATAATTCCACAGAAGGCGGAATTGGTAATACGGTGATGGCGGTGGTGTGAAATAAAGCACAGGATATGCTAATGATGGAATGGTTCAAGGATCTAA
>CAYZTY010000108.1:0-7730 GCA_964481525.1 uncultured Pirellulales bacterium
CATTGCCTTAGTAAGTCCATAACACGCTGTTCCGAGACCTCCACTGATAAAAGGAGGAAATTCCCAGCCCAGCATAAATACTCTCATATTTCTCCCACCCTTAACTCACTATTAAACCAAAGAGTAATAAATCATCCATACGGTTCTGCAGGTTCGCATAATACTCACATCAAGTCAGCCGGAGCCTTCAGTAAACGAGTTCTGTAAAAAATGTCTACGTAGGTCCTTAAGCGAACCTCTACAGCCTACAAAATTCTCTCTCCCTCCAACGTCAGGAGAGAAACTAATACAATCCTGTCTCTACAGGATGACAAATCTGCTCGTTACAACTGTGTCCTTAGTATTTATATATCGGTCCTTTAGGCCGAAAAAATCAGGAAATTTTCCCCAAAAAACTAAATTTTGATACTGTTAGAAGCTATCGGTCGCCAGGCAATCTGCAAATTTTATATACGCCGGTTGAAATCAGGATTGCTACGATTCGGTAGTAGGCATTACATAGCGAAAAAGCCGTTCCAAGCAATTTTCGTGCTTAAGACGGCTTTTTCAGCAATGCCCCGCCGCTATGATAAATGAGTCGGCAGGGTCTTAATTGACAGGGGTATGCTATAGGTCCTGTGCTTTGACGGTGCTGCGACGATTCGCCTTGGTCCGGGCCATGCCGCAGTCAAGTATGTCGTATACCGCCTTGTTAAGGGCATCAACTGCATCCGAGGAGGTCATCATCTTCTTGCTTTTGATGTAAGCCTTAATCTTGCTGGTTACAACCAAAGACTCTTGTTTCTTTGCAGCTTTTTGCTTTGCCATTTGTAAATCCTCCATGTCAAAAAAGGTTTAATAATACCCAGCCTAACCGGCCCAAAAACGCATTTAGGCGGTTATTGTTAACCTATGGCCGTCGATTTGCAACAAAAAAATGTGCCCAAACCGCAAAATTTTAAGGTCCAAGGCCCGATAGATAACGTAATTCCTCCAGCGCAGGTCGGGCGAGGACTACAATCATAGGAACTCCATACGGAGGAGAAGACAAATTTCCTCTCATCCCGCCGGTTTTTTAATAATTTGCCCTATGTGTTTTGACGAAAAAAAACGGTATAAGCGGCTTGTTGAGTTTCTGCTGACCGGTATTTTACAACCACGAGGACCAGCTTTAGAGACGAGATACTATAGGCAGAGAGCTCAATCAAGCACAGATGTCCGATGCTGCGAATTGTGCTTTGTACGGAGAGATAAGATGGCAAAACATCACAAAGAAAGACAAAGTTCCACAAGTAATGTTCGGGATTTCGTTACTGTCGTTTTAACAGAGGACATTGAGCAGGCCCGGCAGTCCCGAGAATTGCTGCGAAGCAATGAAATCCCAGCCATTATCAAGAAAAATACTACAGGTAACCTCGGTGGTCCCAGCATTGCGTTACTGGTGCCGGAAGACTTCCTCGATGAGGCCCATGTACTTATCGAATCCCAGAACGCATACGATGATTTCTATGATTTAGCCTTCGAAGATAACGAGAACATCGAGCCGTTTGACGGCAACTTAACCGAAGATGACTTTTGACTGGCAGAAGTACCCCTAAGGGGCAATTTTCCTGGAGACAGGAACAGAAATTTTAAACAGGTCAAAATATCATGAAAGAGGAAGAATTTGTAGAACGTCGTTACAGCCAGGACCGCAGAAGCAGCGTAGTTGACAGGCGCCTGGGCCTGGACCGTCGGCGCGGACCCGGACGACGCAGAACCGATGAACGCAAAAGCGCCGAAGAAGGCCAGATGACCGATGAGCAGTTTGAATTTCTCATGGCCATTGACGAATATAAAAAACAGAATTCCCGCCCCTTCCCAACCTGGACCGAAGTGCTTGAGGTCATAAAGGCGCTGGGATATCGAAAAGTCGCAGAGCCCAAGTCACTTGAGTCCTTCAAGAAAAACGAAAAGCCACTCGAGGCAACAAAATAGCCAATCAGTATAAACAAGTCCGCCCAGCTAATCGCGACCCACAGGATTTAATAATCTTTTACTTGGCTTTGCCCAAAGCTGTCAGAACCACTAAGCATAAGAAAAACATACACATAGAAACTCTTGATTATTACCCCATTAGCGATAAACTTACAGCCACAGTATGAAATAAACCTGATAAGGAAAGTGACTAATTATGAGCGATTATTCAATAAGTCCGGCAGGTAAAAAGTTTCCTATCCCGCAAAGAGATGAGTATGCTGCTGAATTCGAACGCATTAAGGCGCTGGCTGATGCGGCACGCAGTGAGGGTAAAGAGATAATAGTGGTGATGGGAGTGGGCTTTGTGGGGGCGGTAATGGCCGCTATCATTGCGGATGCTGTCGATAAAACAACCGGCAAATCAACTAAATTTGTCATCGGCTGCCAGCGTCCCAGCACGCGAAGCTACTGGAAAATCCCACTGCTCAACAGCGGAACTTCACCGGTCAAGGCCGAGGACCCCGAAGTCGATAAAATGATCTCACGATGCGTTCTTGAGAAAAAGACTCTAACAGCAACGTACAACAATGAATGTCTAAGGCTCGCTGATTACGTCGTCGTGGACGTGCAGTGCGATTACCGCAAAGAGTCACTCGGCAATCTCCGGACAGGCCAAGTGGAAATGAGCGCTCTTGAAGCTACTATGCAGAGTATTGGCGAGAAAATACCGGCCAATTGCCTTGTCCTCATAGAGACTACCGTTGCTCCCGGAACCACCGAATTTGTTGCCTGGCCCATCCTGAAAAGGGCCTTCAGGAAACGCGGCGTAAAATCGGAGCCGCTGCTGGCACACAGCTTCGAGCGTGTTATGCCCGGCAGAAACTATGTTGCATCCATTCGTGATTTCTGGCGGGTCTGTGCCGGCTGTAACAATGAAGCCCGGCGCCGTGTAGAAAAATTCCTTAGAGAAGTGCTAAACACCGAAGAATATCCGCTGACTATTATGGACCGTCCCGTAGAATCCGAGACCACGAAAATTGTCGAAAATTCGTATCGCGCCGCCATCCTGGCGTTTCTTGATGAGTGGAGCATTTTCGCGGAGCGTAACGGCGTTGACCTTATCAAGGTTATAAACGCCATCAGGACGCGGCCGACCCACAGCAATATAATTTTTCCTGGTCCCGGCATCGGCGGCTACTGCCTGCCCAAGGACGGCGCACTGGGCTACTGGGCTTACAAGCACATACTCGGCTTCGAGGATGATATCTTCAAAATCACCACCGCTGCTATTGACATTAACGATACACGGGCACTGCACGTTGCGACGCTAACCCGTGATGCTCTGCGTAATATGGGCCGGTATATTGCCGGCGCTGTTGTGCTACTCTGCGGCGCCAGCTACCGTCAAGACGTTGGCGACACACGTTACAGCGGCTCAGAGCTGGTTGTCCGAAAACTCACCGAGATGGGCGCTGAGATACGCGTCCACGACCCATACGTCGAGCACTGGTATGAGCTGGAAAAACAGGATACTTACCCGGCACCCGGCCAGTCCTGGTCCAGGTTCTTCCGAAACCAGGAAGATTTGGCCAACATTCACATAGAAAAAGAACTACAGGGTGCTGTTAAAGGTCTTGACGCACTTATTCTGGCCGTTCCGCACGCGCCGTATCTCGAACTCGACCCCGACAAAATAATTAAATGGGCCGGTGGGCCGATGGCCGTCATTGACTGCTTCGGTATCCTGACTGATGAGAAAATCCGCCGCTATTTCGAGCTCGGTTGCGAGGTAAAGGCCCTCGGCCGAGGACATATACAGCGAATCAAAGAGGACATCCGCAGCAAAGCAAAATAACGGTACATCTGGTTAAGCCACTTTATATCAGCATCAGTATGTTGGGCTTTAACCCTCCGATTCACCTGCGCCTTTTATCCATCAGCAGAATAACCTTTTTATAAATACCGGCGGGCAGGGTCTTCTTCAATATCCTGCGGGCCTCAGGAATTCCCGTCCGCTGGCTCAGATGTGTGATAATTATGTGCTCGTTTTCCATTCTCCTAAGGAGCCCGGCAAATTCCTCGATATGCATATGTCTGCCAGCCTCCGCCCGGCCGGTGTGCTCGGCCAAAAAGAAGGTGCATTCAGCAATCAATATTTTGCTCTTTGCGATGTATTCGAGCTGGGAAAAATCCACGTACTTTGTGTCGCCGAAATACGTTACAATAGGAACTTCCAGAACATACTCAATTTCGACTCCCTTTTTCTTCAGCGCTACGAGCTGCGGCCCCGTCAGGTCGGTATATTGGGCCTTGAGTTTTTTGCGCTTCTCGATTAAACTGTATCCGACTGAGCCTCGGCTGTGCTTGGTCGGGAATACCCGCACGAACAGGTCACGCTTGACCTGATATTCATCCCCGCTCTTTACACCCACCAACTTGGCTGGAATATTATTTCCATCCAGCCGCTTCCAGCCGCTGAGTATTGTCTCTATGGACTCCAGAAGATTTTGCGGCGCCAGGACCGTGCCGGCACTGAGGCCGCAAAAATTACGCTGCGAAAGATAATATGCTATCCCGGCGGCGTGGTCCATATGGCCATGCGTCAGCAGCACATTGTTGATGGGGATAACCTGCGTAGGTGCTCTTCCGATGTCGAAGCAAACGTCCAACTGTGGCATCGCTACCACTGTTTCCTCACCGGCCACTGAATAACCGATGATGTCCAAATCGTCTATTTTTATATGTGCTAAATTATGGCTCGGCATTTTCCCGTACTATGTATATTGTATTCAGTTATAATAAACCACCAAAACTGTTATTAAGGCTACAACTAAACGAAATAGTAGAACGATGATATAATTATGTCAATTTGTTTCTGAACTTATTTGTTACTATTGACATATAAGATTAACATAAAGCAACATATTATCAGCTACAAGTAACAACTTCTGATAAAGGACCTTTTTCCTCGTGGACCAAAGTAGTAGGACCAAAGATAAAAGCAGCCGGAGAAAATGCCTATTTCGGATATGCGGTGTTCTTATCCTTGCTGCGGGTTTAGTGATTATCGCCGCTCTTTTATGGCTTGTCCCCGCTGTTGTAAGCTGGCAGGCAGAAGAAGAGCTTTCGAAGGTCTGGGGCGGACGTGTAAGAATCGAAGACTTCGAGCTAAATTACCACGGACCAATATATCTTGGAAAAGTTATTTTCTATGATAAAGCCGGCCGAAAGAACATTCAGACAGGCAAAGTAAAGATAGTTTTGGAAAAATGGCCAGGCTTGCACCCGGTGTTAACAGAGATAGAAATCGAAAAATTAAGCATTCGACTTTCCACTACCGACGGCAAGTTTACACCGCCTGTTATACCTCCTTACAAACAATCACATAGCTCTAAAGAGAAAGTTGACATCCGAAAAATTTCAATAAATAACGCTGAAATCATCGTAACCGACGCACGGGGTACAATGAGCCTGTATGACAATCTGCAATTACAGGTCACTAAAAAAGACGCTTTTTACGATTTGGAATTAAACCGCGTTGGTTCTGTTACCCCCGAGTCACTACTGGTAAAAGGTAGAATCGATTCAAAAACACTCCAAATGGAACTTTCATTGAAGTTAATACACAGAGTTCAACAACCAGAAATGGCTCTGGCACTTACAGCATTCAATATCCCTGAACTATCAGCCGAGGGTAAACTTGCAGCGGATTTGAAAATAAACGGGTTTCTTAATCAACCGGCAGAGCTTAAATCCGAAGGTATCATAAACCTTGACGAATGGACCACTGCGAAAAACAACAAAATTATTACCAATAATCTCACGACCAAGGCCATTGTCAAAGATGAACAATTCGACTTCGAGAATATCACCGCAACCGTTTGCGACGGAAACGTCGCCGGTACCTTACACATTGAAACAAGAAAGGACCAGCCGACAATTTTTAGTGGTCAGGTCTTAGCACAAAAAATGAGCTTCGCAGATGTAACATCTATCCTTGGCGGTTCAGACAAGAAAGCATCGAAAGGCACGGTTACATTTAGCTACAACTTCTCCGGAACCGTCAAAGATTTGCAGAACCTTACCGGCGAAGGGCATATTTTTCTTGATGACGCCGATATGAGCATCATACCGGTTATTCCCTCTATGTTTAAGACCATAGGTTTGACAACGCTTGACCCGTTGAAGATTTCTGATGCCAGATGCGCTTTTACTACAGCCGGCCCCCTCGTAACCATCAAAACCGCTCACATAGCCAATCGCTTTGCCGCTATCAAAGCAGAACCGGGTAGTACAATCAATCTGCAAACAAAGCAGATAGACATACACATTATAGCAGCACCTTTAAAGCTAATCGACGCCATTATCAAGAATATCCCGATTGTTAATATTATTGACAATCTGAAAGATAAACTGATACGTCTGAGAATTCAGGGAAACTGGTCTGAGCCGCCAAGTAAACTCATAAAGAAAGAACCTATAAAAGATATTAAAGACGCTACAGTCGGCTTCCTTCGGGACGTTATTAATAGTGGCGGCCAAATTACTCAGGAAATGCGCAAAAGATTCGGCTCCAATAATAAGCCAAAAGATGAACAGAAGTCTGATTAATGGTGGTTATTCCAATGCCTGATAAAAGAAGTCACAGGGGCGCTCATCCGGCAGATTCAAAGTTATTCGCTGCGGAAAATATTCCCGATTTGCGAGCCGCCCTTCAGGACTATTCACTGCTTCTGACCAAAGGCTATGCGGAGAAAAGCGCCCTCAAACTCGTCTGCGACAAATTCTCGCTCACGCAAAGACAGCGATTAGCTGTGATGCGAACCGCCTGCTCGGAACAACAGCTAAATTCGCGAAGGCAAAAACAGCTCGATATCTCGGAGCTTCGCAGCGGGGAGCTGGCTATTGACGGCTACAATCTATTGATAACCATCGAGGCGGCAATGAGCGGAGGTCTGATTCTAAAGGGGCGGGATGGGACATTTCGAGACCTGGCAAGTCTGCACGGGACTTACAGAAAAGTTGCTGAGACGATACCGGCCCTGGAGCTAATAGGGTCTTTTCTGCAGGGCCTTGAGCTTGGTCAGGCTTTGTGGCTGCTCGATAGTCCCGTCTCGAATTCGGGTCGTTTAAAAAGTTTGATTGGCCGGCTGGCCGAGCAAAACCACTGGCCCTGGCAGGTTGAATTAACAATCAGTCCCGACCACGAACTCATTAAAACCGACTCAATTGTTGTCAGCAGTGATAGTGTTGTGCTTGACGGCTGCAAAAAGTGGGTCAATCTCGCACGTGCTGTTATCGAGAAGAAATTGCCCGAAGCCAACTTGGTAGATTTATCGTAAGCTGGTTGGATTTCTCTTTTTTTGCCACGTTTTCATCCGCTGCGCATTTATAATAGTGATGACAGCTGGTATCTGTAAACTCCGGAGAACGATTAACGTGGACAGCGACAGCCCGGCGGTCGACGACGGCCAAATAATAACGCAAGCACGCAACAGTCCTGAGGCATTTGCCCGGCTGTACCGCCGACACTACGATGCGGTATTTAGATACTGCGTCCACAGGCTCTTCGAAAGGCAGACAGCAGAAGACGTTACCTCAATTGTATTTCTCAGGGTTGTTGAAAATTTCAGCCGTTTCAAAGGCAATGAACAACAGTTTCGAAACTGGCTTTATAAAATTGCAACAAATGCTGTAAACAACCATTTGAGAAAAGCTGCTCGCAGGGATGATTTACTTAAACAAGTTCACGAGCAAACTGATAAACAGGCTTTGGATTGTGAAAGCTCATC
>CAYZTY010000109.1:0-7580 GCA_964481525.1 uncultured Pirellulales bacterium
CCGGTACTTTACCTGATGCACGGTATCGGCGGTGATGAGACGGAATGGCAGCGATTTGCCACACCGGATGTTCTTCTGGATAACCTACTGGCCGATAAGAAGATTGAACCGATGATTGTGGTTATGCCAAACGGTCGTGCGCAACTTAATGACCGTGCAGAAGGTAATATTTTCAGCCATGCGCCGGCATTCGAGAAATTTGAGCAGGATCTGCTTAAGGACGTCATCCCCACAATTGAAAGCCGATATTCTGTGTTGGCGGACCGTGAGCACCGGGCCCTGGCCGGGCTTTCAATGGGTGGTGGACAGGCACTAAATTTCGGTCTGGGTCATCTTGATACTTTTGCATGGGTCGGGGCATTTTCTGCTGCTCCGAATACCAAACCGGCAGAGGAGCTTGTTCCCGACCCGGCGAAAGCGAGAAAGCAATTGAAACTGTTATGGCTCGCCTGCGGCAACAAAGACGGCCTGATTTCCATCAGTCAGGATGTCCATGCGTATCTTAAGAAAAACAATGTTCCGCATATCTGGCATGTGGATTCCAATGGTCATGACCCGACCGAATGGCGAAACAATCTCTATCTCTTTGTACAGCATATTTTCCGTTAGGGGTCAGCGGCCGCTGTGGAATTGGTGAATGATTAAATGGTAACTGGTAACTGGTTAAATCTGCCGACTCGTTCATATCTCGTGTTTCATATCGCGTTTTTGGATTTTGATTTCTATGCTGTTTAGGCGTATAATTTTCAAATCATGACCAAAGAATCTGAAGATTTCGAAGACCCGATTGACAAGCCGCAGGCAGCAATCGTAATCCTCGACAAATATTATTAACACACCAGTAAAGTATATATAATATATCGCTAATATTATTGCGACATCAACTGACCACCTATCTGCATAATCTAACGCAAAATCATAATGGCGATTTATATATAGCAATAATAAAGGGGCAATAATTATTATAGACAGAAGCTATAGGAATCGGAAATATAAAATATTCGAAAATCTGCTTTTACATAAAGTATTTGTTTGCAAAGGTAAAAAATCCTGATATTGTTAGAAATACTAGTTTTATTTATTATCGGAATGCTCAATGCCAGAATTAAACAAGCTTCATTTGAGCGTAAATCTGCAAATTAAAGCGAGTGGCTAAAAACAGGACAAACAATATCCGCATAATATGTATGGCCTATGTCTAATGTATAGAAAAATATTTGGGAAAAGCATAAAAAGGTGGTTGGCAGATAATGCCAAAAGGTGTACAATGAGAATATAAGGATTTGCAAGGAGAAAAGTTATGGCCATAGAATTTTTTCGGAAAGGTGGAAAGGGTTATATACCCAAAGCTAGCGTTAGGATGCATGGGCAGATAGGATTTAATCATGGTGCGGTTGAAAAATTCCAAATTAAAAACGGTCAGTACGTCCTTTTGGGTTACGACAAGGATAAAAGGATAGTGGCAATCCGTCGTATCGATGAAGCTGAAGAAGGAGCAAAAAGAGTAATTGTAAAAGGTAATAGTGGTTCTATTGGGGCAAAGGCGTTTTTCGATTATTTTGGAATCACCCCCAAGAAAACGAAGTCATATCCCTTGCAGGTAGAGCCAGAAGGCAAGTTACTAGTGTTCCATTTGGAATCAGAAACAGATCGAAAGGATGATACTGAAACAAAAGTTGAAACATAGTTAGAAGCCGGTTCAAGCTTCACCTTGAACCGGCTTCGTTGGCGGCATATAAGGTCTGTGCTTTAACCTGAACGAGTTTTTAAGTTCTGCCACCGCCATTCATTTTAAGACCTTCCTTATGATTGTCAAGGTAAAATGTGGCGTTGGTGAACATGGAGGTTAAATCCATGAAGTTCAACAACGCTGTTCTCAAAAACATGTATCTCGAATACCGCGTACCCTGCGACCGTTTGGTTAGTAATCCAACCTCTTTAAAAGCATTTACACAGGATTATGCTGAGCGAACAGGGCAATCTGTAGACGCGGCGGTGTTAGCCCATCACTTGCTTAATTTGCGAAGGCGGGGACAAGCTAATGGCGGCCTGTCCAGGCTGAGACGTACCTACAATGGCAGAAATTAACGGAATGACTGTTAGATTTTAACAGGGAGGTGAAAAATGCGCAGACCTAGTAACAAAAGCCCACCTTCAAAAGAGGCTGACGGCAACAATAATTAATTTGCCGTCAGCCACTAGCGTAATGTTGACAAATGTATGTTGGAGATTGTTGCTTCTTTAGTTAATTTGTCAACACTGTAAAGAGTTTTTGAAGAACTTTAAAAAATTTTACTAAAGGAATAAAAAATGTCAAAACGAAAAGAAACTGTAACAAGAGTAATTGACGGTGATACTTTCAAAACAGCATCGCGCAAGCATCCTGTGCGTTTAGCAAATGTGGATGCTCCGGAAAAAGGGAAATCAGGTTCTGCTAAAGCTACACAGGACTTGAAAAATCTGATTCAAGGACAACAGGTTCAGGTAGATACAGTCGCAAGAGATCCTTACAGACGATCTGTAGCGAAAGTAAAAGTTGACGGTAAATCCGTCAATAAAGCGATGAACCGAAAATTAGGAAAGTGAGGCTTTTTGTGGCTATATATTACGTCAACAAACAAGCGCAGAATAATGGTGACCATGAAGTTCACAAATCGGATTGTTCTTACTTACCAAATAAAGAGAACAGGAAGTATTTAGGTGACTTTTCTAGCTGTCATGGTGCAGTGCGAGAGGCCAAAAAATACTATCCCCAATCTAATGGCTGCTATTACTGCTCGTACGAGTGCCATACAACTTAGTATTTCGTTAGTCGAAAGGCAATGTGGGATGGGCAATTTACTTGCCCATCCCACAGGGGGAAACGTGGGGCTAAATAAAACCCTACCATCAACCCCGGCATACCGGGACTCAAAACAGGATGGCAGGGCTAACCGGGTGGATTCCTGCGGCTCTATCAAATCGTGATGACCCCATATAAAATCCACAAGAGACCCTGCGATAAATCGCAGGGCTAAATATTTTACGTTGGCGGAATGGTGAGGGTTAAACAAAAAGTGACCCCCCACTATAAAAGTGGGGGCTTACGGAGATTAGATTCCTGTCAAGATGGCGGGGTGGGGGTAATCACAATGCCAAAAGTGGCATAAGCCGGTCCTAAAAGGGGTGGGGGAGCGGTTTTTGGGACTAAATCTTGCATCTCATAATACTTTCTGATAAAAGAAGTTACATTATGCAGGGCCAAAACGGCACTGATGGTGTATGAATCTGGCATCAGCTTTGCACAGCCTGAGTGTCGACAGGCAGTTATAGTGCAATCTTAAACAGAATAAGTATTAGGAGAGGAACAATTATGGCAGTTAAAGAATTGGCATTTGAGGCGGAGGCAAGGGCCTCGCTGTTGGCGGGCGTCGAGAAACTGGCGAACGCCGTGAAATCGACTCTCGGGCCGAGAGGCAGAAACGCCATTATCGACAAGGGCTGGGGCGGGCCGACCGTGACCAAGGACGGCGTAACAGTGGCGGAGGAAATCGAACTTATCAATAAGGCTGAGAACCTCGGCGCACAGTTAGTAAAAGAAGCGGCGACCAAGACCTCCAAGATTGCAGGCGACGGGACGACGACGGCGACGGTTCTTACCGAGGCAATCTTCAAAGAAGCCTACCGCAACCTCGCGGCCGGCGCCGACCCTATGAGTCTGAATCGAGGCATACAATCGGCTGTTAAGTGCGTAATCGAGAAGCTAACCAGCCTTGCGAAACCCATCGATATTGAAAGAAAGGACGACATCATCAACATAGCGGCGGTCTCGGCAAATAACGACGTCGAAGTGGGTAAGATAATGGCCAAGGCCTTTCAGCGCGTCGGCAAGGACGGCGTGATTACGGTCGAGGAGGGCAAGAGCCTTGAGACGACGGTTGAATTCGTCGAGGGTATGCAGTTTGACCGGGGGTATCTGTCGCCGCACTTCGTGACCGACCCGGAGAATATGGTCTGTGAGCTGGAAAAACCTTTTATTCTCGTACACGAGGACAAGATTAGTAACGTTGCCAAACTCGTACCACTTCTTGAAGCGGTGGCCAAGGCCAAAAGGCCGCTGCTGATTATCGCGGAAGATATTGAAGGTGAGGCGCTGGCAACTCTGGTCGTTAACAAGCTTCGCGGCATCCTGCAGGTAGCGGCCGTCAAGGCCCCGGGCTACGGCGACCGCCGAAAGGCAATGCTGCAGGATATTGCTATCCTGACCGGCGCCGAGCCGATTTTCAAAGACCTCGGTATCGACCTGGAAAACGTCTCGGTCAAGCAATTGGGCCAGGCGAAGAAGGTTACCATTGACAACGACAACACTATTATTCTTGAGGGGGCCGGGGCCAGCGAGGCGCTGAAGGGAAGAATAAACCAGATTCGCGGCGAGATAGAGAGCACGACCAGCGACTATGACCGTGAAAAACTTCAGGAAAGATTGGCCAAACTTACCGGCGGTGTGGCGCAAATCAACGTCGGAGCAGCAAGCGAGGCGGAAATGAAGGAGAGGAAGGCCCGCATCGAGGACGCTCTGCACGCTACAAGGGCGGCCATTGAAGGTGGAATTGTACCCGGCGGCGGCGTGGCTTTCATTCGCTGTATCGATGATGTACGTAAGCTGAACCTGAAAGACGATGAGAAGACCGGCGCAGAGATAGTTGCACACGCTCTGAAAATGCCGTGCTATTTCATTGCTGCAAATGCCGGCGCGGTGCCCAATATAGTCGTAAACAAGGTTTATAAAGGCAAAGGTGGTTTCGGCTACAATGCCGATAAGGACCAGTTCGAGGACCTGGTCGAGGCGGGCGTTATTGACCCCGTTAAGGTAACGGTATCTGCGTTGCAGAATGGTGCAAGTGTTGCCGGGCTGCTTTTGACAACCGATTGTCTCGTAAGCGAGAAGCCCAAAGAAAAAGGCCAGGCAGGTCCGGCCGGACCGGGTGGAATGGGTGGCGGTATGCCCGGCGGCATGGGCGGCATGGGCGGAATGGGTGGGATGCCCGGCGGAATGGGTATGATGTAATTCGATACACTATGCCGGATACAAAGATGCTCAAAGAGGGTAAAAGAATGAGATTAAATATGCCACAACAGGAATTTATCAGGCGGCATTCGAAAAAGTTACTTTTCGCTGCCCTGGTTTTAGTTCCTTTTTTTTGTGGCCCTGCATTTGCCCAACCGACACAGGAGGAAAAAGACGAAGCTGCCATCCGTGCCCTTGTTGATAAGACAAATCAGGCTTGGCGGCTGGAAAAGCCCTCCACACTTTTTCAGGAGATATTGTCGGACAAAGGATTCGTGGTAGCCATACCCAAGCCAAACAATCCTTCGCAGGCCGCTGTTATCGACAAGCAGAAGTTTTGTGAACTTCTCGACAACATAATGCAGGGCGAGCAACGACCCAAGAAACACGAACATAAGGTTGAATCTATCATGGTAATAGGCCCGATGGCGTATGAAATTGGGTCTTTACTGGATGTTAGCGCCGATGGCACCGAGAGCCGCAGTAAGGTAATGAATATTTTTGCAAAGGATGAGACCGGCTGGAAGTTGATTCAATCAATCCCAACAGAGGGCGTCAGAAAAGCCCTCGCCTTAAGCCAAAATGATATTTCTGAAACACAGAAGCTATCCGCCGAGCAAACCAGAAAATTGGAAGAGGACATCCAGGGTTCGTTCTCCGGCATCGGGGTACATATCGATACCCGGCCAGATGGAATCTTTGTGAAAAGAGTTATTGCCGGCGGGCCGGCTGATAACGCCGGGCTTAATGCCGGAGATATTATTACTGTTATCGATGGCCAATACACGCGTGGAATGTCTTTAGAGCAAGCTGTCAGGCTTATCAAGGGACCTGAAGGCACAAGCGTTAAACTCAAGATACGCTCCAAAAGTGGGGCGAGCCGAGAAGCGAACGTTGTCCGTGGAACAGTCGTAGTCTCCGGCGTCGAGAGTCAAATACTTGAATCCAATATCGGCCTATTGGTTATTACCGTCTTCACGAAGCAAACGCCTGCGGAGGTCCGTAATGCAATCAACAATTTTCAAGAACAAAGCGTTCGCGGTCTTATCGTTGACTTACGCGACAACAGGGGCGGCTTTTACTCCGCTGTTCGTGAGGTGGCCGGCATGTTTGTCGGTCGTGGCAGAGTGATGTGGCAGATACAAAAAATCGGCCGGGACCAGCCGATTGCTGTCAGAGCAAAGCAATCCAAAATTGTGCGATGGCCTGTCGTCGTGCTGGTTGGCCCTAAGACAAAATTCGGGGGGGAGCTGCTGGCTTCGGCAATAAAGAATAATGCTGGAGCGAAGCTGCTTGGCCAAACGACCGCAGGCGAAGGCACTTCACGCAGTTTGAAAAAGAAGGCAAACGGCGCAAGCGAAACAACTATAACTGCGTATCTGTTTACAGCGGACGGACAGCCGATTAACAACCGAGGCATCCGGCCTGACCGCTGGATTAGTCCTGGAACATCACCAGAAGGAACGCTAAAACGAGCGGTCAGTGAGTTGACCAGAGGTTAGAAACTGTAAATGAGAAATAGGAAACGGGAAACAATAATAAATAAGGAGTGCATATATGAAACTTAGGCCTTTGGATGATAGAGTGGTCGTTAAGCCGTTGGAAGCTGAGGAGAAAACGTCCGGCGGAATCGTGCTTCCCGATACCGCAAAAGAAAAACCGCAGGTCGGAAAGATTGTCGCAGTGGGAGAAGGTAAAGTGCTCGAGAACGGCAAACGCGCCAAAATGTCCGTTAAGAAGAATGACGAGATAATATTCGGAAAATACTCGGGCAGCGAGGTGGAAATCGACGGCGAGGAATACAAAATCCTGAGGGAAAGCGAAATACTCGGAATTGTGGAAAGATAGAAACCGAATAAGAAACATTGTATCCGGGCTTTTTGTGCGGTACAAAACAGAATAAAAGTGATTTAGGAAGAGGTAACAAATTATGGCAAAGCAAATGATGTTCGATGAAGTCGCGCGAGCAAACCTCAAAGACGGTTTGGGCCAGTTGGCGGCAGCGGTGAAAATCACGATGGGGCCGACCGGGAAGAACGCTATGCTCTCCAAAAGCTGGGGCTCGCCCAAGATAACTAAAGACGGTGTTTCGGTGAGTAAGGAAATCGAGTTGCCGGAACCGTTCAAAAATATGGGCGCCAAGATGGTCAATCAGGTGGCCAGTAAAACAAGTGACCTGGTCGGCGACGGTACGACTACGGCAACAGTTCTGGCCGAGGCCATTTATGCCGAGGGATTAAAACATGTTGCCGCCGGTGCGAATCCCGTAGCGGTGCAGCGCGGCATTAACAAGGCTACCGAGGTTGTTACCACTTATATCGAGTCGGTCAGCAGGGAGATAAAAGGGCACGATGACATTGCAAAAGTCGGCGCCATCAGTGCCAACAATAATCCTGAAGTGGGCGAAATACTGGCAGACGCAATGGATAAAGTCGGAGAGGAAGGCGTTATCGAGGTCGAGGAAGGAAAAGCGATGCAGACCGAGCTGACGGTCGTCGAGGGTATGCAGTTTGACCGCGGTTATATCTCTCCG
>CAYZTY010000110.1:0-7476 GCA_964481525.1 uncultured Pirellulales bacterium
GCTATTATTATCTGAAGAAATATGATTTGTCGTGGGAGCATGTAAAAAAGGCTGAGGCACTGGGCTTTGAGGTCCAGAAGGAGCTTTACGAGGCTGTGAGCAGACAAGTTAGATAGGGATATCGACAAAAAAAAGTTGGAGGGGGTCAAACATAAAAGACCTATAAAATCCACTACAAAATCTTTTTTTCTTGACATTTTATATAAATGTATTATATTTTGTAAAAAGGTGTTATAATATTTCTATTCTTAAGTGGATGAGGGAAACTCTTCAATCGTGTGATATCGTAGCGCACGTTTTGTTCTTGATGGTATAGCTTTTTGGAGGGATGAGAAAAGTGAAAAAGCGTATTGTTTTCCCCTCACATTATTGCAGCATCTCAACACCGGACGGAGTGAATATTACTAAGCTGAATGCCCTTCTGTTCTTTGTGTTAGTTGTTAGTTTCATCTTGTCCTCGCCGGCCGTAGCGGAAATATATTTGGAAGACTTCAATTACGAAAAACCGGACCAGAACGACTTTACTAATGGAGTTTTTAATCATAGTATCGAGGAGTTGCCGCCATTGGACATTCCCCTCTGGGATATTAGTGATGAGTGGTCACCCCCGGATGGCACTGCCCTTAATCTGTGGCCTGCTGTTGATGAAATAACATTCAATCTGGACCCTGGTGAATATATCGATTATGTTAGCGTTGATGTTATTAGTTGGGCAGACGATACAACCGTTAAGGTTTACTACGATGTTTACTTTAATGGTGGCAGCACCCAGGGTGAAACCATAGCAGAAATCCCGTCAGGTTGGGACTGGGGATATCCACTTGAATTTGACCCAGGCGATTTTTTCTACGGTGAAGATAGAATCGAAATCTATGAGGTTATACTAAGTTCCTCTCAGGCTGGATTTGACAACTTAACAATTAACGTTGTACCAGAGCCGGCCACGCTTTTACTTTTTGGCATAGGCGCAGCGTTTTTACAAAAAAGACGTTGAGCCTTACGAAAAAAACTCACTCTGTCTCCTATCCAGCCCCGGCTTCAATGCTTGTGTATGTTGGTTTATGAAGCACACCTCCACAACTTCTCAAAGACTGTACATAGCCGGAGACCGTACCGTTTATTGATAATTGGTTATGCTCTGTTGAAAACATTATCATTGTCATTGCGAGGAGCATAGCGACGAAGCAATCTAAAAAGTAACGATTAAGATTGCCACACTCGGCTGTGCCTCGCTCGCAATGACCGGATTGAATATCATTTCAACAGAGCAAATTGGTTATTGACTATCTGCCGGTGAATTCATAAACTACAGGCCGTTACGGGATAAGGAAATATGGCTGAAAGAACTGTAAAAGTTGGAATTGTTGGTTTTGGCACCATCGGGTGCGGCGCAGCAAAAATTCTATTGGAGCAGGCCGACTCGATATCAGCGAAGACGGGACTCCGCCTGGAATTAGCAATGGTGGTCGATGTGGATTTGGACCGGCCCCGGCAGGTGGAATTGCCGCCGGGTGTTTTGACAAATGATTTGAGTCAATTACTGAATGACAAAAGCATCGAAATCGCGGCAGAACTTGTCGGTGGGACTGGTGCGGCAAAACAGATACAGCTACAAATGCTGGCAGCGGGTAAAGACGTTGTTACAGCGAACAAAGCGCTGCTGGCCGAGCACGGCAATGAGCTTTACAAGGCTGTGAGTAGACAAATCAGATGGGATATCGACAAAAAAAAGTTGGAGGGGGGCAATCATAAAAGACCTATAAAATCCACTACAAAATCTTTTTTTCTTGACATTTTATAGAAAGATGTTATAATACCGCCATCTTAAGTGGGGGAGGGGAACTCTTCAAGCGTGTAATACCGTAGTGCATATTTTGTCCCTGATGGTATAGCTTTTTTAGAAGGATGAAAGAAGTGAAAAAGCATACTGTTTTCCCCTCACATTATTGCAGCATCTCAACACCGGCCGGAGTGAATATTACTAAGCTGAATGTCGCTCTGTTTTTTGTGTTAATTATTAGTTTCATTTTATCTTCACCGGCTGTAGCGGAAATATATGTGGAAGATTTCAATTACGAAAAACCGGACCAGAACGACTTTACTAATGAGGTCTTTCATCATAATATCATGCCGATAGGAATACTGGACATTCCTGTCTGGGACATCAGTGATGAGTGGTTACCCCCAAGCGGTAATGCCCTTGATTTGTGGCCTGCTATTGATGAAATAACATTTGACCTGGCCCCGGGTGAGTATGTCAATTATGCATCCATCGAATTTTGCGATTATGCAAACAGCACAATTTTCGAGGTAACCGGCACATTGGGTAAATGCACAGCGGAAATCTTTTGGAATGGAGGAGCCTGGCAAACAGCTAACACCTCCGGGCAACCCCTCGGTCAAATTACTATGATAAGATTGATTTCATCTGAGGGTGCATTTGATAATTTGACAATTAATGTTTTGCCCGAGCCGGCCACGCTTTTACTTTTTGGTTTTGGCACAGCGTTTTTACGAAAAAGACGCTGAACCTGACATAAAAAACCTTTCTCTGCACCCTATCAGTTGTATCTCCAAGCTTTACGTACGTTTTTTATGAAGTCCACTACTGTAATTTCCCAGGGATTACACATAGCCGGAGACTGTATTGATTGTTGATAATTGATTATTGACTATTTGCAGATGAATCCATAGACTACGAGCCGTAAATTGTGAGATAAGAGACTATGGCTGAAAAAACTGTAAAAATTGGAATTGTCGGTTTTGGCACCGTTGGGTGCGGCGTGGCACGGATTCTGTTAGAGCAAGGCGATTCGATATCTGCGAAGACGGGGCTTCGCCTTGAATTAGCTCGGGTGGTCGATATAGATTTGGACCGGCCCCGGCAGGTGGAATTGCCAACGGGCGTTCTAACAGACGATTTGAATACACTGTTGAATGACAAGAGTATCGAGATCGGAGTGGAGCTTGTCGGCGGGACCGATGTGGCAAAGCAGATACAGCTAAAAATGCTGGCGGCGGGGAAAGATGTCGTTACGGCGAACAAGGCATTGCTGGCCGAGCACGGTAATGAGCTTTACAAGGCTGCTCATGATAACGGCCGTTGTATAGCATTTGAAGCGAGCTGCGCCGGCGGGATACCGATTATCTCCGGGATTAGAACCGGATTGGCGGCCAATGAAATTAAAGCGATGTACGGTATTCTGAACGGAACGTGCAACTATATCCTTTCGAATATGACCGGCCGAGACGAGGATTTTGCCGAATCTTTGGCTCAGGCGCAGCGGCTTGGCTATGCGGAGGCGGACCCGAGGCTGGACATCAGCGGTGACGATAGTGCACACAAGCTGGCAATTCTGGCATCTATAGCGTTCGGGTACGAAATTACGGTGGAAGATGTGTTTGTGCAGGGCATCGAATCTATCTCGAAAGACGACATTAGCTATGGCGGAGAGATGGGCTATGTGCTGAAGCTATTGGCAATCGGACAGAGGAATGAAGACGGCCGGGTCTCGCTTCGGGTCCATCCTTCCTTTATTGCAAAAGATAATGCGCTTGCCAGAATCGATGGGTCGTTTAATGCGGTAAGCATATTCGGCAGCGCAGTCGGGCAGGTGATGTACTATGGCCGGGGTGCCGGAATGATGCCGACGGCAAGTGCTATTGTCGCCGATATTATTGACGTTGCGTTGGGCAATGCAGGCAGGAGCTTTCGCCACCTGTATCTGAGGCCAAGGCGGGAGATAGCTTCGTTAATAGAAAAAATTGACGATTACATAGGCAGGTTTTATGTAAGGTTGATGGTCAAGGACCAGGCAGGTGTGTTCGCGCAAATCGGCAAAGTGCTTGCAGAGAACGCGATTAGTATATCGGGTGTTATTCAGCACGAGGGCCACGGCCCGGAAAACACCGTGCCGGTGGTGATAACGACTCATCTAACGGAGCAGGGCAAGATAAGCGCCGCGCTTTCAGGACTTGCGCATCTCGATACGGTATGTGCCGAGCCTGTTTGCGTGCGAATTGTTGAGATACCGGAGGATAAGGATTGAGCGGCAAATTTGTAATCATAGTGCCCGATGGTGCAGCGGACAAGCCGATAGATAAGTTTGACGGCCGGACGGTTCTGGAGGCTGCCGATATACCAAACATCGACAAAATAAGCTCTCAGGGCCGAATGGGGATGGTTCTGACAATTCCAAAGGGAATGCCGGCCGGTAGTGACGTGGCAATGATGAGCGTTATGGGGTATGACCCGAGGCGTTATTATACGGGTCGGGCACCGATTGAGGCCGTTGCGCGCAGTATTAAGCTATCTGCTGATGACTGGATTTTCCGGTGTAATCTGGTAACAATCGCGGACGGGAAAATGGCCGACCACAGTGCAGGACACATCTCGAGTGAGGAAGCGGCAAAATTGATGAAAGAGCTTAACGAGGCGCTGGGTGATGAGCAAATCCGTTTTTATGCCGGTGTCAGTTATCGAAATCTGTTGGTTATTCGCGGTGTTGAGTTCGATGTGCAGACTCAGCCTCCACATGATATTATTGGCTCGTCAATTGAGAAAAATCTTCCGCGCGGGAAATTTGCGGAGCTTCTTATAGATATTATGGCACGGGCACAGCAGGTATTGTCGGAGCACGAGATAAATCGGGTAAGACGTGACCTCGGAGAGAATCCCGTCAGCTCGATATGGCTATGGGGCCAGGGCAAGAGAGCGCAAATGGAGAGTTTCAAGAAAAAATACGGGCTGACCGGGGCCACGATAACGGCCGTTGACCTGGTTCGAGGTCTCTCGAAATTAATCGGGTTCGATTTAATAACCGTGCCGGGCGCTACCGGTTTTGTCGATACTAATTACGAGGGTAAAGGCCGGGAGGCAATAAAGGCATTAGAGAAGTATGACCTTGTTTTTGTTCACATAGAAGCGCCGGATGAGGCGGGCCACAGCGGTAATCCTGAGCTCAAGAAAAAAGCGGTGGAGCGGATTGACAAGTATATAGTCGGGCCGGTCCTCGAGGCGCTGCAAGGATACGAGGCCTGGCGAATACTTGTTATGCCTGACCATCCGACCTACGTAAGTAACCAGGCCCACTCGCCTGAACCGGTTCCTTTTGCCATATTGGGCTGGAAAGTTACCGGCGTGCTGCATAAGCCGTTTAGTGAGGCAAACGCTGCGGAAACGGGCTTATGGATTGAGAATGGTTTTGAGTTAATGGAATATTTCCTGAAATGCTGAGTTTTATGGTGCTGAGGGTATGGCAATTATAGTACAGAAGTTCGGCGGCACGTCTGTGGCAAATGCGGATAAGATTCGCACTGCCGCCGCGCGGGTAGTCTCCACGGCCAAGAGGGGTTATCAGGTGGTTGTTGTTGCCTCGGCGCGCGGCAAACAGACGGATGAACTCATTGACGATGCACTGGAGGTGAATCCGAATCCACCACAACGTGAGATGGACCAGTTGCTCAGCACGGGTGAGCAGCAGAGTGTTTCACTGCTGGCTATGGCAATCGAGGCGCTGGGGCATCCGGCGATAAGTTTTACCGGCGCCCAAATACGTTTGTTAACAGACGGCGTGCACACTAAAGCGCGAATAATAAGTATCGGGACCGAGCGGATTATCAAAGAGCTCCAGCAGGGCAAAATCGTCGTAGTGGCGGGTTTCCAGGGCGTTGATGAGAATGAAAACATAACGACGCTGGGAAGAGGTGGCTCGGATACGAGCGCAGTAGCTCTGGCGGCGGCACTTGACGCGGAAGAATGCGAAATCTATACGGATGTGGACGGCATCTTTACGACGGACCCTCGAATTTATGAAAAAGCCGCCAAGATAGACGAAATCACGTACGACGAAATGCTGGAGCTGGCCAGTCTGGGCGCGGGGGTGATGCACGGCCGGTCGATTCAGTTTGGCAAGAGATATGATGTTAAAATCCACGTAAGGAGCAGTGTTGGGGATAAAAAAGGAACCATAATTACTCATGAGGTGCCGCAAATGGAAGGTGTTTTAGTTTCGGGAGCGACGGTACAGGAGAACCTGGCGCAAATTGGGCTTGTGGACATTGATAACAAACCCGGTAACGCTGCAAAGATATTCGCGCATCTGGCGGGAGCGAAGGTTGTAATAAACGACATTGTACAGACGGAGCGGAGCCCGGAAAAGGCGAACATTTCATTCACAATCAGTAAGACAGACCTTGCAGATGCACAGAAGGCCATCAAGGAAATCAAGGACGAGGTACGTTGCGAAAGCGTTTTTATCCGGGAGGACATTGCCGAGGTATCGGTTGTCGGCGTTGGGATGAGAACGCACTACGGCGTTGCGGACAAGATGTTCGGAGCACTGGCCAAGGCCCAGGTAAATATCGATTCAATTACCACAAGCGAGATTCGAATAAGCTGTATCGTGGCAAAAGAAGAGGCTGAGAAGGCGCTACAAGCGGTATGTGATGCCTTTGAGCTGGACAAAACCGTCGAGCAAAGGACAAAAAGCGACTAAGAAGATTGTGCGCGTAAAATCAAACAAGCAATATGCAATGAGCAGACGCGCTCGCGGCATTGTCATCGTTCTGTGTTTTTTGGCTGCGGGCGCCGTCATACTGCTTGACCAGGCCTGTATCAGCCAAAGAAGTAAGCCGGCCTCGATTGAAAGGGCCGGCGCATACGATTTCAATAGATATCACGCCAAGTCTTTTACAGTTGCGAAGGTGGTTGATGGTGATACTATCGATATAGATGCGCCTGACGGAGATAAGGAGCATACAAGAATAAGACTATGGGGGATTGATACACCGGAGACCAAACATCCCGAAGTTGGTGTTATGTATTTTGGTCCCGAGGCTGCTGAGTTCGCTACCGAATTAGCACTTGGAAAGCAGGTTACCGTTTATCTCGAAGAGCATCGAACCAGAGGTAAATTCGGCAGATTACTGGCTTATGTGCAACTGCCTGACGGCAGGTTTTTAAATGAAGTTTTGGTCTCTGAAGGATACGCCTATGCCGATTTGCGATTTCAGCACAGTTTCTACAACAAATATAAGCAGTTAGAAGCAATTGCACACAGCCAAAAGAAAGGATTATGGCTAAAGGTTACCTCCGACCAACTCCCCGAATGGCTGCAACGAATGAAACCAAACCTGCTAAAGAAGTAAAGATAGTTCGCGGACCGCCCTTACGTGAACCACCCTATAGCGTTTATACTCTTCGTTTTCGAATCAATGCCAGGCCGCCCAGGCCAAGTAAAGCAAGCGTCGCCGGTTCGGGAGTGATGCCTACAAGGTAGTGTACCTCGATTCTATCAGCGCCGAGTATGCCTTCATAAATGGCGAACTCATCAATAGCACCCAACAGCTCGTTATAGAGGTACCATTGGTTGCCTTCGGCACCGATGGTTATACGGTCGTATCGGTAGCTAAGGTTGTTCGGACCAACAGCGGTGCCAATAGAAATACCGTCAACGTACAGTTCTTCAAGGACGC